>CAZMGO010000007.1:30477-34814 GCA_964565845.1 uncultured Oscillospiraceae bacterium | reverse complement strand
CTCTCCCAGCGCATACGTCCACCCCACCTGCTGCTTCCCGTAGCCAAGTACGCTTCCATCCGAAAGCGCCATGTACGCATAAATCAGCTTTTTTCCCGTGGAACCGGTTCGACGAAACGTCAGCACGCCCGCTTTTTCACGCAAAAGCTCTTCATCCGTCGGCGCACTCACGTCATAGTCGAAGTTCTTGTAGGCGACCGATCCGTCGCTTCGAAAGTATGCAACCAGCATACTGCCTTCGTCTGCAATTCCGTTCAGGTACTCCTCGGGATCATCCTGAAATGCCGCACTGTTCAACATCTCTGTGGACAGGCGGCATGTCAGCTTTAATTCTTCTTCTAAGATCCCGTTTTGCAGATTGGCCGCGGATACCGAGCACGCGGTCAAAAGCAGTGCGCATACGACGAAGTTGATCAGGGTCGCCATGAGGGCGGCCCTTAACCTCACAGTCTGTTTTCCTGACGATCGTTGAACTTATAGCCGACGCCGCGAATCGTCTCGATGTAGTGCGCGTCGTCGCCCAGCTTCTGACGAATGTGACGGATGTGCACATCAACAGTTCTGGTTTCGCCATAGAACTCATAGCCCCAGATGCGGTCGAGCAGGAAGTCGCGGGTCAGAACCTTGCCGCGGCTGATAACGAGCAGCTTGAGCAGTTCAAACTCCTTCAGCGTGAGAGACAGCTTCTCGCCGTTGCGGAAGGCCTCGTAGTTGCCCACGTCGATCGTGAGTCCGCCAACATGCAGGATGCCCTCATCCTCATTCTGCGGTGCAGCGCGGCGCAGAAGTGCCTTTACACGGGCGATCAGCTCGCGCACGGAGAAGGGCTTGGTGATGTAATCGTCCGCGCCCAGCTCAAGACCGAGAATCTTGTCCACTTCCTCGCCCTTAGCGGTCAGCATGATGATCGGAATATCCGCGGTGGTGGGCTGACTCTTCAATCTTCTGCACACTTCCATACCGTCCATACCGGGCAGCATGATGTCCAAGAGAACCAGCGTCGGGCGCTCATGTGCGCAGACAACCAGCGCGTCCTCACCCGTCGCCGCCGTCACAACGCGGTATCCGGAAGCTTCCAGGTTGAATGAAAGCAGTTCAAGAATATGGGCCTCGTCGTCAACAGCGAGAATCAGTTCGTTGTTAGCCATGTGCGTTTCCCCTTTTCTATCGTATTTGGATATATCATCTGACCTCATCGTCAGCGTTTCCCTTATTTTCGCTGATCAGCCGTCCAAGCTCATCCACAAACGTCTGAATGTCGCGGAACTGGTGGTACACGCAGGCAAAGCGTACATATGCCACCTCGTCCATCCGCCTCAGACTTTCCATCACCATCTCACCGATGGCCTTGGACGTGATCTCCTGCTCGGTCTCCCGATACGCACGCCGTTCGATTTCATCGACGACCTCGTCTATCCTCTGCCGGGATACCGGGCGCTTTTCGCAGGCCTTGATAATGCCCGCGCGCAGCTTGTCCGCGTCAAAGCTCTGACGCGTCTTATCCTTCTTAATAACCATGAGAGGCACGGTGTCGGCCTTCTCAAAGGTTGTGAATCTGCGAAAGCACTTCTCGCATTCGCGCCTTCTGCGGATGGAAGCTCCATCCTCCGACTGACGGGAATCGACCACGCGGCTGCCCACATGGCCGCAGTATACGCATTTCACGTCTTCTACCTCAACCCCTACGTACTATTGTTATTATACAACGATATTAACCATTCGTCCAGTCCCCTACGTAGAATTTGTTAATTTTAACCGATGAAATTTTCAGGTCCTGCCCGGCACTTGCGCGGTGCCGGGCGTCCCTCCGCCCCTCAGCATGCCTCCGAGCCAATCTCCACGAGAATCACATCGTCGCCGATTCGATGCACGCGTTCCCACGGAATCTGGATTCCCCCGCGCGATTTGCCGAACAGGGACGATAAGCTCTGGCTTCCCTCCGGCACCACGATCGCGTCAATCCGCGCGTTTTCGGTAAAGGTCACGTCAATCGGCTTTCCCAGCCTACGCCCATCGGAGATGTTGATAACGTCCTTCTGCTTCAGATCCGCAAAGCTCATCCGATCATCCCCTTCACCTTTCATCCTATGCCGCGCGTACCTTTCGCGTTCCCATAGGATTTATGCGCGTTTTGGGTTGAAAATCCCTCTCCGTTTCATATATAGCGCCGCATCTGTGTAAGCGCAGCCTTTTCGAGCCGCGAAACCTGCGCCTGTGAGATGCCGATTTCCGATGCAACCTCCATCTGCGTGCGCCCTTGAAAGAACCGTCGCTCGATAATGCCCCGTTCACGCGCGCCCAGCCGATTCATTGCGTTCTGAATCGACAGCCTTCGCACCCAATCATCCTCGTTTACACGCTCGTCCTTCACCTGATCCATCACATACACCGCGTCCCCCGCATCCTGATAAACCGGCTCAGACAGCGAAACCGGAGCCTGAATGGCCTCCATCGCCGCCGCAACGTCCTCCTCCGGCACGTTCATTTCACGGGCAATGTCGCAAATTCCCGCCTCCTTGCCATAACGGGTGCTCAGCTCGTCGCGCACGCGAAGCGCCCTGTAAGCGGTATCACGAAGCGAACGCGATACTCGAATCGCATTGTTGTCTCGCAAATACCGACGAATTTCACCAATAATCATCGGAACGCAATACGTGCTTGGCCGCACGTTCAGGCTTAAATCAAAGTTATCCAGTGCCTTCATGAGCCCAATGCACCCTACCTGAAACAGATCGTCCACATTGTCTCCGCGGTTCTGAAACCGCTGAATCACACTCAGAACCAGCCGAAGATTTCCCTGAATCAGCTCTCGGCGCGCGTCCTTGTCTCCCGCCTGCGCCTTTTCGATCAGCTCGCGCATGCTTTCCTGAGAGAGCACCGGCAATCTGGACGTATCCAGACCGCAGATTTCCACCTTCCCCGTCGCCAAGCAATCACCTCCCACGAACACGACCAGTATTGCCCGGCAATGGAAAAGCTATGCACTCTCCCCTTTTTTGTCTCCTGTATTCTTAACACTATTATGCAATTTGCTGAATCTTTCGAAATTTCCCGTATTGTTAATCATTTTTATTTCACGTGCTTCTTTTCCAGTTTGTCTACGTCACGTAATATTTCCAACAAAATTTTCAATACTTTTGAAATATTCGCGTCTTTTTTCTATTGACGAGTGACCCGTAAAACGGTATAATATAGGTGCTCGGCTCGCAGTTTGCCGGACACGAAGGAAATACAGGAGGGTTCTATATGAAAGTTATTCGAGTGATCAAGTGGATCGCGTTTGTTGCGTTCGTCCTTGCGTTCCTCTTCAGCGCAACGGCCACCGGCTTCATCTATGCCGATCTCATAAAAACCGAGAAGGACAACGGCTCCTTTTCTCTGCAGAGCTTCCTTGTTGGTGAGAACAAGAGCGACGCTTCCTCGACGATGAGCGAGATAAAGTCCGCCCTGTCCGCCGCTGACCTGTCCTTTATGGACGTCATTCGCCATCCGATGCAGAAATACGGTGCATCGCCTGCGGTCGACACGGAGGTTGAACCCGAGGTTACGCCCGTCCCGGTCACAGACGCTACCGAGCCTGAAGCCACGCTGTCCACCGAGCCTGAAGCCACACCCGCCCTCGAGCCGTCTACCGAACCTACTGCGGCTCCCGAAGCCACCGCTTCTGCCTCCGGCTCTGGCGCATACGATCTGACTGCGCATTCCAACCTCGTTACCGCCGTGATGAAGTATGGCTCCGCCAGCTGCGAAATGAATTGGCTGAGCTTCGCGAAGCTTGACAAGCTGCAGATTAACATTCACTATTTCGCTTCGCTCTGCGCGCTGGTCGTCGCCTTCCTGATGCTGATTATCTCCAAGCCGCGCAAAACGGTTTACGGCACCTTCCTCATGATTCTCGGCTTCCTGTTCTTCCTCGCGTTCTCCTATCTGGGACTGCTCACCTGCAAAGCAACCACAAGCTTCGCGGATTCGCTGGTTTCCACGGACTGGGCACGCATCAAGTCCTTCGTCGTGATTGCATTCTCCTTCCTTGGCGTGCTCGTCGGCCTTCCGATTTACTCCTGCGGTATGCGCCAGATTACCAATAAGCGTCTGCGCAGAAAGCTCAGCCGCAGAGCGCACCGCTGATTCGCTTCCGGCTCCCCGCGAGCCGGACACGCTGAAATGGTGGAATGGCAGACACCGGAGACTTAAAATCTCCTGCTCACAAGGCGTGCGGGTTCGAGTCCCGCTTTCAGCAGAACGCCGGGTCGATTGAATCGACTCGGCAATTTCTTTGTCCGAAAAACATCCCCTATCCAATTCAGCTTCCTGACTGACACAACCCTTGTACTCCC
>CAZMGO010000007.1:0-30377 GCA_964565845.1 uncultured Oscillospiraceae bacterium | reverse complement strand
GCCTGAACGTCCACGTGCTTGACGTCCACCCCTGCCCTGCAGGCCAGCGCCGCCGCAGTACCGGCAGCCTCGCCCAAGGTGGTCACGATGGGCATGATGCGAACGGATGCCTGCGCCTCATGCGTGGTCGAAATGCAGCGTCCGGCCACCAGCAGGTTTCCGGCGTTCTTAGGCTGCAGGCAGCGATAAGGAATCGTATACCATGTACCCTCCTCGAAGTAGTAATGGCTGGTTCCGCTGCCGTCCGGGCTGTGAATGTCGATGTCGTAGTTTCCGGCGGCAATGGCATCCTCGAACTTTGTGCAGTCCTTCAGCTCCTCCTGAGTAAGCACATGCTCGCCCACGATCATGCGGCTTTCACGGGCGCCGATTTCACCCGCAGAATACAAAAGCTGGCTGTTCTCGAAGCCGGGAATGTTATCATGCAGGAAGTTGTACATTTCGAACATCTGCTCGCGCGCGATCATCTCGGCGCGGGTAACGTCCAGCGGATCCGTGGGGTTGTGCTTCACCACGCGAGTGGTATTGAAGTGCAGCATGCCGTCCACAAGCGTGTCGAAAACCAACACGTTTTCGCGCGGATTGGTAATTTTCCCTTCATCCTGAAGCTTTTTGTACATATCCTGCATCAGCTGACGGTTCTCCCGATACTTCTTCAAATCAACATTGCCAATGCGGAAGCACAGCGTCATAGGCTGGCACAGGCCGTCCTCGCGCCCCAGCTGGAACGGACAGCCGGCCATCGCCGCCAAGTCTGCATCCCCGGTGCAATCGATAAAATAGCGCGCCTTAAAGGTCAAAAGACCCGCCTTGGTAGCCATCTGCACAGCCTTCAGAGTCTCTCCATCCTTTTCAACGCCGCACAGCATGGCATGGAAAAGCACGTCCACACCCTCTCGGGTAACCAGACGATCCATCGCCAGCTTCAAATACTCCTCATGAATATTCTCGCCGTGTCCCTCTTTTAGGCTGCCGACCTCGCTCATAAGGTTGTGCAATTCGGTGAAAAAGCCGCGGGACAGATCGAAGCGCTTACCGTCCACCGTGGTAAAGTAGCGCATAAACGGGTTAATCAAGCAGGTGCTCGCCGCGCCGCCCAGAAAGCCTGCCTTTTCCAGAATCAGCACGCTCAGCCCCAGACGCTTCGCCGAAACAGCCGCCGCAACGCCAGTCATTCCGCCGCCCAGCACAATCAGATCCCATTGCCTGTCCGTATAAGTGGAAACTCCCATGTGAATCCCTCCTGTCACTCAAGAACGTCAGCCGCGATTTTCGCCATTTCAATAGGAAGCCAACGTTTGAAAGCCACCATGCTGCCGCCCTGTATTAAATGGAGCCTTATAGCAAGCGGAACCCACCGCGAAAAGCGATGGGTTCCGCAGTGCAACCCTTTTTACAAGGTCACAAAATTAGCCGATGGTGTAACCAAACACCTCATTGTAGGGAGAGGTGCTCTTGCGCGCGGATTCCACCAGATCGGGGTTGGCATGATACCACTCGGTCGCAGCGTCCTCCAGCTCCTTGCCGCCAGCCGCTTCCCACTCAGCCACGAAATCATCATAGCCGTCCAGAGACACGGTGCCAGCGATCACCTGAATGAAGTAGTCGTTGCACAGCGTGTTCAGCGCGGTGGAGTACTCGGTGTACTCGCTGAACTGCGCGAAGGTCAGGGGCTTGCCCTCAAAGCCGTACTTCGCGGCCTTGCTGTTGGCATCATAGAAGGTATCCCACTGAACCTGCGTCTTGTGCACGCGAGCCATCCAGGAAATCGGATGCACGTCCTTGTTGCGTCCAAGCTGGAAGTCGGAGCCATGCTGCAGGTCATCGTTGAAGATAGGCAGCACCGGGATCGGGAGACCGTTCTCGTCGAAGTTGTAGTGGGTGCCCTTGATGCCGTCGTTGAACAGCCAGTAGTTGTCGGGAGTCAGACGGGAGGCGATCATGCCCAGCGTGTAGGAGGCATCCTCGTCAGAGGCCGTTACCGGGATAGCCCAAACCTTAGAAATGCCGTTGGAAACAGCGATGTGACGCTTGCCCTCGGAATCCTCCAGCGGGACGATGGACTTGAAGTAGGCATCCTCGTCGCCGCTCTCCACGAGCGCGTTCACCCACGAAAGCGTGGACCAGTGAGCAGCGTAGGTCATCACGGCCTTGCCGGAGCTCATCTTTTCATTGATGGTGTCGCCGGTGTTGACGGGCCAATCGATGTCGATCAGGCCTTCCGTGTAGGCCTTGTTCATCCATGCAAGGTATTCCTTCATGCCGTCCTGACGCAGCCAGGACTTGATGGTGTCCGTCTCCTCGTCCACGACGAAGTCATAGGACAGGCCGAAAGCGGAAGCGATAACGGCTTCCACGGCGGAGCTGCCGGTCAGCGGAATCAGGCCGGTGTCTTCCTTGATGTCCACCAGCAGCTGATAGAACTCATCGATGGTGTTCGGCTCTTCGTAGCCATACTCTTCGAAAATATCCTGACGATAGCCAATGCCGCCGGTATACACAGCGTCATCAACCATCGGGATGCCGTAGAGGCCGCCCTCATGGGAAACGTACGTCCAGCCCAGCTCGGCGATCTCGGTCTTCATGTCCGGATAGTCCTCAAGCAGAGGCGAAATGTCCTTCAGAGCGCCCTTGGAGAGCAGCGTCTGATACATGTTGGTGCCCAGACCAATCAGGTCGAAGGACGTGCCGGAAGACACTTCCAGCGCCAGCTGGTTCTCGTCAGAGTAGTACTCATATACTACGTGATAGCCGGTCGCTTCCTCAAGCAGAGTCGCAACGTAGTCGCTGTTCATGTCGTAGGAATGGGTGCCGTCCAGAATCCGGATGGTCTTGGACTTGTCCACTTCCTCGGCGGAGACGCACAGGCCCAGCGTCAGGATGGCCAGCGCAAGCAGAACCGAAAGGATGCGTTTAGTCATGGGGATTTCCTCCTTTTTATTTTCTTCACCCGCCTTGTGGGCAGGAAAAGATCCAAATGGAATCAGCCCTTCACGGAGCCGACGCGCATACCCTTGACGAAGTACTTCTGCAGGAATGGATATACGCACATAATCGGCACGCAGGCCAGCATGATGGTGGCAGAGCGTATCGCATCCGTATTGAGCGCCGCGTTCTCCTGCGCGTCCATCGAAAGGGTCTCGTCCACCGTAATGGACTCCTTCACAATTTCGTAGAGGTACTGCTGCAGCGGCTTATACTGCGGATTGGTTACGTAGATCAAGCCGCTCATGTAGTTGTCCCAGAATCCTACGGCGTAGAACAGACCAATGGTCGCAATGGCCGGCAGCGACATGGGCAGCACAATCGAAATGAGAATACGCAGACTGCCCGCGCCGTCCAGCTCGGCGGACTCCTCCACCGATTCGGGAATATCCTCAAAGAAGTTTTTAAGCAGGATCATGTTGTACACGCTCAGCATGCTCGGCACAAACAGCACCCAAATCGTATTCACCAGCCCCAGCGACTGCATCAGCAGATAACTCGGCACCATTCCGCCGCCAAACAGCATGGTAAACACAAACACAAGCATCAGCGGCTTGCGGCCATACAGCCAGCGCTTGGACAGCGGGTAGGCCGTCAGGCAGCTGAGAACCATGGCGCCAGCCGTGCCCATAACGGTGATTGATACGGAAACCTTGAAGGAATTCCAGAACTGCGCTTGCTTTATTACATACTTATATGTACCAAGTTGAAAGCCAACCGGCCAGAAGAGTACCTTTCCGGTCAAAATGGCCGTTTCGCTGGAAAAGGACTTCGCCACCATATTCAGGAACGGAAACAGCATCAGCGCGCCGATAAAAATCAGCAGAACCAGGTTGAGACCTTCGAACACGCGCTCGCCCGTCGTCAAACCGAAGGTTTTCTTTTTCTTGCTCATACGATGGATTCGCTCCTTTCTTACCAGATGCTGCGCTCGGTCAGCTTGCGGCTGATATAATTGCCGCCCAGCATCAGAATCATATTGATGATCGAGTTAAAGAAGCCAACAATCGTACCTTGACTCCAATTGAGCTTGCCCAAGCCCTCGCGGTACACAAAGGTTCCGATTATATCACCGGATTTGTAGACCGTGGAGTTATACATAACCAGAATCTGACTGAAGCCGGCATCCATAATGCCGCCCAGCCGCAGAATCAGCATCATCACAACGGTGCCTGCAATGCCGGGCAGGGTAATGTACCAGATCTGCTGGAAGCGATTTGCACGGTCAATCCTTGCCGCCTCGTAAAGAGCCGGGTCAATTCCGGTGATCGCCGCCAAATACACAATCGTACCCCATCCGGATTCCTTCCACACGCTGGTCAGCAGAAGCACCCATCTGAACCAGCGGTTGTCCATGAAGAATTTCTGCGTTTCGCCGCCCAATGCGGTAATCCAGCTGTTAACGATCCCTGTGGTGCCCAAAATGTTCATAAACAGCGCGCCCACAACCACCCAGCTGATAAAGTGCGGCAGATACATAACCGTCTGCAGCACGCGCTTGGTAATCGTACCGCGCACCTCGTTAATCATCAGCGCAAGCAACACCGGAATCGGGAAGCCGATTACGATCTTCATGGCGCTAATAACGAAGGTATTGATAATCGTCTGACGGAACTTACTTTGAATCCAGAGCTTCGTCCAGTTTTCAAGCCCCACCCACGAGCTCAAACGAATCGCGTCAAATGGACTGTTCCCCAGAAAAATGTCGTAGTTTTTAAACCCGATCAGCAGGCCATACATGGGCACATAGCTGAACAGGATAATCATGAACAGACCCGGAATTAACAGCGCATACAAGCTGAGACTTTTGCGAAATCGGTTTCTCGCTGTTTTTCTGCCGCTCAGTTTGGCGATGCGCCGAACGTCTGCGGCCGACATGACGCCGGATGTTTGCATCCTCTCCTGGGTCATTGTTCATAGCTCCTTCCAATTTTTCGAACGTAATACTATTTTCCAATTGGTTCAGCCCTGCAGAAGTAAAACCGCCATTCACAGACAGTCGCTTCATAGCGGAGGCTTAGGCTCTGCCCCAACAGCTGCACGCCGCATGTTCCTGCTCAATTTCTGTCCGTGTCAAATGCAAACCGCACGCGCAGCTGCGCTGCCTTTGCGAAATCGATTCCTTACTCTTGCTTACGACCGTATCATCAGGTTAAACAGCAAGCGCTATTTGTTACCTGACGATACGGCCGAAAGCGTTAGGCATCTGTCATTCGATGCCAACTATCTAAATTGAATCAGGCCTTCTTCGCCTTCTTGGCGGAAAGAACGATGTGCAGCACGGCAACCGCAAAGATTACGGCGTACAGAACAATGTGCACGGTGTACTTATCGCCCAGCTTGAGGAAGTCGCTGGTCAGGTAGCCAATCACACCCACGATACCCACTAGGGCGGGCACGATACCGGCGGAGAGCTTGTCCTTCTTCATCGCGCACATCACGATGCCGAGGATGCACAGCACCAGCAGGATGATCGGAACCAGCACCACATCATTGATGTAGAAGTCCTCGATGCGATAGGTCATTTCCTCGCTGAAGTCCTCAACCTCATAGGGGAAGCCGACGTAGCCCAGAATGGAGAGATGCTTGACTTCATTATAGCTGAAGCTCGCGCCGAAGTCGGTGTCGATCTTCTCGCCGTTGGCAAAGGTGAGAGTCAGAGTGCTCTTCTTCTCGTTGTACTTAGCCTTGCCCTCGGTTTCCATCATGGCCTTTTCGGAGGAGGTGTTGTCATACGCTTCATACTGGAGCGCGGCAACCTCGGCAGCCTCAAAGCTCATCTCAAGCTCTTCGAATTCAGTCTCGGGAAGCAGCTCAAGCGCGGCCTTCTTCAGCTTTTCCAATTCCTTTTCAGAATCGGTAGCGGCCTTCTCAGCCTTCTTCTGATAGGTCTTTTCGCCTTCCTTGGCAGCGTTTTCCGCGCTGCTCATGGCCTCGGCAGCAGCCTTCGCGCCCTCGGCAGCCAGCGCCTTGTTGGCGTTCAGCTTGTCGTTCAGCGCGCCGTCCTTCTTCTCGCCGAGCATGTTGGCGATATAGTCGGCATACTGCTTCTCAACCTCTTCGTTAACCACTTCGTCGGTCATGGAGGCGTCGATTTCGCTCTTCTTCTCCGCGCTGATAACGACCTCATTCAGCGCCTTCTCAACTTCCTTGGAATCGGTGATGCCTTCGGCCTTAAGCTCAGACTTGCGGGTCTTCTTGAGGGCTGCAAGCTCCTTTTCCTCGGCAGCGGCAATCAGCTCCGCGCGCACGCGCTCGGTGTTGCCGGAAACATACTCGTCCTTGAACTGCTCGTCAATGGCGTTGTTGTAGGCTTCCTCGGTTTCGGTGATCCACGCATAGGACGCGTCGGCCTCGTAGGTCTTCACGGCGCCATTGCGGGCGGCGGTGACGGCTTCCTGTGCAATTACGAGGGCTTCCTGCGCCTTGGCGAGGTTTTCCTTCGCGTCGGTGACGGCCTTAACCATCTTCTTCAGGTTGCCTTCAGCGTCGGTCAGATACTTGGACTTTTCTTCGGTCGCGGCCTCCGCGTTCTCGGCAGTGGCCTCCGCAGCCTCCTCTGCCTTCTCGAAATCGTCAGCGGTCTCGTTAGAGCCGACCGCCTTAGAAATCATGTTGAAGACCTTCTCGCCCTCGGCCTGCAGCGCTTCCGCCTTCTGCACGGCGATGTCCGCCGCCTTCACGTTCGCGGCGATCTTCTCATAGTCTGCCTTGGCAGTCTCGACAGCCTCGTCGGCAGCTATCTGGTTTACACGAATGATATTGGTGGTTCGAACGGTCATCTTGCCGTTGTTGATCACGATCTCCTTGTAGCCGTCCTGCGTCTCGTCGGAGCCGCTCAGCTTCCACGTGCCGTTCAGGATCTGCTCATTGCCGCCCTCCGGCGGAATGAAGGAGAGCGTCTGCTTGCCATAGGTAAAGTACGGCGTGCACAGCTCGACGATCATGACGATCATCAGAACGGCCAGCAGCAGACTGAACCAACGGGAACGGGACATTTTGATTTCGTAGGTTTTCATTCGTCTATCCCCTCGCTTCTGATTATAGAGCGCGGCATCGCCGCTTCTACTGCCATATATTTTAACAGACGACTGTGTTTCTGTCAATGCATTTCCGGCATATATGCAAAATTTTCGCCTATGTACCGCAAAATGTGCGGAATTTTAGGCCATTTCCATCAATTCATAGGCCTTTGAGCCCAGCCCAATCTTCTCCGCCTGCTCAATTCCCGCCTCCCAGTCGGTATCCGGGTGCAGTGCATGGAAGAAATCCACGCCGGGGGCCGGATGCTTTTCACCCAGCAGACTGTCCGCAAACGGCTTTTCGCGGTTGCACAAATCGGCGCACGCCTGATCGAGAGCGACCGGATCGAAGGACGCGAGCATGCCGACGTCCGGCAGGATAGGCGCATCGTTGTTGCCATAGCAGTCGCAGAACGGGGAAATGTCGATGGCCAGCGAAATGTGGAAGCTCGGCTTGTCCTTTACCGCAGCATAGGCATATTCGGCGACCCGGCGCGAAAGCATTTCACAGCCCTTCTCCTGACCCGGGCGCATCGCCTTCGTCGGGCAAACGCCAATGCAGCGGCCACAGCCCTTGCATTTCGCGTAATCGATGTTGGCCTTCTTCTCCTCCACGCAAATCGCGTCATGCGCGCAGTTGCGCGCGCAAACGCCGCAGCCCACGCAGGCAGCCTTGTTTACGGCAGGCTTCTCGGTTTCATGCATCTCCTCTTTGCCTGCGCTTGAGCCGCAGCCCATGCCAAGGTTCTTCAGCGCGCCGCCGAAGCCGGTGCCCTCGTGACCCTTGAAGTGCGTAAGCGAAATTATGATGTCGGCATCGACGATTTCCCGGCCAATCAACGCGTTTTTGACATATTCGCCGGGAATCGGCACGGCAACCTCGTCCGTACCCTTCAGGCCGTCGCCGATCAGCACATGACAGCCGAGACTGAAGGGATTGAAGCCGTGCTCATAAGCCACCTCCAAATGATCCAGCGCGTTCTTGCGCGCGCCAACGTACAGCGTAGAGCAGTCCGTCACAAACGGCTTTCCGCCCAGCTCCTTCACGACGTCCACAATGGCCTTGGCATAGTTTGGACGCAGGTAGGCAAGGTTGCCATCCTCGCCGAAGTGCATCTTGATCGCCACAAACTTGTCCTCAAAATCGATCTGCTCAATCCCGGCCGTCCTTACCAGCCGCTTGAGCTTGTCGGTGATGCTCTCAAAGCCCTTCACGCGCATGTTTGTAAAATACACCTTTGAAGCCATGGTTTTTCCCTCCTATGCATTCTCCCAGACGGTTCGATTCATTTCCCGGAAGGTAAGCTCCGGGCTTTTCATGCTTACGCGCGTGTGCGGCGGCACGGACGAGGTGACAAAGGCATTGCCGCCGATTACGCAGTCGTCGCCGATCACGGTTTCGCCGCCGAGCACCGACGCGCCCGAATACACGGTCACGCGGTTGCCCAGCGTGGGATGACGCTTCACCCCGGCCAACTTCTGCCCGAGACGCGTGGAAAGCGCGCCGAGCGTCACGCCCTGATACAGCTTCACAAAATCTCCAATGACCGCCGTTTCGCCGATCACCACGCCCGTGCCATGATCGATGAAGAAATACCGGCCGATTTCCGCTCCGGCGTTGATGTCAATGCCGGTCAGGCTATGCGCATACTCCGTCATAATGCGCGGAATGAACGGCACCTCTTCCTTATAAAGAATGTGCGCCAGACGATAGACGGTAATCGCATGCAGTCCCGGGTAGGAAAACACCACGCCCGCGCGCGATTTTGCCGCCGGATCTCCCTCATATGCGGCCTCCACGTCGCACAGAAGCAGCCGCTGCACCTCCGGAAGCGATGACACGAACACCCTCAGCACGCTCTCCGCTCTTTCCTCCACGTCGATTTCGCCGTTTCCCACATAGCAGAACGCTGCCTCCAGCTGCACGCGCAGCCGGGCGCAGATGTCCGTCAGCGCATAGCCTGCGGCATACTCGCTGCGTGCCGTTGCCGCGTCGCCGAAAAAGCCGGGAAACAGAAGCGCACGCAGCTTCTCGGTGATGCTCACTACCTCCGCGCGCTCCGGCAGCGCACAGCCGCGGGCATGAAACAGCTCCTCCTCCCCGCAGGTTTCGGTAATCCTTGCGGCGCTTTCGCGAATGATCGATCTCATTTCGTCCGTCATGCTTTCCTTCCACTGCTCCTTTGAGATGTCGTCCTCTTCACGTTCGGCCTTTCCTCCTCCGGAAAGCGCGCGGCAGGCGCCTTGTGAACCGCAAAATCCACAAGATACGTACTGAACCGGCGAATGCTGTCCATGAAGCGCGCCTCGCGGGTATTCATTTCCTCCTCGCCGGTCAGGTGCGCCATTTTGGAGAGCGCACGTTCCCACTTGCCCGTCGTGACCGCACTGGTCATTTCCTCGGGCGCGACCCTCACAAGCGTGCGCCCCTTTTCGGTTGATCTCAGCGTTTTGCCCTTTCGCTCGGCATAGCCCACATCGATCAGACGCGTGAGAATCGCGGCGCGCGTCGCAGGCGTTCCGAGACCCGCGTCCTTCATTTTTTCGCGCAGCTCCTCATCCTCAATGGTCTTGCCTGCATCCTCCATGGATTTTAAAAGCGTATCGTCGGTATATGGCAGCGGCGGCTTGGTTTTGCTCGCCTTTACGCTCGCCTTCACAACCTCGCGCGTATCGCCCGGCTGAAGCGGCGGCAGCTCCTTCGCGTCCGTCTTTGCATCCTTCTTTTCATCCCTGTAGAGCGCACGCCAGCCCTCCTCGAGGGTTATGCTGCCGTTTGTTTTGAACCGCTCGCCCTCCACATCGGTGAGAATGCGCGTAGCCATCGCGCGCTGATCGGGATAGTGCGCCGCAACCAGCCTGCGTGCAACCATATCGTAGATATTTCGCTCGTCCGCCGTGAGACCATCCAGCTTCGCCGTGCGGTCGGTGGGCACAATGGCATGATGATCGGAAATCTTCGCGTCGTCGTAAATACGCTCTGCCTTCCCAACCGGCGCAATCCTCTTCACAAACGACGCATACGGCTCCGGCAAAAGCTGCAGCGTTCGGGCGATCTTCGGCACCATGTCGTTCGGCAGGTATCGGCTGTCCGTGCGCGGATAGGTAAGCAGCTTGTGCGTTTCATACAGCGACTGCGCAAGCTTCAGCGTCTTATCCGCCGAATAGCCGTATTTGCGGTTGGCCTCGCGCTGCAGCGTCGTAAGGTCATACAGGCGCTCCGGCGGCGTGCGCTTTTCCTCGCGCGTGCATTCGGCAACCACGCCGGTCTTTCCGCTCACCTTTTTCTTCAGCGCCTCCGCCTTTTCCTTTGACGGAATGTGCGTGTCCTTCTTCTCCGGGTCAATCCACACGCCCTTATAATCGCCGAAATCCGCCGTCAGCTCCCAATAGTCGTCCGGCACGAAGGTTTCGATCTCGTGGTCTCGCTTCACAATCAGCGCCAGCGTGGGCGTCTGAACGCGACCGACGGAAAGATGCGCGTTGTATTTGAGCGAAAACGCACGCGAAGCGTTCATTCCGACCAGCCAATCGGCCTCCGAGCGGCAGCGCGCGGACAGATACAGTGCGTTGTACTCCGTGTCAGGCTTCATTGACGCAAGCCCGGCGCGAATGGCCGCGTCGGTCATCGATGAAATCCACAGCCGCATGACCGGCTTTTTGCAGCCCGCCATTTCATATATGTAGCGAAAAATCAGCTCGCCCTCGCGCCCGGAGTCCGTCGCGCACACGATTTTCTCCGTATCCGCATCGTTCATCAGCCTTTTGACAACCTCGAACTGATCCTTCGTCGCCGGAAGCACCTTTAAAGGAATGCTCTCCGGCAGCATCGGAAGACACGCCATCGACCATTTCCGGTATCGTTCGTCCACCTCGCCCGGCTCCTTCAGGGAAACCAGATGTCCCACAGCCCACGTGACGGTGTAATCCTTTCCCGTCATGCAGCCGGTACTCCGACCGGTTACGCCGAGAACGCGCGCGATATCCCGACCGACCGACGGCTTTTCCGCCACTACCAGTGTTTTCATGCGCGCGCCCTCCTGCTTTGCTCGTTACGTCTCTTCATTTATATGAATCCTTGCGAATTCCATGTATTTCAGCCAATCCGCGCGGCTGAGGAAATGCGCGCCGCTGCGCAGCTGATAGCCGACGCTTCCGGTCAGGAAGCTCTCGCCGGGCGCAGCCATTCGCTCGGGCATTTCCAGCCCGCGGCGGCCAAGCAGCGTCCATACCTCGCTTGCCGCGCGGCAGGACAGGCATTCGCCCTCCGGCTCCGCCCACGCATCCTCCGCCGCGCTGCCGACGCACACCAGCCGCGGCGCAAGCATCGCCACGGCAAAATGCATGTCAAACGGCATTTCCGCCTCCCGGTTTTCCCATCGGCGGTAATTGTCCGCAAACCAATCCCAAATACCGTTTTTCACGATGTCGTGAATCGTCTCTCCGGTTTTCTTGTGCCGCGCAATCGACGCGCCGCCCGCGCCGGAATCGTTCACAAACGTTGCCCACACGCGCTCGTCCGACATGCCCGTATACAGCGCTGTTTTGCCCAGACGGGAATGACCGATCACCATGATGTGCCCCTTGTCCGCTTCCTCGCGGGTATACAGCCAGTCGATTACGCGGGAAGCGGCATACGCCCACATGCCGATCTTTCCCCACTCGTCGGGTCTGCGGGCGCGCCCATCATAGTACGCCTTGCCCAGACCATCTGAGAAATCGCCATGATAGCGATCGTTCACGACGTCCGTATAGCAAAGCTGCGCAAAACCGAAGCCGCCGTCGAGGATTTCCTCCGCGGGCAGATACAGATCCGGCACCTCGGGTCGGAAATTCAAAACGACAAACACCGGCGCGGTGCGCTTCGCCCTTGGAAACGCATAGCGCACCGGAAAGGAAAATGTCCGTTCACCAAACCGAACCTTTAAAATAACCCTGCCTAAGTTAGCCTTCCCGGCAAAGCACGGCTTTTCCTCTTCGTTCTCCACGGCAACCACCGGCGTTTCCTCCGGGAAAAAGCCGTAAACCTGCTCGCGCAGAAGCGCCATCAGCTCTGCTCTGCGCTCCGGCCAGCTTTCCGGCGTTTCATTTTCTCTCAGAATGGGCGGAAGCGCCCGACCGTACCCGTTCGGCTTCATGCGTTTTCACTCTCCTTGCGTTCTCTTCTTCGATACAGCTTGCGCTCCAAGGACCAGATGCGCTCCGTAAACGCGCCCGGATTCACGCGCGCCAGCTCCGTCTGCATCTCAAACATGCGCGCGTCCAGAAGGTCCAGCGTGTGCAGCGCCTCGGCCTCCGGGAACATCGGCGGCTTCGGAGAGCCATATTCCGGAAGATCGTGGTGCGAAAGAATCATGTGCTCCAGCATGATGAGCAGCTCCTCGTTCACGCCCATTTCCCGGCCGCAGCGATCCAGCTTGCTCACGCCCAGCACCAGATGCCCCAGCAGATTGCCCTCCACGGTATAGTCGGTCACCAGTCCCAGCTCGTCGCTCTTCATTTCCTCAATCTTGCACAGGTCGTGCAGAATCACGCCCGCCGCCAGCAGGTCGGCGTCGAGGAACGGATACAGCTCGCACAGCATATCCGCGCCGCGCAGCATCGTGGAGGTATGATGCAGAAGACCGCTCCGCTCGGCATGGTGCAGCTTGAGCGCCGCAGGCATGAAATTCAACCGGTCTCCGCATTCCTCCAGCCGCTTGAGCACGAGCTGCTTAAGCTCATGGTTCCGCATTGCGTCCACGCGGTTCAGAATTTCCTCCAGCATGTCATCCGCCGGGCGCGGCGCACAGGGAATCAGCCTGTCCATTTCCACATCGTCCTCCGGCGTGGAAAGACGCATCTTGTCCACGCGCAGCTGAGCATGCCCGTTGTATTCCTGCATCATGCCCCGCACGCGAATCACCGAGGAGGGGGGCGGCGGAACCGCCGTTCCATCCCACATCTTGGCGTTTACGTCACCGGAAATATCGGTCAGCGTCATATCCAGATACTTTCCGCCGTTGGACGAGGTTCGCTGCTGCGATGCACGCACCAGCAGAAAGCCGTCAAACATGGTATTCTTGATCATATCGGTCAGCCTTGGCTGTTCTCTCATAAACCGTTCCCCCGTCCCATGATTTTCTGCCTATATGATACTTCAAAATGCCCTTTTTGGCAAGAGAAAGCCGCACTTTCGCAGTGTTTTTCATTTATGCAGAGAGTTCTTGACAGGTCGTAATTATTTTGATATACTATATACGTATATTTATGTTATTTTGTAACATTGATGGCAAGGGAGGGTTTGCATGAAACGCCTGACCTCAAGGCTCCGAAGCCTTCTGGCCTGCATTTTAATCGCCGCATCCGTGTCCGGCGGACTTCCGTTCGCTTTTGCCGAATCGCAGAAGGCCATCGTGACCGCGGGCAGTGTCCGCGTATACCGCGACGCCGCGATGACGACGTTTTACGGCAGCGTGAAAAAATATACCGTGCTCACCGTGGTTTCCGTCTCCGGCAGCACTGCACAGGTGCAGCTGAACGGAAAAACCGGATACTGCGCGACTGACTCGCTTGCAAAGCTCGACGACATTAAAAAGCCCGCGTCCGTAACGGCAAACACGCGCGTATATCTTTCCGCAAGCGGGAAGGGTAAATCCGTCTCCGTAAAGAAGGGCTTTCAGCTGAACCTCGTCGCCATAAACGGACAAAAAGCCATGGTTGAGAAAAACGGAAGCATCGGCTACATGTGGGCAAAATACCTGCGTCTGGATTCGGACGTGACAACAGAGGAAGCCTTCACCGCCGCCGATTTTGAGGCCGTGGTAAAGACGAGCAGCGTGAAGGTCTACGAAAAGCCCTCCTCGGACAGCAAGTACTTAGGCACAATGAAGAAGGGCACGACGGTCGACGTGCAAAGCTACAGCGCGTCATGGGCATATATCCGTCTCGGCACGCGCTGCGGCTATTGCGCAAAGAGCGCACTTGAAAAGAAGGCTTCTCCTACCGCGACGTCCTCCATTACCTATGAGGAGTTCCCCGCCGTCGTCACCGCAGAGACGCTGAAGGTATACGCCTCCGCGTCCACCGGCTCGAAGCTGCTGGGCACGCTGAAAAGCGGACGGAGCGTAACCGTTCACGCATACGACAAAACATGGGCTCGCATCAGCCTGAACGGGAAATACGGCTACTGCCTGAAAAGCGGCCTGAAAAAGCAGACGGAAACGCCCGCGCCGACCGTCTCTCCCTCTCCCACAGCCACGCCAACGGCGACACCCACGGCTGCGCCCACGGTTCAACCGACGGCAGCGACTGCGCCCGCATCGACCGACGCAATTTTCAGCGATGACTCGCTTTCGAACGAGGAAAAGGTGTTTGCGTTCATCACAACGCGCATGAACTATACCGCTGCCGTCGCCTGCGGCATTATGGCAAACATCTACGCCGAGTCACGCTTCAACCCGGCCTCCGTTTCGTCCGCAGGCTACACCGGCATCTGTCAGTGGAGCCAATCGCGCTTTGCTGCGATTCAAAGCTGGTGCGAAAGCCATTCCTACGACCCCATGTCGCTGGAGGGGCAGCTGAACTATCTGAAATACGACCTTGACAGCCGCAACACCGCCTATCACAAGGCACTCAAGGCCATGGGCAACACCGCTCAGGACGCATATGACGCAGGCTACTATTTTTGCTACTACTACGAACGTCCCTCAAACAAGGCTTCGAAATCCGACACGCGCGGCACCCGCGCCCGAGACGTATACTGGCCGAAATACAAAAACCGCTGACAGGAGACGAAGGTATGCCTAAGCTGTTTGACACGCATTGTCACATTAACGACGAACGCTTTCAGGATGACCGCGCCGACGTGATCGCCCGCATGCACGAGGCCGGCATTTGCCGCGCCGTGGTCGTGGGCGACGGCGCGCGGGATCCGTCCGACGCTTTTGCGCTCGCACATGAGAACGACTTTCTCTACGCTGCCGCAGGCGTGCATCCGCACGACGCCGCGATGTGGACGGACGAACATCCCCGGCTGCTCCGCGAATGGATGTCCATGGAGAAGGTTGTCGCGCTGGGTGAAATCGGTCTGGATTACCATTACGACCTCTCCCCGCGCGACGTGCAGCGGGACGTATTTGACCGCCAGCTCGACCTCGCCTACGTGCTGAACAAGCCCGTAATCCTGCATATCCGCGAAGCGCACGGCGACGCGACCGACATGCTGCTTGCCCGCGCGCGCGCCGGACGAATGCCGCGAGGCATCATGCACTGCTATACCGGCAGCTGGGAAAGCGCGAAAACCTATCTGAATCTCGGGCTGTACATTTCCTTCTCCGGCGCACTCACGTTCAAAAACGCGCCGAAGCTATGGGAGGTGGCCGAAAAGGCGCCGCTCGACCGGCTGTTAATCGAAACGGACTGTCCCTATATGGCTCCGGTTCCGCTGCGCGGGCAGCGCAACGAGCCTGCCTACGTCGCCTACGTGTGCCGAAGGCTGGCCGAGCTGCGTGAAATCGATGAAGAAGCCGCCGCGCAGGCCACCTATGAAAACGGGCTGCGTGTCTTCGGCCTGAACGAAGGAATGGAGGTCTGACCCATGCGAAAGCTTTTGAGCCTGCTCTGTGCACTGCTGGTGCTGTGCGCGTCGCTGCCCGCGTGGGCAGACGGCGAGTTCTCCGCATACATCAAAAGCCGCAGCGCGACAATCTATTCGGACGCGAAGCTGAAAAACACCGCCGGATCACTCAAGAAAAACACCGTCGTGACCGTGCTCGCCTACAAAAACGGAGTTGCAAAGCTTCAATACAAAAGCCGGGTCGGCTTCGCCCGGGTATCCGATCTGGGAAGGGTGAGCGACATCGCCAGCCGAGCAACGCTTGTATGCGAAAGCAAGGTCTATTCCAAGGCCTCCACAAAATCGAGCTATACAACGGTTTCCGCCGGGACGGAGGTATACGTGCTCAAGGTCACGGGCGCGTGCGCCATGATTGAGCGCAGCGGCAAGATCGGTTATGTACATAAAAACTGCCTGTCGCTTTATGTAGCCGATGAATCGGAAAAGGAGGAAAAGCCCGAGGTCGTTTACGAGGAATACGAGGCGAAGGTAACCGCCGCCTCTCTGCGCGTGTACGCCTCCGCGAATACGAAGTCCAAATCGCTGGGTACGCTGAAGAAGGGCGCGCTGGTTACCGTTGTCGCCACGTGCGGAGACTGGGCGCGCGTAAAGAAGGGTGCGCGCATAGGCTACTGCGCGCTGAACAGTCTTGAAAAGTACGTCGATCCCTATGCCTACCTGAAGGACGGGCGCTATTCAAACGAAAAGACCATCTATCTTTTTCTCACAAAGGAAATGAAGCTCTCCTCGGCGGCCGCATGCGGCGCGCTGGCCAACATCAAGTTCGAAAGCGGCTACCGCACTGGCGCACTCGGCGACGGAGGACGCAGCTTCGGCATCTGCCAATGGTTCAGCCTGCGCTTTACCCGGCTGAAGAATTTCTGCCAAAACCGGGATTACGACTATGAAACGCTCGAGGGGCAGCTGTGGTTTCTGAAATACGAGCTGGAAACCTATTACCCGATGGTGCTGCGCTACCTGCGCAGCGTTGAAAACACGGCAAAGGGTGCATACGACGCCGGATGGTACTGGTGCTATCATTTTGAGGGGCCTGCAAACCGCGAAAAGCTTTCCGTCACGCGCGGAAGCTATGCCCAAGATACCGTCTGGGCGCGCTACGGCGGATAGCAAAGGAGGAGCCTTTTTGGAACGCACGCTGTTTTATTCGCTTCTGGACGCGTGTCCGGTAATCGCAGCCGCGAAAAACGAGGAAGACCTGCGTCATTCACTGGGCACGGACTGTCGGGTCGTGTTTGTGCTGTATGGAAACGTGGCCAATATCCCGGACATCATCGAGCGCATCGACAAGGCGGGAAAAACGCCCGTCGTGCACATCGATTTGGTCGATGGACTGGCCGCGCGTGAGCCTGCCATCGATTATATCCGTCTGCGCACGACAGCCGCCGGAATCATCTCCACGAAGGGCGTGCTGATTAAGCGAGCCCGCGAGGTGGGCTTAATCGCCATTCAGCGCTTTTTTCTGCTGGACTCCATGGCGCTGACCAATATCGAAAAGCAGGTGAAGGCCAACCAGCCTGATCTGATCGAGGTCATTCCCGGCGCCATGCCGAAGGTAATTCGCGGGCTTACGCAGGAGCTTTCGCTGCCGGTCATCGCAGGCGGCCTGATTCGTGACCGGGAGGACGCAGAAAACGCCCTTGCAGCCGGTGCGCGCGCCATTTCCTCCTCAAATGCCGAATTTTTACGTCATTTTTCATCACAATCTTAACAAACAAATGCTATACTTGCTTTTGTCAGCTTGAGCCGAATACGGAGATTTAGAGAGTATGAGGACGCAGCCGTCAGGTTGTGTTTCTTATGCTCTTTTTCTGTCCGTTGATTTACAAAGGTTTGGAGGGATTTGCAATGTATGACGTTGCCGTGGTCGGCTGCGGTGTCATTGGCGCTGCGACGGCATTCTCGCTGTCCATGTATCAACTGAACGTCGTCGTGCTGGAAAGGGAAAACGATGTGGCTTTGGGCGCAACCCGCGCCAACAGCGCCATCATCCATGCGGGCTACGATCCGGAGCCCGGCACAAAGATGGCACGGCTGAATGTGCGCGGCTGCGAAATGGCACGGGAGCTGTGCGCCCGTCTGGACGTGCCCTATCAAAACAACGGCTCCCTCGTCCTCGCGTTTTCCGAGGAGGAAATGTCCACGGTGCGCGAGCTGTACGCGCGCGGCGAGGCGAACGGGGTTCCCGGTCAGCAGATTTTGACCGGCGACGAGGTTCGCGCCATGGAGCCCTATGTATCGAACGAGGTCGTGGGCGCGCTGTATGCGCCATCCGCGGGCATTGTCAACCCATGGGAATACGCCATTGCCATGGCGGAAACTGCCGTGCAAAACGGCGTCGAGGTGCGCCTGAACGCGGGAGTAACCGCGATTTCCCGCATTCCCGGCGGCTGGCGCGTCACGGCGGGCGGTCAGACCCTTGACGCGCGCTATGTGGTGAACTGCGCAGGCGTGGACAGCGCCATGGTTCATGAAATGGTCGCACCGAAGACGTTCAGCATCTGCCCCGTGCGCGGCGATTATTATCTGATGGACAAATGCGAGGGCGTCCGCGCGCGCCGCGTACTGTTCCAGTGCCCCTCTGCGCTTGGCAAGGGCGTGCTCGTGTCTCCCACCGTCCACGGCAACCTGATCGTCGGCCCCAACGCCGTCGCCTGCGAGAACGGTCACCGCGTGAACACCACGGCGGAAGGCCTTGCGTCCGTCAAAAAGGCCGCCGCGCGCTCAATCCCGTCCATTGACTACCGCAATGCCATTCGCAATTTCGCCGGCATGCGCGCGAACTCCGATCAGAAGGATTTCGTTATCGGCATGGCCGCCGAGAATTTTCTCGATCTGGCCGGCATCAAGTCCCCCGGCCTCTCCAGCGCGCCCGCCATCGGCGAGGAGGCCGTGAAGCTTTTTTCCGAAAACGGGCTTATGCTGACGCCGAAGGCCAATCCCGTCACCACGCGCAGGCGCGTTCGGTTCAAGTCGCTCAGCGAGACGGAAAAGCGCGAGGCCATACGGCACAATCCCCTCTATGGGCGCGTGATCTGCCGCTGTGAGACGATCACCGAGGGAGAAATCGTGGACGCGATTCACTCCCCCATTCCTCCCTGCTCGCTGGACGGCGTAAAGCGACGCGCCGGCTCCGGCATGGGACGCTGTCAGGGCGGCTTCTGCGGCCCGCGCGTGCTTGAAATTCTCGCGCGCGAATTGAAGCTGGATCCCACCAAAATCCAAAAGGATCGCACCGGAAGCTGGATTCTGGCGCATGAAACGAAGGGGGAGGCGAACCGGGTATGACGTATGATCTGATTGTCATCGGCGGCGGCCCCGCCGGTTTGGCCGCGGCCGTAAGTGCCTCCGAAAACGGGCTGAAAAGCATTCTCATCATCGAGCGCGACAGGGAGCTTGGCGGCATCCTGAACCAGTGCATTCACAACGGCTTCGGTCTGCACCGCTTCAAGGAGGAGCTGAGCGGCCCCGAATACGCGCATCGCTTTATCGATATGCTCAAAAAAACCACCGTTTCGGTGCTGACCGACGCGATGGTGCTGGATATTACCGCAGACCGAACCGTACACGCCGTAAGCGCACAGCACGGCTATCAGGCGCTGAGCGCGAAATCCGTCGTGCTCGCAATGGGCTGCCGCGAGCGCACGCGCGGGGCAATCGGCATCCCCGGCGACCGCCCGGCGGGCGTGTTCACCGCAGGCACGGCGCAGCGCTATCTGAACCTTGAAGGCTACATGTGCGGCAAGCGCGTGGTGATTCTGGGAAGCGGCGACATCGGCCTGATTATGGCGCGCCGCATGACGCTGGAGGGCGCGAAGGTGCTGGCCTGCGTCGAGGTCATGCCCTATTCCGGCGGCCTGACGCGCAACATCGTGCAATGCCTGAACGACTTTGACATTCCCCTCTACCTTTCCCACACCGTCACGGACATCACCGAGACAAAGGGCCGCGTATCCGGCGTCACCGTCGCGCAGGTGGACGAGCGCCGTGCACCCATCCCGGGAACGGAAATGCACTTCGACTGCGACACGCTGCTTCTGTCCGTGGGTCTCATTCCTGAAAACGAGCTGACGCGCGCCGCCGGCATCGCCATCGACCCGCGCACCAACGGCCCCGTCGTGTTCGAAAACATGGAAACCTCCATGCCCGGCGTATTCGCCTGCGGCAATGTCGTTCACGTGCATGATTTGGTGGACTACGTATCCGCCGAAAGCGAGCGCGCCGGAAAGGCCGCCGCGCGCTTCGTGCGGAACGGCGAAGCACAGGGCGAGCCGATCGAGCTTCATAACGGAAACGCCGTATCCTACACCGTGCCGCAGAAGCTTCGCCGCGAAAACGTAGAGAAGCTTGCCGACGTATTCTTCCGCGTGCGCCGTATTTTCGGCGCACGCGTAATCAACGTGACAAGCGGCGGGCAGGTGCTTGCCTCCTACAAGCGCGAGCGCATGGCGCCCGGCGAGATGGAGCACCTTCTGCTTCCGGCAGCCCTGCTCGAAAAGGCTTCCGGCGAAATCACCATTTCCTGCGAGGAGGCGGATTGCAAATGAAGGAACTGATTTGTATCGTCTGCCCGAGAGGCTGCCATCTGAAGGTGGATGAAGCGAACGGCTATGCCGTTACCGGCAATTCCTGTCCTCGCGGCACGGAATACGGACGCACCGAGTGCACCCACCCGACGCGCGTGCTGACGACAACCGTAAAAATCGACGGTGCCGCCTATCGCCGCTGCCCCGTGCGCACCGAGCGTGCCATCGATAAGGCGTTGCTCTTCAAGGTCATGGAGGCGCTGAACCATGTTCAGCTGCATGCGCCCGTTCACACCGGCGACATCGCCCTTGAAAATGTGTGCGGAACCGGCGTAAACGTGATCGTCACCCGTGAGCTATAAGCTTTCCTTTTCCGCAAGCAGGCGCGCCCGGGCTTCGTTTTGAATCCGACGCGCCTGTTTTCTTCTGTGAGAATCGATTTATGGCGAAAATACGAACATAGTAACTTTATTATGCCGCGGCGCAGATTGATTGCGAACTCGGATTTTCTGTGCTATACTATCCGAAAAAAGGAAAGCAGAGGAAGTCCCTATGGGATATATGATTGGAATTGACCTTGGCACCACAAACTCCTGCATGGCGTATATCGAAAACGGCGAGCCCGTCATCATACCCAACGCCAACGGCGCGCGCACGACGCCGTCCGTCGTGGCAATTACCAAAACCGGCGAACGCGTGGTGGGCGAAGCCGCCAAGCGGCAGGCTGCCGCCAACGCCGGACGTACGATTCAGTCCATCAAGCGCCAAATGGGCAGCGATTACCGCGCAAAAATCGACGGACGCGAATATTCGCCGCAGGAAATCAGCGCAATGATTCTTTCGCGCATGAAGGCGGATGCCGAAGCCTATCTCGGCGGCTCCGTAACCGATGCCGTAATCACCGTGCCCGCTTATTTCAGCGACGCGCAGCGGCAGGCCACAAAGGATGCCGGTGCAATCGCCGGTCTAAACGTGCTTCGAATCGTCAACGAGCCGACGGCCGCCGCGCTTGCCTTCGGCATTGACAAACGAGAAAAGCAGAAAATCCTTGTCTATGACCTTGGCGGCGGCACGTTCGACGTATCCGTGCTCGACATCGACTCCGACGTGGTAGAGGTTGTCGCGACGTCCGGCAACAACCATCTGGGCGGCGATGATTTTGATCAGTGCATCGTCGATTACCTGATTTCCGACTTTAAAAAGGATACCCGCATTGATCTCGGTCGGGATGCCACCGCGCTTCAGCGCGTGCGCGAGGCCGCGGAGAAGGCAAAAATTGAGCTTTCCAGCGCCATGCAGACGACCGTGAGCCTGCCCTTTATCGCGGCAGGAAAGGACGGGCCGGTGCATCTGGAGAAAACCTTCACGCGCGCGCTGTTCAATCAGCTTACCAGTCATCTCGTGGAAGCCACGCTTGAGCCGATGCGTCAGGCGCTGGCCGACGCAGGACTCTCTGCCTCCCAACTTGACAAAATCCTGCTGGTCGGCGGCTCCACGCGCATTCCTGCCGTGCAGGAAGCGGTGCGAAAGTTCACCGGCAAGGAGCCCTTCCGCGGCGTGAATCCGGACGAATGCGTCGCCATGGGCGCGGCGCTGCAGGGGGGCGTGATGGCCGGAGACGTAAAGAGTCTGCTTCTGCTGGACGTCACGCCGCTGTCACTGGGCGTGGAAACCGTGGGCAACAGCTTTTCCATCATCATTCCCCGCAACACAACTCTGCCTGCTCAGCGCAGCCAAATTTATACCACGGCCTCACCGTTCCAGTCAAAGGTGGAAATTCACGTGCTGCAGGGCGAGCGCCCGCTGGCCTCGGAAAACAAAACGCTGGGACGCTTTATGCTGGACGGCCTCAAGCGCGGCTTCTCGCAGCCGCAGATTGAGGTTACGTTTTCCATCGATGCGAACGGCATCGTGAACGTATCCGCCCGCGATCAGGCAACCGGCCGTGCGCAGCAGATCACCATCACTGCCTCCGGGAATCTCTCGCAGGAGGAAATTCGCCGCGCCGTGGAGGACGCGGAGCGCTACGCCGAAGCGGATAGGAAAAAGCGCGAGGAAACGGAAATAAAAATGCGCGGCGAACAACTGTTGGTTGACGCAGCGCAGATTTCAAAAAAGCTGTCAAAGGAGGACAAGCAGCGCATCGAACCGATGCTGCACGAGCTGAAGGCGGCGCTCAAGGCCGATAATCTTTCGGAAATTCGCGAGAAAAGCGAACGCCTTAAGCAGGTTCTGGACGCAATCGGCTATTCCTTCACCGGTGAAGCCGGAAACGCCGACGACGGCTCATACGATTCCGAGGTGCGCTGATCAGCGTCCCGTCATCTGAACGGGATCCAGCGTCTGCTCCACCTGCTCGCCGGTCAGAAGCCCCTTGGAAACAACAAGCTCCCTGACCGGCGTGCCGGTTTTCAGCGCTTCCTGCGCCAGATGGCACGCGGCGGTATAGCCGATCGTCGGGCATAGTGCCGTCACAATACCGATGGAGCGCTCCACCTCGGCGCGGCATGCCGGCTCATTTGCGGTAATATTCTCGATGCAGTGAACCGTCAGCGTTTCCACGGCATGCGCAAACTGCTCAATGCCTTGATTTAGGCTGTCAAAGATCACCGGCTCAAAGGCATTCAGCTCCAGCTGTCCCGCCTCTGCCGCCATGCTCACCGTGGTATCATAGCCAACCAAACGGAACGCCACCTGCGTAACGACCTCCGGAATCACCGGATTCACCTTGCCGGGCATGATGGACGAGCCGTTCTGCCGCGCGGGAAGCACGATTTCGCTCAGACCCGTGCGCGGGCCGGAGGACATCAGCCGAAGATCGTTGCAGATTTTGGAAAGGCTCATGCCCGCGCCCTTGAGCGCGCTGGAGAGCGCCGGATACGCGTCCGCGTTCTGCGTGCCGTCAATCAGATTCTCGCTTTGAGTGAAGGGAATGCCGGTCTGCTCCGCAAGGATGGGCACGACGCGCTGCACGAACACGGCATGTGCATTCAGGCACGTGCCAATGGCGGTTCCGCCCAGATTCAGCACGAGCATTTCCTCCCTCGCGCGAATCAAACGGCTCTTTTCGCGCTCCATCACGCGCGCATAAGCCTCAAATTCCTGTCCAAGGCGCATGGGCACCGCATCCTGCAGCTGCGTGCGTCCCATCTTGATTACGCCGTCAAACGCCTCTGCCTTTTTGCGGAAGGCAGCAATCAGCGCGCTCAGCGCGTTCAGAAGCTCCTCCATCAGCACATATGCCGTCATGCGGCCGCAGGACGGATAAACGTCGTTTGTGGACTGCCCGCGGTTCACGTGGTCGTTCGGATTCACAAGCGTATAATCGCCCTTCGTTCCGCCCAGAAGCTCAATGGCGCGGTTGGCGATTACCTCGTTTGCGTTCATGTTCGTGGACGTGCCGGCGCCGCCCTGTATGGGATCGACGATAAACTGATCCCGAAGGCGTCCCTGCAGAATTTCATCACACGCCTGCTCAATCGCCAGCGCAACCGAATTCGGGATTGTGCCCGCCTGACGGTTGGCCTCCGCGCAGGCCTTCTTCACGTGTGCAAGGCTTTCAATCATCTTCGGATGAAGCCTGTGCCCCGTAATCGGAAAATTCTCCTGCGCTCTCAGAGAATGAATGCCATAATATGCGTCCGCCGGTATCTCCCTCGCACCGACGAGATCCTTTTCCACGCGATTCCCAGCCATATCAATCGCCCCTTTTCATGTTGCCAAATATTATACATGTGTGGTATAATATTTTCAAATACCAATTTGTAAATCCACGCAATAGGCATATGCCTATGAGGTGACGCTATGTTTCACGAAATGCGCTATGTACTCGCCGTTCATCGGCACCAGAGCTTTTCCCGGGCAGCCGCGGCGCTGTTTATTTCGCAGCCGTCGCTCAGCCAGATGATTCGTAAGGCGGAGGAGCGTTTGGGCGCGCCCATCTTCGACCGCAGCACCACACCCATATCGCTGACCGACGTTGGGCGCGCCTATGTGCATGCCGCCACGCAGGTGCTCGATCTGGAGGAAAACCTTCGCCAATATGTCAGCGACACCGAAAACTGCCTGACCGGCACACTGTCGCTGGGCGGCACTACGCTGCAAACCTCCTACGTCTTTCCCCCGCTCATCTCCGCGTTTTCGGCGCAGTTTCCGAATGTGGCAATCGTCGTGCAGGAAATGCACACGTCGGCACTGAAAAAGGCGCTTCGGGACGGCGACATTGATCTTGTGGCAGACAATTCTCTGTTTGATCCTGCCGTGTTCGAAAGCCGACCCTACCTCACCGACCGCGTGCTTCTGGCCGTGCCGGGGCATCTGCCGATTGCCGAGGCCACGAAGCGCTATCAGCTTCCTCCCTCCGTCATTTCCGACGAGGCCGCGCTGGAAAGCGCGGAATGCGTGCCGCTGTCGCTGTTTTCGCAGGAGAATTTTCTCCTTTTAAAGGAAGGAAACGACACGCGCGACCGCGCGGAGGAGCTTTGCAGGCTTGCGGGCTTCAAGCCGAAAATCCGCCTGCTGCTCGATCAGCAAATCGCCGCCTATAACTTAGCCGCATACGGCATGGGCATCACCTTTGTCAGCGACACGTTAGTGTGCCACGCGCCGCCGGACGAGCGCCTGCGCTTCTATCGCCTGTCCGGCGAGGAGACAAAGCGCGAAATTCGCTTCTTTTACAAGCGCACGCACTTCGTCACCCGACCCATGCGCGAGTTTCTGCGCCTGCTTGGCAAGGATGCGTAACGGAAACAAAAAGCGGCGCTTATTGTATGAAGCGCCTTTTTATGGTATAATTGCGGCAGGCAGGAAACGTGCGCAATTTCCCGGTATTCAAGCCGTCGCTTTTGCGATATACTGAATAGGAATCTCTGCCCGCAGCGGCGCAGTCTGATATAGAGGTGCGGAAATGGCTTCAAAAAACAATCGTCTGATGCAAACAACGCTGTCCGTGACGCTGGTCATCCTTGTATCGAAGGCCATCGGCTTCATTCGCGAAATGATCATGGCCTATTATTTCGGCCGTGACTGGATTACGGACGCATACAATTCCGCCTACAGTCTGTTCTATCTGCCGGTGCTTCTGTTTTCGTCATGCGTCACCAGCACGCTTGTGCCGATGTACATTCGTCGGGAAAACGAGCTCGGCCCTGAGGGCGCGCATCGCTTCGCAAGCAACGCGCTGAACCTGTTTGCCGTATTCTCGCTGCTGATCAGTCTGCTTATGATGCTGTTCGCCGGGCCGTTGGTGAGCATCGTCTACCCCGGCTTCTCTGCTGAGGCGCACGATTACACCGTAGTTCTCAGCCGCATCATGTTTCCGGCGCTGGCATTCTTTGTCGCCGCCATCGTGCTTTCCACCGTGCTGAACGCGCAGGAGCATTATCTGGCCGCGCAGCTGACCGGTCTTCCGCTCAGCTTTTCGCTGATCCTTGCTGCCGTTCTCTTTGGCGACATTCGCGCGCAGGCATGGGGCGTCCTCGCGGCGGGCGTTCTTCAGGTTGTCATTCTGCTGCCTTCGCTCCGGCATGGCTTCCGCTATTATCCCACGTTCGACCTGCACGATACGCATTTCCGCCGTTTGATGGCACTGGCCGTGCCCTCGGTTCTGTCGATGGCCGTGAACGAGCTGAACCACATGATCGACCGCATGCTCGCCTCGACGCTGAACTCCGGCGACATATCGTCAATGACCTACGCGTTTAAGCTCATCACGTTCATGACGGGCGTGCTGGTGGTTCCGCTGACGACGATTTCGTTTTCGAAGATGTCAAAGCAAGCCGCAGCAAAGAATCCCTCCGCGCTGATTCCGCACGTGCGCAAGAGCCTTGCGCTGCTTGCCTTCGTCATCCTGCCCATTGTGTGCATTGCGGGCGTATGCTCCGAGCAGGTCATCCGCCTTGCGTACGGGCGAGGCCGGTTTGATGAGGAAAGCGTGCGCCTGACCGGGCAGGTATTCCTGTTCTACGTCATGGGCGTGCCCTTCTATGGCATGCGCGACCTGATGAACCGCGTGTATCATTCCATGGAAAACACGAAAACCCCGATGGTTATCGCCTGCATATCCATGGCGCTGAACATCGTGCTGAACCTGATTCTGCGCAAGATTATGGGCGTAAACGGGCTTGCCTTCGCCACGTCCGTCGCGGCGCTCACGGGCTGCGTGCTGCTTGCCCATGGCATTACGCGGCGCGTCGGCCATGTTTTCAGCCGGAAATTCCTGCTGGAGCTTTTCAAAATCGCGTTCAGCTCCGCACTTGCGCTGATTGTGTCGCTGTGCATGTCGCGCCTGCTTCCCGACTGGAGGGGAACGCTGCCGGTTATCGGCTGGCTGATTCTCGTGGCGCTGCCCGGCGCGATTGTATACATTCTAAGCTGCCTCGCGCTGAACGTAAAGCAGTGCAGCTCTATTCTTTCCATTCTGAAGCGATCCTGACGGGAGGAGAACAAACCATGGATGAGGAACGACTGATTTCCACCGGCTTCAAGCCTGACGAGGACGATGCCGAGCGCTCTCTGCGCCCGAGGACGCTTGTCGAATACTTTGGACAGCAGAAGGTAAAGGACAGCCTGAGCGTATATATGCAGGCTGCCGTCGCGCGCCGCGAGCCTCTGGATCATATCCTCCTGTACGGCCCGCCGGGCCTGGGCAAGACCACGCTGGCAGGCATTATCGCTTCCGAGATGGGGCACAACATCCGCGTGACCAGCGGCCCTGCCATCGAGCGCCCGGGAGATCTTGCGTCCATTCTCACAAACCTGAACGCGGGCGACGTGCTGTTCATCGACGAAATCCACCGCCTAAGCCATACGGTGGAGGAGGTTCTCTATCCCGCAATGGAGGATTACGCGCTGGACATCATGATCGGCAAAGGCCCCTCGGCGCGCTCCATTCGTTTGGATCTGCCCAAATTTACGCTGATCGGCGCCACGACCCGCGCCGGAATGCTCACAAGCCCGCTGCGCGACCGCTTCGGCATTTCCTTCCGCTTGGAGCTGTATACGCCGGAGGAGCTGGCGGTCATTGTAAAGCGCAGCGCGCAGATTCTCAAAATCCACTGCGAGGATGACGGCGCGCTGGAAATCGCACGCCGTTCCCGCGGCACGCCCCGCATTGCCAACCGCCTGATTCGCCGCGTGCGCGACTTTGCCGAGGTGAAGGCGGGCGGCGTAATCAACATGGAGGTCGCCAAACTGGGGCTGAACATGCTCGAGGTTGACCGGCTGGGGCTCGACCACACCGACCGCGCCATGCTCGGCGCAATGATTCAGAAATTCGGCGGCGGCCCGGTGGGACTGGATACGCTGGCCGCCTCCACCGGCGAGGATGCGGCTACGATTGAGGATGTGTACGAGCCGTATCTGCTTCAGCTCGGCTTCATCATGCGCACGCCGCGCGGCCGCATCTGCACGCCTGCGGCCTATCAGCATCTTGGCTATTCCGCGCCCGCGCGTGCCGTGCAGCCCGACCAGATTTCACTTGACATATAAAGAGGATACGCCCATGAAAACATCGGATTTTATGTACGACCTTCCCGAGGAGCTGATCGCGCAAACGCCCGTCGAGCCGCGCGACCATTCCCGTCTGCTCGTGTACAATCGCGCCGCGCGCACAATCGAGCACAAGCATTTCTACGACGTAATCGACTATCTGAACCCCGGCGACGCGCTGGTTATCAACGAAACGCGTGTAATTCCCGCCCGGCTATACGGCGTGCGCGCGGGCGGCGGCGCGTGCGAGCTTCTGCTTTTAAAGCAGCTCGGCCCCAAGCGCTGGGAATCCCTGGTTCGCCCCGGCGCGAAGCTGAAGGTAGGCAAAACCGTTTCCATCGGCGAGGGACGCATGACCGCGACCATCGTCGGCGAAAGCGAGGGCGGCGCGCGCATTGTGGAGTTCGAATGCGAGGGTACGTTTGAAGCCGCACTGGACGAGCTGGGCGAAATGCCGCTTCCTCCCTACATCCATGAAAAGCTGGCGGACAGAAGCCGTTATCAAACCGTCTACGCAAAGGAGGACGGCTCCGCTGCCGCGCCCACGGCCGGGCTGCATTTCACGCCCGAGCTGCTTGACCGCATTCGCGCAAAGGGAATCGACGTGATTCCGATTCTTTTGCATGTGGGTCTGGGCACGTTCCGTCCCGTCAAGGCAGAGAACGTCGAGGATCACGAAATGCACTCTGAATACTATGAGGTTTCCGAGGACGCCGCGCGCCGCATCCGCGAGGCAAAGGCTTCCGGCCACCGCGTCGTCGCCGTGGGCACAACAAGCGTGCGCACGCTGGAATCCTCCGCGCAGGAAAGCGGCGAGGTAGCCGCCAAAAAGACGTGGACGCAGATTTTCATCACGCCCGGCTTCCATTTCAACGCCGTGGATGCGCTGATTACAAACTTTCACCTGCCCGGCTCCACACTCATTATGCTTATCAGCGCGCTGATGGGACGCGAGGAGGCTTTGCACGTGTACGAAACCGCCGTGCAGCAGCGCTATCGCTTCTTCTCCTTCGGCGATGCGATGCTGATTCTTTGACGGTTTCACCGCAAAATAACGTGCGCACAAACTTCGTAATCTGATTGTGTTTGCAATGTTACACGCGTCATGCGATAATACACACGTAAGAAAGAAGGTATGAGCGATGAAATTTGAACTGATGCATCCCGCCGATCAGCTTGTCATGATTATGAACCGCATTTACCAGTATGGCATGACGACGACCTCCGGCGGCAACCTTTCGATTCGCGATGAGAGCGGCGACATTTGGATTACGCCCTCCGGCATTGACAAGGGCAGTCTGACGCGTGCCGACATAAACTGCGTAAAGCCGGACGGCACGATTCTTGGCCCGCACAAGCCCTCCGTGGAGCTGCCCTTCCACAGGAATATTTACCGCATTCGTCCCGACCTGCGCGCCATCGTGCATGCGCATCCGCCCACGCTGGTCGCCTTCAGCCTTGCGCGCAAGCTTCCGAATACGCATCTTGTTCCGGATGCCATGCTGATTTGCGGCAACGTTGCCATGGCCAAATACGACGTTCCCGGCTCCGAGCAGCTGGGCAGAAACATCGCCGAGAAGTTTGCGGAGGGACACAACACCGTCATTTTGGAAAACCACGGCGTCGTCTGCGGATCCACCAACCTGTTCAAGGCGTTTATGGCCTTCGAGACGCTGGATTTCTGCGGTCGTCTTGAAATTGACGCGAAAAAGCTGGGAACGCCGCGTTCCCTCACCGACGCACAGATCGAGCTGGAAAGCGCCAAGGCGCATCCGCCGATGGACGCTTTTGTCGCCCGCGTGATTTCCTCCGAGGAATGCGCCGGCCGCCGCGACATGTGCCACCTGATTCACCGCGCATACGATCAGCGCCTGTTCACCAGTACGCAGGGGACGTTCTCCATGCGCCTGTCGGACGGCTCGTTCCTGATTACGCCGTATATGAAGGACCGCAAGTATCTGGAGCCGGAGGATATTGTCCGCATCAAAAACGGCATGTGCGAAACCGGGAAAACGCCCAGCCGCGCCGCGCTGTTAGTGCAGCAGATTTTCGACAAGCATCCGGAGATCAACTCCGTGATCATCGCACATCCCCCGGCAATCATGGCGTTTGCCGTCACCGACGCGACGTTCGATTCGCGTACGATTCCCGAGAGCTACATCCAGCTGCGCGACGTAAAGCGCGTCCCCTATGCCTCCAGTTCGCTAGACATCGAAGGCACCGCAAACGCGTTCTGCTCCTCCACGCCCGTGCTGATTGTGGACAACAAGTGCGTCATCGTTGCCGGAAACAGCCTGCTGAACGCCTTTGATAAGCTTGAGGTTCTGGAATACAGCGCCAAGGCCGTCATCTCCGCACAGGACATCGGCAAGATCATCAACATCACGCCCGACGAGGTAAAGGATATTGAGGCTGCGTTCCACTTGACCTGACGAGCTTCTTCCCAGAGAGAAAGAAATCCGGAGCCCATCAAACGGACTCCGGATTTCTTTGTTCCCTCAATCAGAAGGAGAAATAATTCTTCGCGTTATTGTAGCAAATGCCTTCCACGATGGTCTTCAGCGCATCCCAATCCGCCGGATATTCGCCGTTTTCCACCCACGTGCCGAGAATCTCGCACAGGATACGGCGGAAATACTCGTGACGCGGATAGCTGACAAAGGAACGCGAGTCGGTCAGCATGCCCACAAAGGTGGACAGCGCCCCCAGCGCCGCGAGCGTCTTCATCTGATCGACCATGCC
>CAZMGO010000006.1:0-35233 GCA_964565845.1 uncultured Oscillospiraceae bacterium | reverse complement strand
CATTCGGTGCCTTGCACTCCATTGCCTGATTCCCCAGAATTGCTTGACACGATCTCGCGAGCGTAAGCTGTTGACATCCGTCCACAATTCGAATATACTCTTCTTGTTGATTGGTTTTCACAAATATCCAATTCAACAAACGAGTCGGCATTTCCTTTTGGTTTTGCTGGCTCGTTTTAATTTAACAATGGTTCTGCATGTGTGTCCGTTGGATGTGCAACAGCCCCCGTTTTGTTTTTGACAGGATGCGCATGGAGTCTTCGGGAAAGGTGGCGTGTCTTCCTGAAAATCACGTGTGCTGCCTCTGAGGCGGGGAACCGGCGCGAATCAGAACGTGGAAAAGCGGCCTCCTCTGATTGCGCGTGCTGCGGAGGAGGCCGCCTTTGCGGCTTGGGTGCATCAGTCGAGCAAGCTTGAGGGAAGCTCACCGGTGAGTGTGAGCAGGGAGACGCGCGGGGGATTCAGAAGGCGGAAGCCAAGAAGCGTGGAACCGTTCGTGCCAAGGCCGGGCGTTACGTACACGATGGAGCTGCCGACGGTGCGCTGTCCCTCCACATAATTCTGCTCGGGGAACCAGCCATAGCGCGGAAGCGTGCGCGAATTGATGTACAGGGCGCCGAAGGGCGGGATTTTCCACTCGCCGCCGCAATAGTGACCGCCGAGCACCAGGTCGGGCGAAAGGAAGTAGCTCTTCATATCCTCTGAGGACAGAGCCTTCTGCGAGTCCAGAAGCTGGGAATCGGTGGGCACCTCGTGAGAAAGCATGATGATCAGATCCTGGGATGAGACGGAGGAAATCAGCGCCGCCGACTTACTCATGACGTTCATTCGGTAGTTGGTGAAGGGAAGCGACACGAGGCTTTCCTCAATGCCGATCAGCATGCTGTCCGTTTCCTGCTCAACCGCATCCTTGAGGTCGTCGAGTGTCTCGGTGACGTTCAGGTTCAAAAGCGTATCCGGGAGCAGCCAGAGGGTTGAGGAGTCCTTCGTGATGCGCTGCGGGCAGTCCACATAGGTGGCACCGCGTTCAATTGCGCCAAGTACCCAGTCGCTGAGCACCATCTGATTGAGCGTCATCGTGCCGAGCGAGTTATCGCGCGCTTCCGTGCGCAGGGGCGCGGGGTCACTGTCTCCGGCAATAAAATAGATGGGCTTGCGCGTGCCGAGTGCCTCGATCAGGTCGTACAGCGGCTGCGGATCGCCGCTTTTTCCGACCATGTCGCCGGTCAGAACCACGGCGTTATAGGACAGATTTTCGATCACGCGCATCAGCGTGGACTGCTCCTCGCCGAAGTTCTTACCGGCAAGGTCGGAGATATGCAGAATGCGATAGCCCTCGAAATCGTCCGGCAGACCGGTAATGATGATCGACTCGTTGGCAACCTTGACCGAGTGTCCGTTAAAGGCCAGCAGAATCACAATCAGCACAACGAGCAGGAGAGCCATGAAGCCGACGAAGGTGAGCTTGTGCCGCCCCAGATGAAACTCGCGGTCGGGCCCAAGGTCGTCCGTGCGCGTGGTATAGCGGTTGACGGCGAGAACGACATATTTGATGGCTGCGAATGTGGATTGAAAGAAGGAACGCTTTTTGGCGGCCTTTCTTTTTTTCTTCTTGGACTTTCTGCGCTTTGCTTCTTCAGGCATGTGGACAAATCCTTTCCCTGTAATCGTAGAATTCTATTATAAATCGAATTGGCGAAATCGGCAAGATGTGCTATAATAAAATCACATTGCGAATGTTAGGCGGTAGACAAATGGCGAAGAGCAAAACGATGTACATATGCGGTGAATGCGGCTACACAACCCCGAAGTGGCTTGGCAAATGCCCGGACTGCGGAAAATGGAACACCTTTGCCGAGGAGGTTCAGCAGCCGGAGGTTGAGGAGAAAAAACTGAAGCGTGCACCGGGCCGCGGCGGCATGGCGCTTCCGATTGGCGAGATTCCCGACGAGGCGGCCGTGCGCATGTCCAGCGGCATCGGCGAATTGGATCGCGTGCTGGGCGGCGGCGTGGTGGAGGGCAGCATGGTGCTGGTTGGCGGCGATCCCGGCATCGGAAAAAGTACGCTGCTTACGCAGCTGTCGGCCAATCTTTCTGCCCGGGGCGACCGCGTGCTGTATGTGTCCGGCGAGGAATCGATGCGGCAGATCAAGCTGCGTGCCACGCGGCTGGGCGCGGACAGAAGCGGCTTTTATGTGCTTGCGGAAAACGACGTGTCCATCATTGAAGAGCGCATGCTTGCCATTCATCCGCGCGCCATGGTGATTGACTCGATTCAAACGATGTACCGAACGGATATTTCGTCCGCACCCGGAAGCGTATCGCAGGTGCGCGAATGCGCGGCGCACATCATGCGGCTGGCGAAGATGAACGACTGCGCCGTGTTCCTTGTCGGGCACGTGACGAAGGAGGGCGCGATTGCTGGGCCGCGCGTGCTGGAGCATATGGTGGATGCGGTTTTGTATTTCGAGGGCGACCGTTCAAGCCAGTATCGCCTGCTGCGCGCGGTGAAGAACCGCTTTGGCTCCGTGAACGAGCTGGGCATGTTTGAAATGACGGGCGAGGGCATGCGCGAGGTAACGAATGCATCCGAGACGCTTCTTTCCGAACGCGCGCATGACGCGAGCGGCTGCGTCGTGATGTGCGCGATGGAGGGCACGCGGCCGCTTTTGACCGACGTGCAGGCGCTGGTGACGCCCACGGTGTTCGGCAATCCCCGGCGTATGTCCAGCGGCATTGAGGTCGGGAGGCTGTTTCTTCTGCTTGCGGTGCTGGAGAAGCGCGCGGCGCTGACTCTGTATAATCAGGACGTATACATCAATATCGCGGGCGGCATGACGCTTACGGAGCCGGCGGCCGATCTGGCCGTGTGTGCTGCGGTGGCCTCGTCCTCGCGCAATATGCTGCTTGGCTCGGACTGGGCGGTCATGGGCGAGGTGGGTCTTGCGGGCGAGCTGCGCGCCGTGCCGCATGCGGAGCGGCGGCTCTTTGAGTGCATGCGCTTGGGCTTTCAGAACGTCGTTCTGCCGAAATCAAACCTGCGCGGCATCCGCGTGCCGGAGGGCATGAATGCCATCGGCGCGGAGACGCTGTTTGACGCGCTGAAGCTGCTGGGAATCTATAACAATCCCGGTCGAACGCGTTCATAATTTTGAGAACGCTGGGCACACTTACCTCCGTCGGATTTTGCCGAAGGAGGTTTTTTCATGAAAAGGATTTGGGCGATTTTGGCGGTTTGCGCGCTGCTGCTCGGGTGCATGACCGGCTGCATGCAGTCGGAAACGGGGGATGAACGAGAGGCTGAGACGAAGACGCCTCAGCTTCCGGAAAAGCTGAAGCTGGATGACAATGGCGTGCCGGTGCTGAACGTGTATGACTTAGAGGATGAGCGCACGATACAAATGGACATCGAAAGCTATCTGGAGGGCGTGCTTGCGGGTGAAATGCGCTCCGACTGGCCGGAGGAGGCGCTGAAGGCACAGGCGATTCTGGCGCGCACGTTCGTGGTCAAGTTTGTGGAAACCAAGGATTCCGCGTATGAGAACGCGGACATTTCTACTGACGTAACTGAGGCGCAGGCCTATGCGCCCAAGCTGGTGGATGACCGAATTCGGGCGGCAGTGGCTGCCACGCGCGGCGAGGTTGTGAGCTATGACGGCGAAATCGCCAACACGTGGTTTCACGCGCATTCCGGCGGCAGGACGGAGCTGCCTACGGTGAGTCTGGATTACAAGGAAAATCCGCCGTATACCGAGAGCGTGGACGGCATGGAATCCGAGGAGGCACCGGAGAGCGTGAAGGAATGGAAGGCAACCTTCACTCGCGATGAGATTCGCGAGGCGATGAAGGAAGCAGGCGTTCCGGTGGATACCGTGCAGACGGTGGCCGTGGGCGATACCGGTGAATCGGGCCGCGCGCAGACGCTGGAAATCGGCGGAAGGACGGTCAGCGCCGCGACGCTTCGCATTCGTCTGGGCGCGGACAAGCTGAAATCCACCCTGATTACCGATATTACGCAGGAGGGCGACGAGATCACGTTTACGGGCAGGGGCTACGGTCACGGCGTGGGCATGTCCCAGTGGGGCGCCTATGCGATGGCGAAGGACGGACAGGACGCGAAGCAGATCATCGATCACTACTATAAAGATGTATCGATTGAAAAGCTGTGGTCGTAGTGCGTCAGAGGATTCGCTGAAGAATTTTCCGATAAATCAGAACCATCGCTGGCTCCGAAACGAAGTCCGCAAGCTTGTCTATGGGAAGCCAGCGAACGGCGCGGTTCTCATCTGCCTTGTTCTGAATTGCGTCGTGCTCGTCACCGACGAAGGCGTAGGTCATGTTCAGATGCAGATGGCAGGGGACGAAGCGCTCGCGCTTGATGTGAGAGGGCACGGTGAGAATTTCCAGCGAAACGGCGCCGGTTTGAATGGGGGAAAGGTGCTCAATTCGAGTTTCCTCCTGCGCCTCGCGCCGCGCGACGGCGAGCAGGTCGCTTTCGCCGTCGGCATGGCCGCCCGTCCATGCCCATGTGCCGTAGATGTTGTGATAGGCCATCAGCACATGCGTGTGCGCCGGGTTTACAACCATTGCAGAGGCAGACATGTGCAGAAGCGCACTTTCGCGCGTGAGGATTTCGGCGGGCATGCGCCTTGCTTCCTTTAGCATCAGCGCCCGGTCGGTTTCCTCCTGCTCGCAGAGCGGACGGAAGGCTGCGAGATCATCAAGGTAGTTCATAGCATGGTTCCTTTCGTGAAGGCCGCCCCGGTATCGGGACGGCCAGAGTGTTTTGGGTGAGGTCAGCGGTTTGGCCAGACGCGAGGCTGCGGCCCGCAGGGGCGAGGCTCACACGGAGGCCGACGGCGGCGCACGCAGTACAGCGCGTTGCCGTCGCAGTCCGTGCCTACGAAGCGAACGATAAATTCCTCACCGAAGGGCAGCGCGTCGTTTGGCCGACAGGATGGCGCGGGCTCCGGGGTCGCCCACCAGGGCGGCGGATATAAGGGCTTGCACGGATTCATGAAACGCATCTCCTTCCGGAACCTCCGGGCAGAGACACAAATGCCCGGAAGCCCCGGAACATCCTATGCGGGGAAAACGTCCTTTGACAAACCGGCTTCCATATTGAGTATACATGCCGCGCGCAGAACTGTCAAGGCAATTTGTAGCGTTACAATTGATGTGAGACCAGCAGGGTAGAAAAAAGCGATTGAGTTTGTTCGAATAAAGTCGCCAAAACCCAACCTAACGAAAGGAGCTCAATCGCCGTGGATATTGTGACAAATGTTGAACAGAAAAACAAGAGATATCTTCCCCACGGACAGGGCTTACGCATGAAGGATGACTGTAAAATGGAATAGGACAGTTTCGCAAGGAAAAACGCGAGCCAAGACGAACCTATGGTATAATGAAAGCACCGCCAAGCCAAACACCAGGAGGTTCGCCATGGCTCAGGAACAGTATAGCACAAAAAGACGGGAATTCCAACACCTGACGAGTGAAAAACGCGCACAGATCGAGATTTTGCTGCGTCAGAGAATGGCCTGCGCATCCTCGGACGGGCAGCGGCGGCTTACGCTGCTTACGGAGCGAGCCGCGCCGCGGATCAGCGGCGTGACATGGGGCGAGAGCGGAACGACGCACCTGACAACCTACGGGAACCTGATTGCCGGACTGACCGTGCCGACGGTGGCGTTCACCGTCGCGCTCGATACGGACGCGGACGGCGGCATCGGCTATGAGAGCCGCGTGGTGACGCTGGATGCGCGCACGTATGCGCTCAGCGCCAACGGCGGCACGCTGGACGCGGTGACGGCGTCGGGCGCGGTGGAGTACAGCGTATCCGTGACGGACAGCTATGGGCAGGCGGCGAGCGTATCCGGCACGGTGACGGTGCTGGCGTATGTGCCGCCGACGCTTAAGGGCGTGGCCATCAGCCGCTATGCGGCGGCGCTGGACAGCTCTGGGGCGACGGTCTACGAGCTGGACGACGACGGCACCAGCGTATGGCTGGATGCGGACGTACGCTGTCAGGCGGCGCTGGGCGTCGGCAGCAACCCGTGACGCTCACGGTCACGCCCGCGGGCGAAAACGCGATTGTGGTGGAACAGGACAGCACACTGCCCGCAAAGACGTATGCGGCCGACCGCACGGCCATTCCCGGCAGCTATGCCAGCACAAGCGACTATGCGTTTACCGTGACGCTTGCGGACAGCTTTACCGAGGTTATCGTGCAGCTGACCGTGCCGAAGGCGGGCGGCATATTCAACATCGAGCGCACGGGCGTGGCCATGGGCATGCGCAGCGGCGGCACGCTGGCGCAGCCGCTGACGGAGAGCGCGTATCCGGCGCACTTCTATGCGGGCGTGTGGGGCGCGGACGGGAAGCGCCTCGACGACGATACCGGGTGGCTGGAGCTGACGCTGGAGGAGAACGTGAGCGTTCACGATTCCAGCTTTGCGGTGACGCCCAAGTACCGGCGCATCGGCAATCATGTGTACGTGCGAGGGCACGTCAACACGTCCGTGCCCTCCGGCGGGCGGCTGATTGCCGTGCTGCCCGAGGGCTTCCGCGCGCCGGAGGGCACGCACTACGACATCGCCGAGTGCGCGGGTCAGCGGCTTGGACGCATCTATGCGGACAAGGACGGCAACCTGAAATGCGAGTGGGTCTATACGATCGGCGGCAGCGCATATACCTCGGCGCTCTGGATTCAGATTGACATGGACTATCTTGTTGACTAACGCACGGGCGCGCGGCACATCATACCGACGTGTCGCGCGCCTGTTTATATTCGAGTATATCGCCGGGCTGGCAGCTCAGCATCCCGCAGACCTTCGATAGGGTTTCCCATGACATCATTTCGCCTTGACGGATTTTCTGTATCGTTGCTTCGCCGATGATCTTATCCTTCCGGAGCTTGTAGGATGAGTACCCGGCGTCCTTCAGCGCTTCCATCACGTCGATTTTGTATACGATCATTATTTATCGCCTCCTCGATATGTATTATAGCAAGTGTATACACTGGTGTCAAGTGTTCATGAACAATTAACGTATACACTTGAATATAGTGTTGACAAACACTAATAAATGGTGTATAATATCATTGTTCCGAGGGAAGGAACGAAAAAGCCGCCCGATGACGCGGGCGGCAGGAAGGGGGTGAGACAATGACCGAATACGTGAGCTGGTATGAGGGAATTCGATATGAGTTCCTGACGTGGTCGGAGATGATGGAATTCATCGAACGCCATGGCCTCGGCACTGACTAACCCCGGTCGGGAGAGAGCGGCTGCACCCGCTCTCTCCTTGGTTTTGGATTATATCATAGGCGCCAGCACAAATCAAGTCAGCCGCAAAAACTTGACAAAAACGGCTGTGAGAGGCTTGGCAGAAATACAGAGGCTCCGGACTACGCCATGTGGGGCGAAGCATCGATGCCACAGCAAAAGCCGTGAGCATCTTACGAATGATATAGGGCGGTTTGCGAACTTCTGCCAAAGCAGTGCGGATTGAATTTTTCGGGGAAGGAGAGATTCTTACTGTCTATGGAACAGCGACAGAATTTGCTCTACGGCTTCATCCGAGGAAATTTCGTCTGAATCAAGGCGCAGGGAATGTGGTTCTGCTTCAAACTGACCATATTTCCGTTCCAGCATGGCTGCAACGGGGGCGGGGAGGCTTCCATGCATTCGAATTGCAAAGCGCTGTTTGATGGTTGGAAGGCTGGCTGTTACCAATACTCGAATACACGTTTCCGGCAGCCATGCAAGCTGCGCCTTTTCAGAAATCACATAGATAATCGTTTCGTCGCCGTGCAGCTTCTTTTTGAACAGCGCTGCCGCCATGCTTTCGCTTTTTGCCAGTCTTAGATAGTCCTTTCCGCTGTAAACCTCCGCAGAAAGCTGAGAGGCCAGCTTTTCCGCAATGGTGGATTTTCCCGTGCAGCTGTCGCCCAATAATGCAATTACCATGATGAATCAACCTTCTTTTTTTAGAATAGAAGCCCGCAGCTTCTCGGCTTAGTGAAACAAAAACACCGCGAAACCGGTTATCCGATCCCGCGGTCGAATGAAATGGCGACATCAGCTGCCGAGGTAGGCCTTCTGAACCTCGTCGTTGTGAAGCAGAGCGTCCGCGGTGTCGGAGAGCTTTACGCGCCCGGTTTCGAGAACATACGCGCGGTCGGCGATGCGCAGCGCCATGCGTGCGTTCTGCTCAACGAGCAGGATGGTCACGCCGGTGTCCTTCAGCTCGCGAATGATGGAGAAGATTTGGCTTACGAGCAGCGGAGCCAAGCCCATGGACGGCTCGTCAAGCATAATCAGGCGAGGCTTGGACATCAGCGCGCGGCCGATGGCAAGCATCTGCTGTTCACCACCGGAGAGCGTTCCGGCGACCTGCCTGCGGCGTTCTCTTAGGCGGGGGAAGCGCTGGTACACGTCGTCCATGGTCGCTTCAATCTCCGTGCGCTCGCGGGTATAGCCTCCGATGAAGAGGTTTTCCTCAACGGATAGCTTCTGGAAGATTTTGCGTCCCTCCGGAACCTGCACAAGTCCCTTGCGGGCGATTTTGTATGGATCGAGACGCGAAATATTCTCATTCATAAAGGTGATGGAGCCGGAGCGGGTACGCAGCTGACCGGAAACGGTTTTCAGCGTGGTGGACTTTCCGGCACCGTTTGCGCCGATCAGCGTGACGATCTCGCCGGGATGCACCTCGAATGATATGCCCTGAATGGCATGAATTGCGCCGTAATAGACGTTGATGTTTTCCACTTTCAGCATATCATTCACCTCTCTGCTGTCCGAGGTATGCCTCGATGACCATGGGGTTGCTGCGAATTTCCTCCGGCGTGCCCTCGGCAATGATCAGGCCGTAGTTTAAAACGATGATGCGCTCGCAGATGTTCATAACAAGGCTCATATCATGCTCAATCAGGATAATCGCCACGCCGAAGCGGTCGCGAATCTCGCGCAGCGTCGGAAGAAGCTCGGCCGTTTCCGAGGGATTCATGCCTGCGGCGGGCTCGTCCAGCAGCAGCACACGGGGATTCGTAGCCAGCGCACGCAGAATCTCCAGCCGACGCTGTGCGCCGTAGGGAAGAGAGCCGGCCGGCGCGTCTGCAAGATCCTCCATGTGGAAGACGCTCAGAAGCTGCATGGCTTTTTCGCGCGCCTTTTTCTCTTCCTTCCAGTAGCGCGGCAGGCGAAGCATGGCCTCCAGCCACGAATAGCTCATGCCCTCGCCGCTGCTCAGGCGGAAGAAGCCGAACTTGCGCAGCAGCATTTCCAGCCAACCGGCATTGGCGGGCTTGTTGAGCGCAATCAGAATGTTGTCGATGACTGGCAGCTCCTTGAACAGGCGAATGTTCTGGAACGTGCGCGCGATGCCGCTTCGGGCGGTTTCATGCACGGACAGACCGGAGGTGTCGTGCTCCTTCAGCGTGATGGAGCCGCGCGTGGGGCGATATACGTTTGTCAGAAGATTGAAAACCGTCGTCTTTCCGGCGCCGTTCGGGCCGATCAGGCCGACGATTTCGCCGTCCTTCACCTGAATGTTAAACTCATCCAGCGCCTGCAGACCGGCGAAATTGATGCCTAAGGCGTGAACGTCCAATACCGTAGAGGACATCAGCCTTCGCCTCCTTTCGAGGACTTTCCGATGCGCTTATCAAGGCCGAGCAGACGGCGAATGCCGCGGAACACGCGATCCAGCTCCTTGCCCAGCGAAAAATCATAACGGCCGAACAGGCCGGAGGGCTTGAAGATCATCACCAGCACCAGAATCAGCGCGTAGATGATCATGCGGTTCTCAATCACCTTGCCCACCCATTCGGGCAGCGTCGTGAAGAAGGGGAGCGCGGCCAGGTCGCGCAGCCACTCGGGCAAAAGCGTGAGCACGGTGGCGGCGAAGACCGAGCCGATAATCGAGCCCATGCCGCCCAGCACCACCATGACCAGGATTTCGGCGGACTTCATGAAATCGAAGTAGGCGGGGTCAAGAATGCGCATGTAGTGCGCGTACAGCGCGCCCGCGACGCCGGCAAAGGCGGCGGAAAGCGCGAAGGTAGTCACCTTGTAATACGTGGTGGAGATGCCGGAGGCCTCGGCGGCGATTTCGTCCTCGCGAATGGAGAGGATGGCTCGACCGTGGCGCGATTTGATCAGCGTATAGATCAGAAACAGCGTAACGACAACCCAGAGGATTGTCCAGCCTACGGTGGTGTATTTGGGAATCTTTCGAAGACCCGCCGCACCGCCGGTGAAGTCCAGATTCTGAATGATGACGCGGATAATCTCGCTGAAGCCCAGCGTGATGATTGCCAGATAGTCGCCCTTCAGGCGCAGCGCCGGAAGGCCGATCAGGATTCCGAACAGGAAGGCGACGAACGCGCCGACCAGCACGCCCAGAGGGAATGCGACGGACTGCGGCAGATTGACGCCCTTGGTAAACAGCGCCGCGGCATATGCGCCGACGGACATAAAGCCCGCGTGTCCCAACGGAAGCTGTCCGAGGAAGCCGGCGGAGAGGTTCAGGGAAACGGCCAGAATGATGTTGAAGCCGATCTGAATCAGAAGTCCCTGATTGTACTTGTTAATCTGCTTTGTGTTAACAAGCGTCATGAGTACGGTGATCAGCGCCGCCGTTGTCAGCGTATTGAGCAGGTAGCGCGACCATGTGGTTTTAAAGATTCGCTTTTCCACGCGCGTCACCTACACTTTCTCCTTGCTCTTCACGCCCAGCAGACCGGCCGGACGAATGATCAGAACGACGATTAGAATGCCAAACACGATGGCGTCGGCGAAGGACGAGGAAATATAGGCCTTCGTCAGCGTTTCGCAAATGCCGATCAGGATGCCGCCCAGCATCGCGCCCGGAATGGAGCCGATGCCTCCCAGCACGGCGGCAACGAAGGCCTTGAGACCAAGCATGCCGCCCATGGTCGGGGAGATTTGCGTATAGGCGCAGGAATACAGAATGGCGGCCACGGCTGCCAGCGCCGAGCCGAGCGCGAAGGCGAAGGAAATCGTCGTGTTCACGTTGATGCCCATCAGCGCTGCGGTGCCTTCATCCTCGGATACGGCGCGCATGGCGCGTCCCATGCGGGTCTTATTCACCAGCAGCACCAACGCGACCATCAAAACGATGGATACGCAGATGACGATTACCGATACCCGCGAGACGGTCAGCGTGCCCAGCGTGAGATTGCCGGGGAAGAGGTTTTCAAACATGACGGGATCTGCGCCAAAGATCAGCTGCGCGGCATTCTGCAGGAAGAAGCTGATGCCGATGGCGGTAATCAGAAGCGAGATGCGCGCCGAATGCCTGAGCGGTTTATACGCCAGTTTTTCAATGGCGACGCCAAGAAGCGAGGTAAAGGCGACGCAAATGAGAATGCTCAGCCAGACGGGCACATTCAGCCGCGCGATCAGATACCACACGACGAAGGAGGCGACCATGATAATGTCGCCGTGCGCGAAATTGATCAGGCGGATAATGCCATAGACCATGCTGTAGCCCAGCGCTACCAGCGCATAGATTGCGCCGAGCTGAAGGCCGTAAATCAGGTGGGAGAGAAATGCCATAGGTGCTTCGCCACGCTTCCGAGATTATTAGTGGTTTCCGTAGATACGCCCTGCTGCCGCGAAACGCGAAGACGCGAATCGCGGCAGCCAGACGAGCCGATTGGAACGAACGCTCAGGGAAAATCAGTAGTTCATGTAGAAGTGATACGTGCCGTCCTTAATCTGAATGATGGAGAGAGTCTTGATGGGGTTGTTGTTCTCGTCAAAGGTGATGTGGCCGGTCACGCCATCCAGCTCGGTGGCGCGAATCGCCTCGATGATCGCCTCATACGAGCTTTCGCCGTCGATCTTCACGCCGTCGTTGTATACGCGCTCAAGCGCATCGCAGACGATCATGGCAGCGTCGTAGCCCAGCGCCGCCAGCGCGTTCGGGGTTGTGCCGTAGGTATCCTCGTACTCCTTGATGAAGGCCTGCGTGACCGAGCTGTCGGAGTCTGCGGAATAGTGATTGGCGAAGTACATGCCATCAAACACGGAAACATCCGCGCCGTCGATGGCAAGCACGCCGTCGGTGCCGTCTACGCCCAGGAAGGTGCCGGTATAGCCCAGCTCGCGCGCCTGAGAGCAAATCATGTAGGTGACGTTGTAGTAGTAGGGGATGAAGAGCACGTCCGGATTGGTCTTGATAAGGTTGGTCAGCTGCGCGCGGAAGTCGATGTCGGAGGCTCCGTAGGCCTCGGAGGCGGTTACGGTCAGACCGACCTCGGCGGCGGTCTTCGTGAACGCGTCGCGCAGACCGATGGAGTAGGTGTCCGCATTGTTGTAGATGATGGCCGCGGTCGTGGCCTTCAGCTCGTTTGCGGCGAACTTTGCCATCGAGCCGCCCTGGAACGGATCCTCGAAGCAGGCACGGAAGAAGTTGTCACCGTAGGTGGTTACGTCCGGGTGCGTCGCAGTCGGAGTCAGCGCCGGGATGCCGTCATCCACGGAGGCCTCCGCCACGCCGAAGGTCGGGGAGGAGGTGACAGGGCCGAGCAGAACGGCGATGTCATCCTGATAGACCAGCTTGTTGTAGGCGTTCATGGCTTCGGTGGGATCGCCCTTATCGTCATAGATAATCAGGTTGATGTCGAGGGGGTGATCCGCCGCATTAAAATCATTAATATACAGCTGTATGGCTTCCTTGACGGCATTGCCATACACTGCGACCTCACCGGTCAGCGGCCCGATCAGACCCACCTTGACGCTCTCTGCAGATGCGGCGGCGCCAAACGCGAGCATAAGGGCAAGAAAGAGACAGGCAAAACGTTTTTTCATGGAAATTCACTCGCCTTCCTTATTTGAGTTGCTTTATATTATACTTATACATGCTATATCTGTCAACGCATGACGCGAAATTTATCATAGATAATTATGCATTTTTATGCGCTAAACAACAGAAAAAGAACGGCAGCTGCCGATATGCTGCGTATGCGGCTGCAAAACGCCCTCCCACCGGAAAAGCGGGAAGGCGTTTTGAGGATGGATAATCGGATTACCACGCGGGTTCGAACGAGCCTTTATACAGCGTTTCGAATACCTGAGCAACCTCGTCGCACTGATAGGCCTCGGCAATGCGCAGGTAAACGGGATTTTCGGCGTCGGACTCGCGAGCGGCAATGATGTTCACGATGCCGCGCTGGTCGGCGTTGTTGGGATCAAAGGCCTCGATGGCAATGGCGCTCTCGTGAGCGTAGCCGGCCTGCGTTGCATACTGACCGTTCATGAAGCCGGCAGCGACGGAGCCATCGCTCATCTGGGAGCCGATCATGGAAGCATCCATCTCATAGATGTTCAGCTCGAGGGGGTTCTCGACGATGTCCACGATGGTGGCATAGCTGGTGAGGTTGTCGGCGAGCTTGATCAGGTTCAGGCTGGCCAGCATCTGCAGCGCGCGGGCTTCATTGGTGGGGTCGTTCATCACGAGGATGGTATCGCCCTTCTGGAACTGATCGACGGAGGTGTACTTATCGGAATACAGGGAGAGGGGAGCGATCAGCGTTTCGCCGATGGCGGTGAGCGTTTCGCCGTAGGTCTCGGCGTTTTCGTTGTTCCAGCTGTTGAGGAAGTTGTAGTGCTGGAAGGCGTTCAGATCGATCTCGCCGGAAGCAAGCGCGATGTTGGGCATTACGTAGTCGGAGAAGTAGACGAGTTCAATGTCAATGCCCTCTTCGGCGAGCTTGGGAACGAGAACGTCGGTCCACTGCTCGTTGGTGGAGCCAACAACGCCAACCTTAACGTGCGTCGTTTCCGCGCTCACAGAGAATGCGAGGGCGAATACCAGAATCAGTACGAGAGACAGAAGCTTTTTCATGACAGGTGGCCTCCTTTGAATGTGTTGTGGTCTCTATGCTAAACCCCCGACCGGGATGGTTTAGTGAGTGGTGGCACGCTCGAGGAAGGTTCCGAGCGTTTGAATGATGGTTACCATCAGCAGAATGACGATGATCGTAACGACGGTAACGTCGGTCATCACGCGCTGATAGCCGTAGCGGATGGCATAGTCGCCGAGTCCGCCGGAGCCCACGGTGCCGGCCATGGCCGTCAGGGCGATGATGTTCACGATGGTGATTGTCGCGCCGCGAATCATTCCAGGCAAACCCTCGCGCAGATACACGCGCAGGATGATGGAGGCGGGATTGAGTCCCATTGCGCGGGCAGCTTCAACCATGCCGCCGTCCACCTCGCACAGCGCGGCGTGAATCTGCCTTGAGAAGAACGGCACCGTGGCTACGACCAGCGGGAAGATGGCACCCTTCACGCCGATGGACGTGCCGATCAGCTTGCGCGTGGTGGGGATCAAAAGCGCGACTAATATAATGAAGGGAATCGAACGGAAGAAGTTGATCAGCTTGTCCAGCAGCTGGAAAATCGGAGGACTTTCCAGAATGCCGCCCTTCTGCGTGACAACCAGAATGACACCGAAGAAGATGCCGAAGCCAACCGAGAACAGAGAGGAATAGCCGACCATCTGCAGCGTCTGCTTCAGGCTCTTCCAGAATTCCTTGCGCGTTTTAACCACGTTGGGAATCAGGTTGTTCAGGTAATCCATGAACGTCTCCGCGCCCTTGGCCGCGCGAATCAGCACCAGAAGGCCATACGCGATGAGGGCGGCAACCACGGCAAGAACGAAGATCAGGCTGAGCAGGGAGCCGATGGAAGGTTTTTTTTCAGTCTTATGCTGCACGGTCTTATTCTGCATGGTGGAGCACCTCCGCACGTACGTGTTCGCCGTCAATGTGAGCGAGGGCGGCGTCAATATTGCCGGGATCGCCGCGGAATACCGTAATCAGCTTACCGAGCGGCTTGCCATCCAGCATTTCGACGTTGCCATAGATGATGGAAATGTCGATGCCGTAGGTGCGCGACAGGGAGCTGACGAGCGCCTGTCCTGCGCTGGAGCCATGGAACGAAAACTGAACGACGAGGTCGCCGTGCTTCAGCCCCAGCGGCGCAATCAGCTCGTTCATCTGCTCCTGAACCCGCGCGACGCCGTCGGTCGTGGCGATAAAGCGCCGAGTAATGGGCTGCTGCGGGTCGGAGAATACGTCGAAGATTTCGCCCTCCTCGACCACGCGACCGTCCTCCATCACGGCGACGCGGTTGCAGATTTGCTTGACGACGGCCATTTCGTGCGTGATTACAACCACGGTAATGCCCAGCTCGCGGTTGAGCTTCTGCAGAAGGCACAGGATATCCTGCGTCGTCTGCGGGTCGAGCGCGCTGGTTGCCTCGTCGCAGAGCAGCACCTTCGGGTTGCTGGATAGTGCGCGGGCAATGGCTACGCGCTGCTTCTGTCCGCCGGAGAGCATGCCCGGATAGGCATCCATGCGGTTCTCAAGGCCGACAATGCGCAGAAGCTCCGTAACCTTCCTGCGCTTCTCCTCGCGGGAAAGATGCATGCCGCGCAGCGGAAAGGCTACGTTGTCATACACCGTGCGCGAACGCATCAGGTTGAACAGCTGAAAAATCATGCCGATCGACTTGCGCGCCTTCCGAAGGCCGCCTGCGCTCAGCGCGGTAAGCTCCTGCCCGGCGACGAACACGCGGCCGTCGGTTGGACGCTCCAGAAGATTGATGCAGCGAACGAGCGTGGACTTGCCCGCGCCGGAAAAGCCGATGATGCCGAAAATGTCGCCGGGCATGATGTCCAGATTCACGTCCACAAGGGCCTTTACGCCGTCCTTGCCGTCCGTGAAGGTTTTGAAAACATGCTCCAGCCGAATCATTGGCTCCTGCGTCCCGCGGGCAGGGGTAACGGGATTCTCCATGTTTACCAATCTCCGATCGTTGTAAACTAAAAATCAGGCAAGCCTTTGCGGCCTGCCTGACGGAACTCAAATGCCTTGAGATCGCTTTCGGGAAAGACTGCTTCAGCGGATGACATCGACAATAGACATGTACATAACGCACATGTCGAGTCGCATCATCATGGCCGAAACACGGTTGTACATAAGAGCGATCTCCTTCTCTCAGAAATCAACGTCATTATACGGGACGGGGTGCGCGTTTGTCAATACATTTTTGCGCATGTCCTTGAAATTAACACAGGGAAGGCAGGATTTCGCCCGCAGGGAAGCGAAACCATCCATTATAAACGCCAATGGAGGCTCGAATATGGATTTTTTGAAGGAAGCTCTTGCAGAGGAAGCGTATACCACGGAAATGTATCAGCGGTTTCACAGGTTTCCGGAGCCGTCGCGGCATGAGGTGCGCACGCATCAAATGATTCGGGAGGCGCTGGATAAGGACGGAATCGCCTATCTTGCACCTGCCGACAACATCACAATCGCCGTTGTGCGCGGTGCAAAGCCGGGCCGGGTGGTCGGCATTCGGGCGGATACGGACGCGCTTCAGCTGACGGAGGAAACGGAGCTTCCCTATAAATCCGAGAATCCCGGCCTGATGCATGCCTGCGGGCACGATGCGCATATTGCCGTCGGGCTTTCCTGCGCAAGAGTTCTAAGCCGCGCCTCGGCGGAGCTGTGCGGCACGGTAAAGGTGATCTTCCAGCCTGCGGAGGAGGGCGAGTTCGGCGCGCAGGCCGTTCTGGAGACGGGGCTGGTGAACGACGTGAACGCTTTCTTCGGCGTGCACGTATGGAGCGCGTATCGCTCGGGCGAGCTTCGCGTGTCCGAGCGAGGCGTTGCCGCGTCAACGGATATGTTCACCATAACGATTCATGGTCTTGGCGGTCATGGAGCGATGCCGGAGCTGTGCACGGATACGGTTGTGTGCGCCGGCGAGCTTGTGTGCGCGCTTCAGATGATTGCGTCGCGCTTCACGTCGCCGTTTGATCCCGTCGTGGTCACGGTGGGCAGCCTGCATGCGGGCACGCGGTGCAACATTATTGCCGGAGAAGCGGTGCTGGAGGGCACGATTCGCACATTCGATCCTCGCGTGTACGCGCGCGTGCATGAGCGCTTCGACCGCATTGTGCGCGACGTATGCGACGCGCATGGCTGCACCTATGAGATTGACATGCGTGCCGCCTGCGGCGTAACGTGGAACGACGAGGCGCTTGTGCGGCTTGCGCGCGCAAACGCGGAGAAAATCGCGCCCGGCGAGACGGGCGAGGATCAGCCCTCGATGCTTGGCGACGATTTCGGCGAATACCGCACCGTCGCGCCGGTATGCTACATGAAGGTGGGCATTCGAAACGAGGCGCTGCAGGCAACCTATGCGCATCACAATTCGCGCTTCCGGGTGGACCCTGCCGCGCTGCCCAGAGCCGTGGCGTGGCTTGCGATGAACGCGGAAAGCTTTCTGAACGAGCCTGCGTCCGGCGCGTGAGCCCGTCATCAGAATTTAACCGGAGCCGGTCATGCCTTTGCGTCCGGTTCATGGTATACTTACCATAGCATTCAAGGCAAGTGAGGGGCAAGCATGACACTGGAGCGTATTCGAAGCAGTCGGCTGGGTCGGAGATATATTGGCGACCGCGCGTTTTATGCGGTTGTTCTTGGCCTGTTGGTTCCGATTGTCATTCAGAACACGATTTCGAACTTTGTAAGCCTGCTGGACAACATCATGGTTGGCGCCGTCGGCACGGAGGAAATGAACGGCGTATCCATCGGCAATCAACTGATCTTTGTTTTCAACCTGTGTCTGTTTGGCGGCATGTCGGGTGCGACGATCTTCGCCGCGCAGTTTTACGGCGCAAAGAATGACGGCGGCGTACGTGACTCGTTTCGCTACACAATCATTCTGGCTGCCGTTCTCAGCACGATTGCGATTGAGGTGCTGGCGGGCTTCAGCCGTCCGCTGATTGGGTATTATATCAACGATGTGGAGGACGTCGGCGGCGCGGAGGAGACACTGAGAGCCGGCATGGACTATGTCCGCATCATGCTTTTTGGCCTGCCGCCCTTCGCCATATCGCAGGCATATGCCGGTACGCTGCGCGTGACCGGAGAGACGAAGCTGCCCATGGCGGCCTCCATCATCAGCGTTCTGGTAAACCTTGTGGGCAATTACATACTGATTTTTGGCCATCTGGGCGCACCGGCGCTGGGCGCGAGCGGCGCGGCGATTGCCACGGTGATTTCCCGCTATGTCGAGATGCTGGTCATCGTTGTGGTCGCGCACCGGCGCAATCGGAAAAATGGAGAATACGGCTTCCTTACGGGCGCGTATTCCCATTTCAGGATTCCGGCTCACTTGGCCAAGAGCATCACGGTAAAGGGCATGCCGCTGCTGGTGAATGAGCTTCTCTGGTCCAGCGCCGTGGCATTTCAGACGCAGCTGTATTCGCTGCGCGGGCTGAACGTCGTTGCCGCCAACACGATTACCTCCACGATAACAAATCTGTTCACCGTGTTCTTCCTGTCGATGGGCACGGCGGCATCGGTGCTGGTGGGACGCAAGCTGGGCGAGCGCAACGACGAGGCTTCCCGTACCTGTGCCCGGCAGGTGATTGCCTTTGACATCGGAATCTGCCTGCTGGTTGCCGTGGTCATGTTCGCCGTAGCGCCGGTGCTTCCGCGGATTTACACCGAGGCAAAGCCGGAGGCACAGCGGCTGGCAGTGAGCATGATTCGCATCTGCGCGTGCACCGCGCCGCTGCAGGCATTTGCCAATTGCTCCTATTATATTCTGCGCTCGGGCGGGCGCACGGGCATCACGTTCCTATTTGACTGCGGATACAGCTGGATTGTTCAGATTCCGGTGGTTTATTCGCTGATACACTTTACCGACCTTGGCATCCTCTACGTATTCGGCGCATGTCACGCGGCGGAAATCATCAAGGATATTGCGGGCTATATCCTGATGAAGAAGGGCGTGTGGATTCGCAATATCGTTTCCGAACCGGAACCGGAGGCCGCATATGAGAAAGCTGAAGCTGAATGATCTTCGCTCAATCGATCTTCGCCGCACGGCGCGGCGGCTTCGCGACAGCGTGCTGGAGGGCTGGTACCGCAAGGGCGACCCGTCCAGTGAGGACAGAAAACGGCTTGTGATGTGCAACTACACGTCCAATGTGATTGCCAACTTTGTCGGCGGCACATTCTGGACGGGCTTGCTGCTGCATCTGAACGCGGGGGACGGCTTTATCGGCACGATGAGCATGTTTTCGCTGGCGGCGAACATGCTTCAGTGCTTTTCGCCGCTGCTGCTGGAGCGGTTTCCCAAGCGGCGCACGCTGCTGACGGTGCTGCGCGCCGTTTTGTATTTCATCAATGTCATTCTTATTGGCCTGATTCCGCTGTTCCCGGTGGACAGGCAGATTCGGCTGTATATGACCGGCGCGGGCGTTCTGATTGTGAACATCATCAACGCAATCATATCGCCGGGACTTTCCATCTGGCACATTCAGAGTCTGCCGAACGAGACGCGGAAAAGCTATTTTTCCCTGATTACCATGACGGTGGGCGCCGTCGTGGCCATATGCAATCTGCTGGGCGGCTGGATTGTGGATATGTTTGCCGCGCACGACATGAGCTATTATGGTTTGCTCACGCTGCGTGCCATTGCGGCGGTGCTGTGCGGCGTTGAAATTTATCTGTATTTTCATATTCGCGAATATCCCTATGAATCGTCCGGCGAGCGCTTTACCGTGCGTGAGCTTTTCTCCCGTCCGCTGCATGAGAAGAAATATCTGTACACGGTTGCGGTGGTCTTTGTGTGGAATATCACGGCGAACGTGCCCGGCTCCTACTATACGGTGTACCTGCTTAGAAACGTGGAAATGGCGTATTCGACGATTACGCTTATCAACATGCTGAACGTGCCGATTGTATTGTTCCTCACGCCGATCTGGCGCAAGGTGCTGGGAAAGTACGGCTGGTTCCGCACGCTGTCGTTTTCCATGTCGATCTACGCGCTGCATTATTTCCTGCTGGCGGCGGTGACAAAGGAACGGCCATGGTTCTACGCGCTGGCGCTGATGCTGGGCTTCACGTTCGCCATCGGCATCAACCTGTCGTTTACCGGCATTCCCTACGTCAACATGCCGAGAGAGAATCAGACGGTGTTTATCGGCTTCTATTCCACCTGTGCCAACCTTGCGGCGCTCGTGGGCGTGACCGTTGGAAAGTACTTCATTCTTTCCACACAGGAGGTTAGCCTGTCGCTGGGCGCATTTGAACTGACCAACAAGCAGATGATCGTGGTGCTCACGGGCATTTTGGTCAGCCTTGCGGCCGTGTGCGTGCGGCTGATCAGCCGAAGGGTAGGAGACGACGGTTGAGTATTGACAAAAAATGTGCTATAATGGCTGTGTAATACAAGGGAGTGAATACAGATGAAGAAGCTTCTGTGCTGTGTGCTTTGCCTGTCTCTGATTGTGCTTTCCGCGCTTGGCGAGTCGATTCCGCGCGTGAGCGGCACGCTCGACGCGGATGCGCTTGCGCGCTATGACGGCTGGACGGAGGAACGAAACGGAGATTTTTCCGTGTCCGGCGATGCGGCTTCGCAGCTGGAGCGCGCGTACCGTGAACGCGCGAATAAGAATGCGCTGTCGGACGCGCTGATGTTCGAAATGGTGCTGGAGGGCAATACGCAGACCGGCATAGCCTGCCCGGTTCTGAAGGTGCTGTATACCGGCAGGACGGCGGCAAACCCGCGCGCCCTTTTGATTACGCTGGACGATACTACCTGTGTATTTCCGCTGACGGCGGAGGAGGCTTCGGGCGCGCGCGTGGAAATCGGCGTGTGCTGTCTGAATGACGAGGCACTTTCGTTCCTTTCCCGGCTGTATGAAGCGCGGGAGGCTTCCATATGCCTGCTGGGCGATGGACAGCTGATTATCGAGGCGAAAAAGCGCGAGGGAACCTATCCCTCGGCGTCTGCGGAGTTTGCGGCGGAATCCTTCCGAGCGCTCAGTCTCCCGGACGGCGCCCCCGATTTCTCAGGCTATGGGCTGGAGGACTTGGCGAAACAGGCCTTTGCCGCCAGGCATGGAGAGGTGCGCCTTCCGGAGCTTCGCCAGAAGGGCAGCAGCGGCAGTGTGGCAACCGATGCGGTGTTCGGGCTGATCGGCTCGGGTGCGACGGCAGATGCGGTGCGGGATACGCAGGCGCTGCTTGCGGCGCAGGGCTTCATGAAGACCGGTACCAGCAAGGGAATCAACGACGAGATGCGCGCCGCAGTGCTGCGCGCGCAGAAGCGATACGGCCTGCTGGAAACCGGCTATGCCGATGCAAGGCTTTTAAATCTTCTGTCCGGCGCGGCTGTGGACGCGGATTCGGAGACGGTGGAGACGTATGCGTATACGCATATATCGGAGAAGGCGCGCTTTGCACTGAATCGCTGGTGGACGGCGAGCGGCGTGGATACCACGCAGACCGGCGGCCTCAAGACGGCGGCGGATGCGGATAATGTGCTGCTTCTGGCGGACGGCGTGATTCAGAATCAAAGCGCCGAAGCGCTTTCCCTGTCGTGGGACGTGAGTGCGACCTGCACCTACGAGGGGCAGTGGGCGTTCCCGGCCAATCTGTACTGCGAGAAAAACGGCGGCGAGTCCTTTGCGGGAACGCTGGGCATTCTGGCGCGGGCAAGGCTGGTCGTGGCGTGCGAGGTGCCTGCATACCTGCTTGAGGAGGGCGGCACGTGGACGCTGACGCTGACCATGGGCACGGAATCGTTCTCCTTTGAGCTTCTTCCATAAATACGGACAACTCCATCTCATCCGCGGCATAGGCTTGGACGGAGGGGATGGAGTTGAAATATTGGCTGGCTTTGGGCATGAGCGCTTGTCTCTTGGTATTTCCGGAGCGCTGCGCCGAGCAGGCGCGGTCAGCTATGATGCTGTGGGCGCAGACCGTTGCGCCGTCGTTGTTTCCGTTTCTTGCGCTTTTGCCGGTGCTGACCAGCGAAGAGGCGCAGGACGGCTATGAGCGCTTGTTTGCTTGGCCGATGCGTGCGTTCCGACTGCCGGGCAGCACGGCCTCGGCTACGGTTGTGGGTCTGATGGCGGGAACGCCCGCAGGAACGACGGCGGCGAGCCGATGCGCGAGCGTGCTTTCGCCGCGGCAGCGGCTTACGCTGGGAATATTGGTTTCCGGCTGCGGCCCGGTATTCTTGGTGTGCTCCGTGGGCACGGGCATGTTTGCGGATGCAGCCGTGGGCGTGCGCCTGTGGGGATGCATGGCAGCTTCGCTTTTTGCGGGCGCGTTTTTGTGCGCGCATCTGCCGGAATCGTGGATTCGCGGCAGAACGGCGACGGATACGGTGACGCGCAGTGAGAATGCCATGACGTCCGCAATTATGGGCGTTTTGTCCGTGTGCGGCTGGATGACGCTCACAAGCGTGATCGGCGGACTTTTGCCCGAGGCGGTGCAGCCGTATATCGAGGTTTCGCAGGGCTGCTTTCTTGCCGCGCAGGCGCGGAATCCGACGCTTGCGGCCTATTTGTGCGGCTTCGGCGGAATTTGTGCGGGGCTTCAGAATTGCGCGAGGCTGAAGAACTCGGGCGTGGACACGCGATGGTTTTTTCCGATGAAAGCGCTTTGCGGCGGCATGTGCGCAGGCGTGTACAGGATGACGGAGAAATTACGGCTTCCGACCGTTTCGGAGACGCTGGCGCCCTATCGGGCGGCGTGCGTCTGCGCGGCGGCGCTGGCGGCATTGGCGCTGCTGTTGGCGGTTGGCAAATATACGGGAAATCGGAGGGGAAGGACGCAGGATGAAGCTGGGACGAAGTGAAATCGATCTGACGCAGGGAAGCGTGTGGAAGCAGATTGCACGATTTGCGTGGCCGCTCCTGATTGGAAACATTTTTCAGCAGATGTACAACACGGTGGACAGCATCGTGCTCGGTCGATACGTAAGCACGGAGGCGCTGGCGGCGGTCGGCTCGGTCGGAAGCTCGATCAACGCCATCATTGGCTTCTTCATCGGCATTGCCACCGGCGCGGGCGTGGTTATTGCGCAGTACTATGGCGCGAAGGACGAGCGAAGGCTGTCCGACGCGGTGCAGACAACCATGGTCGTGGCGCTGGTGGCATGCGTGGCGTGTACGTTTCTGGGAAACCTGTCGGTTCCGCTGTTTCTGAAAATCATGAAAATGGACAAGACCCCGGAGGTCTATCCGATGGCGGAGAAATACCTCAGAATCTATTTCACGGGCGTTTCGGGCATGCTGCTTTATAATATCGGCGCGGGCATCCTGCGCGCGGTAGGAGATTCGCGAAGGCCGCTGATCTTCTTGATTATCACTACAGTCGTGAATACCGTGCTCGACGTTCTCTTCGTCACGAAATACAGCTGGGGAGTTGAGGGCGTTGCCTACGCGACGGTGATCGCGCAGTATATTTCGGCGTTCATGGTGCTGTATGTGCTGACGCGCTCACATATGGCGTATCGCGTGGATTGGCTGCATCTGCGCGTGGATCGGTCAATTCTGGCGGCGATTTTCAAAATCGGCCTTCCGTCGGCCATTCAGTCGTTCATCACCAGCTTCTCAAACGTGTTCGTTCAGGGCTATATCAACGTCTTCGGCGCAGACTGCATGGCGGGCTGGACGGCATACGGCAAGATTGACCAGTTCGCGCTTTTGCCGATCAACTCCATCAGCCTTGCAGCGACGACGTTTACCGGCCAAAACCTCGGCGCGGGCAAGCGGGCGCGCGCCAAGGAGGGTCTGAAGGTCACGATGCGCATGGCCGCGATTGTGTGCGTGGGTCTGTGCATACCGATGATGGTGTTCCGCAGAAGCCTGATTTCCATCTTCAACACGGAGGATATGGTGCTGTATTATGGCTCAATCTTTCTGATGATGATGAGCCCGTTCTACATCCTGTGCGCCGTCAACAACATTTACGCCGGCGTTCTGCGCGGCGCAGGCTGCTCACTGCCGCCGATGATTATCATGCTGTCGTCGTTCGTGGCGTTCCGGCAGATTTACCTGTATGTGTTTTCCCATCTGACGGATTCGTTCTACGTGGTAGCGCTGGCGTATCCGATGGGCTGGATTCTATGCTCCACGCTGCTGCTGATTTACTATTATCGCGGCGGTTGGGAGAAAAAATCGACGATTCTTACGCAAATGCAGGGCGACGCCTGAGTCGGCGCTCTCGAAGGGAGGAAGAAATCCATGGCATTGATTCATACCGACTTTTTCTCAAACGTACTGGGCATGTGTGTAGAGATGGATGTGATTCTGCCTGAGGAGACAAAGGGGCAGATCGGCATGGAGGGCAAGGACAAAGCCGGAGGCTGGAAGACGCTGTACCTTCTGCACGGCATGAGCGACGACCACACGATTTGGCAGCGGCGCACGAGCATCGAGCGCTATGCCTCCGAAAAGGGCATTGCGGTCGTGATGCCGTCCACGCAGCTGGGCTGGTATACCGACATGCACTGCGGCTATAAGTGGTTTACCTATATTTCGGAGGAGCTGCCGCGCGTGTGCCGCGACTTCTTTCCGCGCATGAGTCATCGGCGCGAGGACACGTTTGCCTGCGGTCTGTCGATGGGCGGCTACGGCGCGCTGAAGCTGGCACTGCGTGCGCCGGAGACGTTCTCATGTGCCGCGTCGCTGTCCGGAGGCGTGGATGTGGTGGACATCTGCGAGCACACCGAGCTTGCGGACAGGCGCTTCTGGGAGGATATTTTCGGCCCTGTCGAGTCGATACGCGGCTCGTTCAACGATCTGTTTGCCGCTGCGCAGGAGCTGAAGGCAAGCGGAAAGCCGCTTCCGAGGCTGTATATGTGGTGCGGCACGGAGGATTTTCTGTATGGCGAAAACGTGCGCATGCGCGACCATCTGAATGCGCTGGGCTATGACCTCACATACGAGGAATCTCCGGGCGACCATCAGTGGAAATACTGGGATCAGAAGGTGCAGACGGTTCTGAACTGGCTGCCGCTGGGAAAGGAGGAGTGCTGATATGGCACTTATGCATGTGAACTTCTTCTCCAATGCGCTGGGCATGTGCGCGGCCTGCGACGTAATTCTGCCGCAGAAGGCAGCGCCGGAGCATGGCTTCAAGACGCTGTGGCTTCTGCACGGCATGAGCGACAACCACACCATCTGGGGACGGCGCACGAGCGTTGAGCGCTATGTGGACAAGTACGACCTTGCCGTCGTGATGCCGAACGCTCATCTTTCCAGCTACACGGATATGGCGCATGGCGGGAAATATTTTACCTATATTGCCGACGAGCTGCCGGGGATTATGCGCGGCTTTTTCCCGCTGAGCGCGCGGCGCGAGGACAACTTCATCTCCGGCCTGTCGATGGGCGGCGAGGGCTGCCTGAAAATCGGTATGGCGCGGCCGGAAAACTATGCCGCCATTGGAAGCTATTCCGCCGGCGCGTTCAACCGCAAGCTGGGAGCGGTGCTGTCTGCGCAGGGGCAGGCGCGCATGTATATGCGCTATGGTGACCGCGATCTGACCGGCACCGAGGAGGACGTGTTCCGCAACGCGCTGCGCATTGTGGAAGAAGGAAAAGCCTGCCCGAGAATCTATCATGCCTGCGGCGATAAGGATTATCTTCTGGAACGCGCGCATGAGACGAGGGACTTCTTTCAGTCCTTCCCCGGAAATCCCTTCGGCTATGTCTATGACGAGGATCCCGGCGCGCATACGTGGGAATTCTGGGACGAGCATTTGCAGCGCTTTCTCGCATTTCTGCACGATTATGCCCTGATTTGACGAGAAATACGCGAATCATTAGCAGAAGCGGCGTATAAATCCGTCGGCATTTGCATATAATATAGGGTAATGGTTCTTTTACGGGAGGCAGAAGGATGGAGAATACAGTGGATAGGATTGGCGAGCTCCTGAAGGAAAAGGAAATTGAATTCAAATCGTCGTGCAGCGCCGTATATCGCTTTTTTGCCTCCTTTGCGCAGGACGCGAGGCTAAAGGGCTGTGATGTGCAGATTTTATCCGAGAACGGTATAATCCGGATTTGCGCAGAGCTTCCGATTCGAATTCGGCGCGGCGAGGGTGCCTGCGTGAGCCGCGCAATTGCGAGGATAAACGAAACGATGCCGGAGAACGCGGGGTATATTCTCGATCCGATCAAAGGCTCCGTGCAGCTGGCTGCGCAGTATGATATGCCCGATAATGTGGAAGAGCTTGAAAAAATGCTCGATTGGGCTGCGCAGAACATGGATGAAGCCGTGACTCTGCTCATGGATACGATTCACGAAGCCGAGGTAAGGAATCGTACGTTTAAAAACTCATGGCGTCCTGCCGATGAGGAGCAAACGGGGAATACGAGTACCTACGAGGAGTATGCTTCGAATGAGGAGCGGAAGGGTGCTTCTCCCAACGGAGAGTATTCTCCGTACGAGGATTGGAGGTATACGCATCCACGAAAAAAGCCGTTCTCGAAATGGAGCCGTTTCATGAGCAAGCTTTTGGATAAAATTGGAATCGCTTAGGATGAGACGGAAAATACGAAGGAACAATAAGAGGTTTGGATAAGAGATTTATATACGGGAGGGAAACCATGAAAGCGATGTCGTTGGGCAGCGCGGTTGCGCGCGCCAGCTATCCGGGCTGCGGTATGATTGCCGGAAAAAGCGCGGACGGAAGCAGTGCCGTGCTTACATATTTTATCATGGGTAGGAGCGCGGTGAGCAAGAACCGCATATTCGTGGAGAATGGCGGCGGCGTGCGGATTGAGCCGTTTGTCGCCTCTGCCATGCGCAATGAAGCGCTGCTGGTGTATTCCCCGGTGCTTGCCTTTGAAAACAAGCTTTTGATCGGCAATGGCAGTCATGTGGAAGCCATGTATGAGGCGATGACCGCCGGAAAGTCGTTCGAAAGAATTGTGGCCGAGCAGGGCTTCCTGCCGGATGCACCGCACTTTACGCCGCGTCTGACGGCCGTGGCTGCCATGAACGGCGAGGATTTCCGCCTGAACATGAGCGTGGTCAAGGCGATGGACGCCGTGGGCGCGAGCACGGGACGCCATGTGTTCAGCTATGAGAATATTCCGGCGGGCACGGGCTATTTCCTGCATTCCTACGAATACGATGCCAACCCGCTGCCGTCCTTCAGCGGCGAGCCGGTGCAGGTTACGCTGAATGGCTCGATCTTTGACATTGTTGCCGACATCTGGGAAAACTTGAATGCCGAAAACAAGGTGGCACTGTGGGTGCGCACGATTGACTTAACCACCCATAAGGGTATGAGCCGAATCATCAATAAAAACCGGTGAACGCATAAAGCAGCGGAGGACGCCGCGCGATGGACGGCGTCCTTCGTTGCGATTTACAGAATGAAGCGCAGCGCCTGATAGGCAGCTATCGACAGAAGCGCGGCGAAGGCGGTTTCCATCACAAGCATGGTAATCAGAAGCTTCGGAGATTTCAGCTCCCGCGCACTGGCGGAAATCGCCGATATGCACGGCGGGCTGATGAGAATGAACGCGAGAAATGCATACGCGCCTGCCGCGCCGCAAAAGGCCGTCGGAAGCGAGCGCATAAGTGCAGCGGCTCCCGGCGCGTGAAGCAGCACCTGCAGGGCGGAAAGAATGCCCTCCTTGGCAACAAGGCCGGACAGCAGGCAGGAAACGGCCTGCCAGCTTCCGAAGCCCATTGGCTTAAACAGAGGTGCGAGCCAGCGGCCGACGCAGGCCATGATGGAGGTGTCCATGTGCGCGGTCAGCTTCAGCGTGGGCGTAAACGCCTGAAGGAACCAGCATACGGCGCTCAAAAGCACGATCAGGGTGCCTGCACGGCGAATGAAATCGCGTGCGCGCTCATACAGCCGCCGCCCGACGCTGCGCCATACCGGCATGCGGTAGGCGGGAAGCTCCATTAGAAAGGGCGTTTCGCCCTCCCGGAACACAAGCCGCCGCAGGCATGTGCCCATGATCGCCAGCATGATGCCGCCCAGCAGGTACAGGCTTAGAACGACCACGGCCTCGTGTCCCGGGAAGAAGCTGCGCGCCATAAGCGCATACACCGGCAGCTTTGCGCCGCAGGACATGCAGGGTGTGAGCATGACCGTCATGCGCCGGTCGCGTTCGTTTTCCACACCCCGCGCCGCGGCGGCAGCCGTCGTCGTGCAGCCGAGACCCATCAGCATTGGAATTACGCTGCGCCCGGACAGGCCGAGCCGCCGGAGAAGCCGGTCGGTGATAAACGCTGCGCGCGCCATGTAGCCCGTGTCCTCGATGATTGCCATCAGCAGGTACAAAATCAGAATTTGCGGCAGGAAGCCGAGCACACTGCCCGCGCCGGCGAGAATGCCGTCGGCAATCAGAGAGGAAATCCACGTAGGCTGCCTGCGCAGCAGCCAGAGTGTCATTATGCGCAGCCGGTCAACCGCGCTTCCCACCAGCCCGGTCAGATACGCGCCCGGCGCGCCGAAGGCGAGGAAGAACATCAAAAGCAGAACCGAAAGCAGAATCGGGAAGGCGGTATAACGCCCGGTCAGAATGCGGTCGAGCCGCGCGGTGCGGTCGCGGCCTTCGCTGCGCCGCTTACGATAGCCCGCCGTTTTCAGAAGCACGAAGGCGCGTCGGTAGAAGGCCTCTTCGTCTTCCTCCCTGTCGGCATCGGGCACGGCAGGGGCTTTCGGATGTGCGATTGCTTGATAGAGCGCCGAAAACAGCTCGTCAAAGCCGGTTTTGTGTCGGGCGCTGATGGCAACCACGGGGCAGCCCAATGCCTGCGACAGCGCCGGTATATCGATTCTTCCGCCCTCGCGCGTCAGCTCGTCCATCATATTGACGGCGACGATAACCGGCAGGCGGCGATGCAGCAGCTGAAGCGTCAAAAGCAGACTGCGCTCCAAATGCATCGCGTCCACGATATTGATAACCGCATTTGCCTCGCCGCTGCTCAGATAGTCTGCCGTTACGCGCTCCTCGATGGAGTAGGGCGTAAGGGAATACGCGCCGGGCAGGTCGATCAGCGTAATCTGTGCGTCGTTTACGTCAAAAATGGCTTCGCGCTTGTCAACGGTCACGCCCGGCCAGTTGCCCACATACTGATGGGCACCGGTGAGCGCGTTGAACAGCGTGGTTTTTCCGCAGTTGGGGTTGCCGGCCAGCGCGGCGATGCCGTTCATAACGGAAGTTCCGCGCGCAGATCCCCGGAGGGAATGGCGTTCGTACATACATGGATACGAGCCGCCAGCTCGCGGCGCATGGCAATCCGCGTATCCAGCGCCTGTACGGCGACGGGATCGCCCAGCGGCGCGACGCCGACAAGCTTCACCGCGGCGCCGCGAAAGATGCCGAGCTCGCGAAGCCGCCGTCCGATTTTCATGTCCGTATCCACTCGTTCCACCACGGCGGTTTGTCCGGCTGGCAGCCGGTTCAGCGTGATTATCACCCTTCTTCCCTCCTTGAGGAAATGTCCTCTCATCCTATGCGGCGCGCGAAAGCGATAAAACCCGGATATTTTTTGAAAAAGGGGGATTGACAACTTGCGAAGGCGGTGGTATAGTGTGTGCATGAAACGCGATGAGCGAGAAGAAGTACGCTTGCGCAGAGCCCTGCAGAGAGCCGTCGGCGGGTGCGAGACGGTGGGAAGGCGCGTGCGGAATACATTTCGTTAGCGGCGCACTGAACGGAGGAATCCAAGTAGGCTGCGACGGGAGCGCCCGTTATGGCGATAGGGTATACCCATTGGGTCGTACCCGATGAGTCCGATTGTTGTGAAGCACCGGAAAACTGAGGTGGTATCGCGGAATTTCCGTCCTCTTATCCGTACAGGATGAGAGGACTTTTTGTTTTTCGGGGGAAAATGAAACGGAGGCTGAAGGCATGAAGGCAAAACGTGGATGGGTGCTTCTGATGGGCTGCATTACGCTGCTGATGGCGGGCGTGATCTATGCGTGGAGCGTGCTGAAAACGCCGGTGAAGGCGGAATTCGGCTGGACGGACACCGAGACGCAGCTGTGCTTTACGCTGACGCTGTGCTTCTTCTGTCTGGGCGGTCTCTTGTCCGGGCTGATTAGCCGCCGGGTGACGCTTCGGGTACGGCTGCTGGCGGCGGCTGTGCTGGTAATTGGCGGCTTTGACCTTTCCGCGCATGCGGAGGGGCGGCTCGGGCTGTTCTATTTGGGCTACGGCGTTTTAACGGCGCTGGGCGTCGGCGTGGTATATAATGCGGTGATTGCCTGCGTGAACGGTTGGTTCGCCGACAAAAAGGGCATGGCCTCCGGTGCGATGATGATGAGCTTCGGCTTCTCGGCGCTGCTGATGAGCCGCGTGTTCCAGATGCTTCTGAACCGTATGGGATGGAAGGAAATCTACATGCTGCTGGGTACCGTGATCGGGCTTGCGATTGCCGCGTCGGCATTCGTTATGAAAAATCCGCCTGTCAAACAGGCGGCAGCGGACACGGAAACGCAGAGGGAGGTTTCCGCGCGTGAAATGCTGAAAACCGGCAGCTTCTGGAAGCTTTTCGTGTTCTTCACGCTGCTTGCTGCCGTCGGCTCCACGGCGATTGGGTTCGGTCGGGACTACTTCTGCTCGGTTGGCATGGCGGAGGGTGCGGCGGTCACGCTGGCAGGGCTGCTGGCGGTATTCAACGGGTTTGGGCGGCTGTTCTCCGGCTGGCTGTGCGACCGCGCGGGGCTTTCTCGCACGCGCTTCGTTACCAGCGCCGTTGCCATTGCCGCGCCCGCGCTGGCGCTTGTCGGATGCATGGCGTCCTCACCGCTGCTGGGCGCGGTTGGGCTGTGCCTGTGCGGCTTCAGCTATGGCTTTTCGCCCACGGTCTCCGCGGCGCTGGCGGGCGGCTTCTATGGGATGAAGCATTTTTCGCTGAATTTCTCCGTGCTGAATCTGGTGCTGATTCCGGCGTCCTTTATGTCCACGCTGGCGGGACGCCTGTATGAGACGACGGGCACGTATCAGCTTTCGCTGCTTGTGCTCACGGCGCTGTCCGTTGTCGGTCTGCTTGTGAATGTGTCCATTAAAAAGGCGTAAGCTACAAATGCGGAAAGGATGATATGCATGCCCATTACCGAGTTTCTGGAGGAAAACGCCGTCAAATACCCGAGCGAAATCGCGCTTGTGGAGCTAAACCCCGAGGTGAGGGAGATTCGCCGCACTACGTGGAAGGAGTATGAGCTGATTGAACGCCCGCTGGGACGTGCATACCGGCGGGAAATCACGTGGCGCGTGTTTGACGAAAAGGCAAACCGCTGCGCGAACCTGCTCATCAGCCGCGGCATTAAAAAGGGCGACAAGGTTGCCATACTGATGATGAACGGCATCGAGTGGCTGCCGATTTACTTTGGCGCACTGAAGGCGGGCGCGCTGGCCGTGCCTCTGAACTTCCGCTATACGGCGGATGAAATTCGGTATTGCTTGGATTTGTCCGACGCGGACGCGCTGTTTTTCGGGCCAGAGTTTATAGGCCGCGTGGAGGAAATCGTCGAGGATATTCCAAAGGTCAAGCTGATTTTTTATGTGGGCGACGGCTGCCCGGCGTATGCCGAAAATTATCTGCACCTGGTTGCCAACGAATCCAGCGCGCGCCCGGACATGACGCTTACTGACGATGATTTCGCCGCCATTTATTTCTCGTCCGGCACGACGGGCTTTCCCAAGGCCATTCTGCATAAGCACCGGAGCCTTGTGCATTCGGCGCGGGTAGAGCAAAACCATCATGGGCAGACGCATGACGACGTATTTTTGTGCATCCCGCCGCTGTATCATACCGGCGCGAAGATGCACTGGTTCGGCTCGCTGATTTCCGGCAGCCGTGCCGTGCTGCTGACGGGCGTGAAGCCGGATACGATTCTCAAGGCGGCAGCCGCCGAGCAGTGCTCGATCGTGTGGCTGCTGGTTCCGTGGGCGCAGGACATTCTGGACGCGATTGATGACGGACGCGTGAAGCTGGACGAGTACGACCTGTCCCGCTGGCGTTTGATGCACATTGGCGCGCAGCCGGTTCCCCCGAGCCTGATTCGCCGCTGGAAGACGGTATTTCCGAACCATCAGTACGACACGAACTACGGCCTCTCCGAATCGATTGGCCCGGGCTGTGTGCATCTGGGCGTGGAAAATATCGACAAGGTGGGTGCGATCGGCATTCCAGGCTATGGCTGGGAGGTAAAGATTGTCGACGATAAGCATCAGGCGGTCGCGCGCGGCGAGGTGGGCGAGCTGGCGGTCAAGGGCCCCGGCGTTATGACCTGCTATTACCACGACGAAAAGGCCACGCGCGAGGTTTTGCAGGACGGCTGGCTGTTTACCGGCGACATGGCGATGCAGGATGCGGACGGCTTCATTTATCTGGTCGACCGCAAGAAGGACGTGATTATTACCGGCGGCGAGAACCTGTATCCGGTGCAGATTGAGGACTACCTGCGCGCGAATCCGAAGATCAAGGACGTGGCGGTAATCGGTCTGCCGGATGCGCGTCTGGGCGAAATTGCCGCGGCGATTATTGAGGTGAAGCCCGGCGAAACGATGACGGAGGCCGATGTGAACGATTTCTGCCGCGATCTTCCGCGCTACAAGCGTCCGCGCAGCATAATCTTTGCCGACGTGCCGCGCAATCCTACCGGCAAGATTGAAAAGCCGAAGCTGAGAAAAATTTACTGCGGCGAAAGCTTGGTAAAATCTCAGGTTGAGGGCTGAAAAAGCAACATTCACGTGTTATCGTAAACGTATACAACCGAAGGGAGCCGGTCGCTTTATGAAGAAACTGCTTTTGGGAAACGAAGCCGTTGCGCGCGGTCTGTATGAGGCGGGCGTCACGTTTATTTCCTCCTATCCGGGCACGCCGTCCACCGAAATCACGGAATGCGCGGCTGCGTATGACGAAATGTATGCCGAATGGGCGCCGAACGAAAAGGTGGCGCTGGAGGCGGCGCTGGGCGCGTCTGTCGCCGGTGCGCGCAGCTTTGCGGCAATGAAGCACGTGGGGCTGAACGTGGCGGCCGACCCGCTGTTCACGGCGGCGTATACGGGCGTAAACGGCGGGCTGGTTGTGTGCGTGGCGGACGATCCGGCCATGCATTCGTCGCAGAACGAGCAGGATTCCCGGCACTATGCCCGCGCGGCAAAGCTGCCGATGCTGGAGCCGTCCGACAGCGGCGAATGCCGTGACTTTACGCGTCTGGCCTATGAGATTTCCGAGGCATTTGATACGCCCGTGCTGCTTCGCACGTGCACGCGCGTGGCGCATGCGCAGAGCCTTGTGGAGCTGAAGGCGCGCGAGGAACGAGCGCATAAGGAATATAAAAAGGACCCCGCCAAGTATGTAATGAATCCCGGCTACGGGTTTAAGCGGCACGGCGTGGTCGAGGCGCGGCTGAAGGCGCTGAAGGAGTATTCCGAAAACACTCCGCTCAACCGTGAGGAAATGGGCGATTCGACGCTGGGCTTCGTGTGCGCGGGCTCGGTGTATGAGTATGTGAAGGAGGCCTTCCCGAACGCCAGCGTGTTCAAGGTCGGCATGAGCTTCCCGATGCCCATCGAGAGGCTTCGCGCGTTTGCGGCAAGAGTGGAAAGGCTGTATGTCGTCGAGGAGCTGGACGGCGTGATGGAGACCGAGCTGCGCGCCGAGGGCATTCGCGTGGATGGCGGAAAGGACCGCTTCGGATGCATCGGCGAGCTTTCGCAGAGGAAGATTGAAGCCGCAATGGGCGGGAAGACACCGGAAACAGAGAGCTTTGATGAGCCTGTGCCGCCGCGCCCGCCGGTAATGTGCGCGGGCTGCCCGCACAGAGGCGTGTTCTATACGCTGAATAAGCTGAAGCTCACCGTGCTGGGCGACATCGGCTGCTATACGCTGGGCGCGTCGGAGCCGCTTAGTGCCATTGATACCACGGTGTGCATGGGCGCGAGCGTTTCCATGCTGCACGGCTTTCTGAAAACGCGCCCGGAGAATGCCGGGAAGACCGTTGCCGTAATCGGAGACAGTACGTTTTTGCATTCCGGCGTAACGGGGCTGATAAATATCGCATACAACCGCAGCGTATCGACCGTTTTGATTTTGGATAACTCCATCACCGGCATGACCGGTCACCAGCAAAACCCCGCTACGGGTCTCACGCTGAAGCTGGAGGCGGTTCCGCCGGTATCGCTGGAAAAGCTGTGCGAGGCCGTGGGCATTCGCCGCGTGCGGGTTGTCGATCCCGGCGATTTGAAGGCACTGGAAGCGGCGATTCGCGAGGAAACGGCAACGGACGAGCCGTCCGTAATCATCTGCCGCAAGCCCTGCATGCTGTTGAAGTATGTGAAGCCGAAGAAGCCGCTGGCTGTCAGCGAGGATCAATGCCGCGGCTGCCGCAGCTGTATGCGGCTGGGCTGCCCGGCGCTGCGGTTTGAGGGCGGAAAGGCGCGCATTGACGGAACTCAGTGCGTGGGCTGCAGCCTGTGCGCGCAGCTGTGCGCGTTCGGCGCGATCGGAGAGGGGGAGAAGGCATGAAGACGACGAGCATCATGATTGTCGGCGTCGGCGGGCAGGGTACGCTTCTTGCATCCCGTCTGATCGGCTATGTGCTTACGAAGAAGGGCTATGACGTGAAGCTGAGCGAGGTGCACGGCATGTCGCAGCGCGGCGGCTCGGTGGTTACGTATGTAAAGTATGGCGAGAGGGTATATTCGCCCATTGTAGACGAGGGCGAGGCGGATTTCATCCTGTCCTTCGAGGCCATCGAGGGCGCGCGCTGGCTTACGCGCCTGAAAAAAGGCGGGCGAATCATTACCAATGAACGGGAAATCTATCCGATGCCGGTGATAACGGGGAAAATGGCGTACCCGGAGAATGCGATTTCGAAGCTTCGCGAAAAGGCGAACGTCGTGAGTCTCGATGCGGTGAGCCTTGCCGAGCGCGCGGGCAGTGTCAAGGCGGTGAATACCGTGCTGCTGGGCGTTTTGTCGCGGGATATGCCGGAAATCGCGGAGGATGAGTGGATGGAAGCCATCGACACCATCGTCAAGCCGGCGTTTGTGGAGCTGAACAAGCGCGCGTTCCGAATGGGTCGGGAAGCGTGACTCGATTCGCCGGGAAAGCTTGTCTTTCCCGGTGAGCTTCTGTAAGGAGGAAGGAATGCAAGCGAGATTCTCCCATCCGCAAAGGGAAAACATCTTGGGAATACTCTTTTGCATGCTGTTTTGCACGCTTTTCAGCGTGCTGTATGTGCTCCGCGAAGGGGACGAAGCAGGCGAAGGAGCGTTCATGGCTGTGCTGGCCATTCTTTTTCTGGCAGGCGCTGCGGCGTTTGCGGTTTACGCATGCCTGATGCGCGGCATGTATCTGCGCGTGGCGGACGGGCGCATCGAGGGACAGA
>CAZMGO010000005.1:35996-36691 GCA_964565845.1 uncultured Oscillospiraceae bacterium | reverse complement strand
CGTCCGGTGAATCCGCAGCAGGGCGGCGCGCAGGCACCCCGTGGGCCATATGGCCGTCCGGCCGGTCAGGGCGGCGCGCCTGGCGCTGCAGCCGGTGCCGCAGGTCAGCGTCCGTCGATGGGCGGTTCGAGACCCGGCGGATTTGCGCCGCGCCGTCCCGCCGCGCCCGAGCTTACGCCGAGCGTGGAGAAGGAGCGCGTAAGCAATTACGACCCGAATAAAAAGCAGTATGTGCGTCAGGTTGACCCGGAGCACAACACGGCCAAGAATAAGCGTCAGCAGACCCGCTCCGCGGCTCCGTCGGTTCAGATGGACGATGATTTTGTGCGCGGCGGCAAGCGTAAGCGCAAGGTTGTCGTGCAGGCGCCGAAGCCCGAGCCGGTAAAGATTGAGAAGGCGGTCATGACCGCCGAGAAGATTATCGTGAAGGATCTTTCCGAGCGCATCGGCAAGCCCGTGAGCGAAATCATCAAGAAGCTTTTGATGCTGGGCATTTTCGCCAACATCAACAACGAGCTGGATTTCGACACGGCGCAGCTCATCTGCACCGAGTTCGGCGTTGAGCTTGAGCTGAAGCTGGCCGAAACCGCAGAGGACGCGCTGGAGGCCGAGGACGTTGAGGACAGCGCGGAGGATCTGGTTGGCCGTCCGCCGGTCGTCACCATCATGGGTCACGTTGACCACGGCAAGACCTC
>CAZMGO010000005.1:20121-35986 GCA_964565845.1 uncultured Oscillospiraceae bacterium | reverse complement strand
CTGGACTATATCCGCAAGAGCCACGTGACTGCCGGTGAGGCCGGCGGCATCACGCAGCACATCGGCGCGTATACCGTGGAGCTTCACGGTCAGCGCATCACGTTCCTGGATACGCCCGGCCACGAGGCGTTCACCGCCATGCGTGCCCGCGGCGCGCAGGCGACGGATATTGCCATTCTGGTCGTCGCGGCGGACGACGGCGTTATGCCGCAGACCATCGAGGCCATCAACCATGCGAAGGCAGCCGGCGTGCAGACGATCGTCGCCATCAACAAGATGGATAAGCCGACGGCCGATCCCGACCGAATCCGTCAGGAGCTGACTAAGTACGAGCTGGTGGACGAAGCGTGGGGCGGCGACACGATTATTGTGCCCGTTTCCGCACATACCGGTCAGGGCGTGGATCAGCTGCTGGAAATGATTCTGTTGGTTGCAGAGGTGCAGGACTACAAGGCCAACCCGAATCGCAAGGCGCGCGGCATCATTGTCGAGGCGCGTCTGGACAAGGGCCGCGGCCCCGTCGCCAATGTGCTGATTAAGAACGGCACGCTGCGCGTGGGCGATACCATCGTTGCCGGCATGGCCTATGGCCGCGTCCGCGCAATGGTAAACGACAAGGGCGAACGCGTGAAGGAAGCGCGCCCGTCCGACCCGGTCGAGGTAATTGGCTTTAACGACGTGCCCGAGGCGGGCGACATTCTCTCCGCCGTGGACGATGACAGCCTGAGCCGCAAGGTCGCCGAGGAGCGCCGCGACAAGGCGCGCGCCGCGCTGATTAAGGCGCAGAGCAAGACGACGCTGGACGATCTGTTCAACCAGATTTCGGAGGGGCAGATCAAGGATCTGAACCTCATCATCAAGGCCGACGTGCAGGGCTCCGTCGAGGCCGTCAAGCAGTCGCTTGAGCGCCTGAGCAACGACGAGGTCAAGGTCAAGGTGATTCATGGCGGCGTGGGAGCCATTACCGAAACCGACGTCAACCTGGCGAACGCCTCCAATGCCATCATCATCGGCTTCAATGTGCGCCACGACAACAGCGTGCGCGACCTCGCGGAGCATGAGAAGGTGGACATCCGCCTGTACCGCGTCATTTACAACGCGATTGAGGATATTCAGGCGGCCATGAAGGGCATGCTCGCGCCGAAGTTCAAGGAGAACGTGCTCGGTCGCTGCACCGTGCGCCAGACCTTCCGCGTGTCCGGCGTGGGCACCGTCGCGGGCTGCTATGTTACCGACGGCAAGATTCAGCGCAATGCGCAGATTCGTCTGCTGCGCGATAACGTCATCGTGCACGAGGGCAAGATTGATTCCCTCAAGCGCTTCAAGGACGACGCCAAGGAGGTTGCCTCGGGCTACGAGTGCGGTCTCGGCATCGAAAACTACAACGACGTCAAGGAAGGCGACGAGATCGAGTGCTTCGTGATGGAAGAGGTCAGCCGCTGATTCCCGGGACGCAGAAATTTCATCTGATCGACAGCGGTCGGCGGACAACATGCCGCCGACCGCGTTTTCTAAAAGGAGGATACCATGGGATTTGATCGAACGGATCGCATCTCGGAGGAGGTGCGCCGCGCGCTGGACAAGATTATTCGCGGCGAGGTGAACGACCCGCGCGTCTGCGGCACGTGGTCGATTACGCATGCCGACGTTACGCGCGACCTGCGCTATTGCCGCGTGCGCGTGTCGGTGCTGGAGGAGGAGCTTCGAAGGGATATGCTCAAGGCGCTGAAGAACGCCGCGGGCTTTATCCGCCGCGAGCTTGGTCACGAGGTTGACCTGCGCTATACGCCGGAGCTGATTTTCGAGCTGGATACGAACATTGAATATGCTGCCCATATTCAGCAGGTGCTGACCGAGGAGGAAAAGCGCGCGCCGAAGGAGACGCCGGAGGCAGAGGCATGATCGGCTCGGCGGCTGCGCTTGCCCGCTGGATTGAAGCGCATGACGATATTGCCGTAATCGTGCATTTTCGGCCGGACGGCGACGCCTACGGCACCGCGCTGGCGCTGACGGCGGCGATTTGCGCACTGGGTAAACGCGCGTTCCCGGCGTGTGACGACCCGGTGGAGCCGAAGTATCGTTTTCTGCCCGGCTGGGAGGATTTTGCGACGGCAGAGACGCTGCCGTTCCAGCCGAAGGCCGCGCTGGGCGCGGATGTATCCACGCGCGAGCGGATGGGAAGACTGGCGGAGGTGTTTGATGCCTGCGCGGATCATGCCGTGATCGATCATCACGACACGAACGAGGGCTTCGGGGACGTTTGCTATGTAAACGAAAATGCCGCATCGACCGGCGAAATCGCGCTGGGCGTGATTGAAGAGCTGGGTCTTGTGCGCACGCCTGCGATGGCGGTCTGCCTGTATACGGCAATTTCCACGGATTCCGGCAACTTCAGCTTCCAATGCACCTCTCCGGATACGCTGCGCGCGGCGGCGCAATGCCTTGAGGTAGGTGTGGACGTTGAAAACGTGACGCGGCTGTTGTATCGCGCGAGGACGCTGGGCAAAACGCGCCTGATTGGCTGTGCGCTCAGCAGGATTGAGATGTTCGCGGAGGGCAGGGTGGCGGCGGTTCGCGTGACGAGGGATATGCTGCGCGAAACCGGAACCGTGAGTGCTGATGTGCACGGTATCGTAAACTATCTCAACGAGATTGAGGGCGTCCGCATTGGCATTTTGGCGGAGGAGCAGGCCTCGGGCACGAAATTCTCCCTGCGCGCGGCGGGCGGCGCGAACGTGGCGCAGCTGGCGCAGCCGTTTGGCGGCGGCGGACACGTGGCGGCGGCAGGCATCAGCATGAATGGCGAGGCGCTGGATGCGGCCTTCGACAAGGTAATCGCGGCGGCGGAAGCCTACGCGCGGGAGCTGTAAAATGGACGGATTCATCAACGTGCTGAAGCCGCCGGGCATGACGTCCTCGGACGCCGTGCTTTTTGTGCGCAGGCTTTTGCCGCGCAAGACGGCGGTTGGTCATGGCGGAACGCTTGACCCGGACGCGGCCGGTGTGCTGCCAGTGTGCGTGGGGCGCGCAACGCGCCTGTTTGATTACATCATCGATAAAACGAAGGTCTATATTGGCGAATTGTGCCTTGGTACGATGACGGACACGGCAGACGCTGCGGGCAAGGTGCTGGAGACGCGCTCGGCGCGCGCGTCCGCGGACGACGTAAAGCGCGTGCTGCCGGAGTTCACCGGGGCGATTTGGCAGGTACCGCCGATGTACAGCGCGCTCAAGCGCGACGGGCGTCCCCTGTATGAGCTTGCGCGGCGCGGGGAAACGCTGGACATTCCGGCGCGCGAGGTTATGGTGCACGGAATTGCGTATTTGCGCGAAACCGCGCCGGGGCGGCATTTGCTGAGCATTGAGTGCGGAAAAGGCGTATACATCCGTTCTCTGATGCGCGACATTGGCGAGCGTCTGGGCGACGGCGGGCATATGTCGTTTCTTCTGCGTGCCCGTGCGGGTGCGTTCACGGTAAACGACGCGTACACGCTGGACGAGCTGAAGGCAATGGATGACCTCACGCCCGCACTGCGGCCGATGGATGCGCTGCTGGATGGCTACGCACGCGTGGATGTGCGCCCGGAATATGAAGGAAAAGTGCGCGCGGGTGTGCCGCTTCGACCGGAATGGACGGAGGGCTATCCGAGCGGGGAGGGACTGTTTCGCGTGTATCTGAACGGCGTTTTTGCCGGAATGGGCGAAAAAACGAAGACGGGCGAGATTCGCTTCCGCGCGATGCTGCTCCCGCCGACGAATGAGACAAAATGACCATGAGAGCGATCGATTGCGTGGGGCAGACGAAGCGGGAGGCAGAGCAGTCATGGGCGTAACGTTTTACACGGGGCGGAAGCTGACGCTGAAGCCTGCGCTTTTGCAGGCGGTTACGGAGGCACTGGGTGCGGACGAGCGCAGTCCCGTCGTGGTGATGGTGCCGGAGCAGCTGACGCTGGACACCGAGCGCGGCCTGCTGGAGGGGCTGAATCTGATTGGCTCCTTCCGCCTGATGGTGCTTTCACCAAAACGCCTGTGCGACCGCATCTTTGACGAAGCGGGTCGGCCCGACCGCGTGCGCATTGACGACCGTGGCCGGGCATTGCTGATGGGGCATGTGCTCAGAAGCTTGAAAAAACAGTTGAAATGGTACGCCGGGGCACGAGACCGCCGCGGCTTTGAGATGCGCGTCGTGGAGGAGGTAATCCGCTTTAAGCAGGCGGGCGTTGCTCCGGACGCGCTTCTTTCGTTGTCCGAGCAGACGGAGGACGGCGCGCTGAAGTGGAAGATGCACGACCTCTCTTTGCTGTATGCGGCCTATGAGGAGGCGCTTGCCGGGCGCTTTCAGGACGGCGAGGATGAGATTCGCGAGGCGATGAAGCGCCTGCCCAATGCGCATTCGCTGCAGGCCGCCTCGGTGTTTGCCTTCGGATTTGACTTAACCACGCCCATATGGAACGAGTTCGTCGCGCGAATCGCGGCTTTCGCTCGGGATACGGCGGTGTTTCTTCCGCTGGAAAACGATGGATATGCGCGCGATTTCTCGCTGTTTGGGCCGCTTCAGGCATCCTATGAGCGTTTGGTGCGGGCAATGGACGGAAACGGAATCGCATGGACGCGCGTGAAGCTGAACGAAGCCGGGTACGCGCCGAATGCGGCGGGCTTTCTGGCGCGCGAGGCGTTTTGCTCACCGCCGGAGACATTCTGCGGTGAAAACGCTTCGGTGCAGCTGGCAGCGCTTCGAAATCCAATGGAGGAGGCGCGCTTCGCGGCGGCGCTTACGCGCAGGCTGGCTATGAAAAACGGCTGGCGCTATCGAGACGTCATGGTGCTTGCGGGAAATCCCGCGGAGTACATGGACGCGCTGACGGCGGCCTTTGCCGAGTATGAAATTCCGCTGTTTGCGGCGGAAAGCCGACCGCTGGACAGGCATCCGCTGGCGCGGTTTCTGCTGGAGACAATGCGCCTGCTCAGCGGCGCGGAGGCCGATTTGAGCACGCTGCTGCTGACGGGCTATGCTGCAATTACGGATGACGAGGGCGACCAAATGCTGAGCTACGCTGCGCGCAATGGTCTGCGGGCGCGCGAGGTGCTGAAGCCTCTGCGGCGCGGGGAGGCTCAGCTGCGCGCGCAGCTGGAGCCGATTCGGCAGCGGTTGGCAGAGCCGATGCTTGCGCTGAACGAGCGTTTGTCCGGGGCGAGGACACTTTCCGTGCAGCTGACGGCGATTTTCGAGTATCTCGAACGGCTGAACGCGGCAGAAAAGGGCGACGCAATGCGAAAGCGGCTGATCGAGCTTGGTCAGCGCGAGCTTGCGGCGGAGGATGCGCAGGTATGGAATCGGTTCATCGGCACGCTTGATCAGATGAATGAGCTGCTGGGAGACACGCGCGTATCCAAGGAAGAGCTGACGGAGATGTTCGCGCGCGCGTTCAGCGCTTCGCAGATTAAGCCGCTCCCGCAGTCGGGTGACGCGGTTGTGGCGACGGGCGCGGCGCGTGCAGGCTCGGGCACGGTAAAGGCCTTGATTGTGATTGGTCAGTCGGCGGCCTCTTTGGCGGAGGACGTCGGCCTGTTTGACGGCGATGAGCTGGAGAATATGGCTAAGCGGCTGAAGCGCTTTCTGGGCTCCGGCGCGCTGGCGCGCACGCGAACCGACCGCATGTATCTGAAAAACGCATTGGCAATGGCGCAGAGCTACCTTTGCATCACGTATCCGATGAGCACGCAGGATGGCGCGGCGGTAACGCCGGGCGCGCTCGTCGAGGAAGCGAAAGCAATTCTTCCTGCCATTGAGGCGCGCGGCGGCGTGGTGCAGGATGGGAAAATGGAGGCCATGCGCATTTCGGCGGTGAAGGCGGCGGAGAGCTGTCTGGCTGTGGATTTGAGCGAGGGCAAACTGACGGACGTCGGCAGGGAAACTTTGAATGCGCTGAAGACCTCCGGCAGCGTCGAGCGTCTGCGCACGGCGCTTGGACAGAGCATTTCCAGCGAGCGAATTACGCCCAAGCTGGCTCGGGAGGTGTACGGCCCGCTTTCGAGGGTATCGGTAACGCGGCTCGAATCGTTTGCGGCGTGTCCCTTTGCGCATTTCGTGAAGTACGCGCTGAAGCCGGAATCGGAGGAGCCGTTCGGCCTGAATGCGAGGGATGAGGGCACGTTCTACCATGATGCGGTGCATGCCTTCCTTGAGCAGGGCAGGGAAGAGGCGGAGATGCCGTCCGAAGAGCAGGCCGTTCAGCGGATGGACGCAATTTCGGATGCGCTGCTCGAGGGCGCAATCCGTGAGCTTGTTGGAGAAAACAGCGTTGCGCAGGCAGAGGTGCGTCGGATGCGGCGCATATTGGCGCGTGCCGCCCGTGCGCTCAGCGCGCAGCTTCGCGGCAGCGCATTTCGACCGATTGAGCTGGAAATGGCGTTCGGCAAGGGCGATTATAGCCTGAAGCTGCACACGAAAACGCAGACGCGGCTGGACGGCCGCATTGACCGCATTGACGGCATGACGGATGCGGATGAGCGCTATCTGCGAGTGATTGACTACAAGCGCGGCGGCAAAAGGCTGGATGCGGGAGAGGTATACGAGGGTCTGCAGCTTCAGCTGATTCTCTATTTGGCGGAAGCGATTCACAAATACGGCGCGCGAAGCGCGGGCGCGTTCTATTTTCGCGTGGATGACCCGGTAATCAATACCGAGAGCATGAACGTGGAGGAAATCGAAAAGCTGCGCGCCGATAAGCTGCGAATGGAGGGCATCCTGCCCCGCGACAGCGCGCTGATTCGTCGGATGGCATTGGAGCCGGAGCGCGTGTTCCGCGTGCGCTTCCTCAAGTCCGGCGAGCCGGATGCGCACACAACCATGGCGACGGAGGACGAATTCCGCCTGCTGATGCGTCACTCGCTTGCGCACGCCGCGCGGTTTGCAAGGGAGATTTCCGACGGAGAAACCGAAATTTCCCCGGTACATTCGGAGGTGTCCGACGCCTGCCGTTTCTGCGACTACAAAGGGGCATGCATGCTGGATAAGCATCTTCCCGGAGGGAAGAGGCGCGCAATTCGCAGGATGAGCTTCGATGAGGCGTATGCCCGCATTCGCGAGGAAATGAATGAGCCGCAGGATGAATAAGGCAGACAAGCGAATCCGGCCTATGGCTTCAGGCATAGGTCGGATTCGCGCTCCTTCTGTCGTTCCCTGACGGATTTACCGTATGTATCCCATTTTCGAAAAATACGAGTGATAATGCTCTCTGTGTATATCAATCATTTCACTTGAGTGGATAAAGGCAATAAAGTCCTTTTCCGGAAGCCATTTGTAGGCTATGGTTTCGCCCTCCTGAAGGGAGATGGACGACTTGCCGCAATCGGTGACGCACAGGAAGCTGTGGTATATCGTGTTGTGTGAGATATACTGACCAATTTCCACGAAATTGTCGGCGGAGATTCCCGTCTCCTCCCGAAGCTCTCTTTTGGCGCACGACAGCTTATCCTCGCCCTTTAATGCAGAACCGCCCGCCGTTGCTTCAAAGTAGCCGCCATAGGAGGGCTTTCGCGTGTCCCTCTGCATAAGCAAATAATCACCGTCAATATGCCTGACCAGAATTTCGCTGACAAGATGGTACAGGCCCTCGGGAATCGGTTCTCCCCGCACCAGATCATGGTTTGCCAGAGTTCCGTCCAGAAAGTATCCATCCCAGATTTCCAAAGCATCCACCTCCGTACATGTGAGCCTTCTAATGCGTTTGCTTCATAAGTATAGCAGATGAATGCGAAGAAATCCACCATGCGCCCAAATCCTTTGACGGGCAGCCTTCTTGTGATAAGGCGTGCGCTGCATTTGAATCGAACGGAACGAGCCGAAAGAAGGAAATATCGGAGGGAGCTTCCGCCAGCCAACAGAGGTTGACTGGCGGAAATCACATTTAGCGGCTGGCCTTGATTACCACTTTCCATCCCACGGGTCGGGAATCGCTTCGTCAAGCTTACGGCTGCCGGTCTTTTTCTGATCCTCCATTTTCTCGGCGGAGAACAGCTCGGTAGACAGATCGGCTTCGTCAAAATGCGAAACGCCCTTCTTCGCAACGCCGGGAATTTCGCGCGCATACTGTCCGATATTCACGCCGGACGCGACAAGCTCATTCTGCAGATCCACGCGATCCAAATCGCGGGGGCGAATTTGCTTTTTCACGCACAGTGCAGCGGCGGTACCGGCAGCCTCGCCCATGGTGAAGCAGGCCATAATCAGGCGCGCGCCGGACTGCGCCTCCACGTCGGAGGAAAGGTTGCGTCCGGCAGCCAGCAAGTTGTCCAGCTTGACGGGAACGAGCGCCCGATAGGGAATATCGTAATATCCGCCGGGCTCAAACTCGGCTTCGTTGCTGGGACGGCCGTGCACGTCCACCAGAGGCGCGCCGTTCGGAGGCGGCGTGGTAGAGCCCCAGCCGCCGGCATTGCAAATGACGTACTGCGTTTTCCCGTCAATTTCCATGGCCGCCCACTTCACATTGCCCGGCCCCTCGTAGTTATGGATGTCGTAGCCGTGCGAGGAAATGGTAACTACGTCGTCGAACTTGCGAAGGTGAGCAATGTCGGAGGCCGTCAGCTTGTATTCGCCCACGATGCGGCGGCTTTCGCGCACGCCGAGCAGCGCGCCGGTCTGGCTCAGCCAGCTGTTCTGGAAGCCGTCGATGTTTTCCTTGATGAACTTGGCAAGGAAGCTTGCCTGCTCGCGTCCCTCCAGATACATGCGGGTCAGGTCGTGGGTATCGATGGGGTGACAGTTGCGCGAATGCGCAAAGCAAATGCTGACCTCATCCATGCCGCAATGCTCCGGACGGCCGGGAAGGTGCGTAATCCAATTCAGGTGATTGTCAACCTCATAGGGCAGCGCGCCGGATTCGAGACCCTTGCGTATCGCCTTGAGCCATTTAGGATCGTCGGCCTTCTGCGGGGAGGTTACATAGCGATCCCAATCCACGCCGGAAAGGATGAACTCCAGAGAGCAGCCCTGGCTCATGCCATCGCCGGGACGCCCGGATTCGGTTTCCGCGCCCGCGAAATAGGCGGCGTCCGAATCGCCGGAGGCATCCACAAACTGCTTGCCCATAATGGCCTTGGGGCCGGTTTTGGTTTGAATCACAACGCCCACGATGGCATCGCCTTCAACGATTGAATCGATGACCTGCGCCTGAAACAGCACGTCACAGCCGTATTTTTTGATCATGCGGTCAAGCACGAGCTTGTGCTTTTCGGGATCCGTGTTGCGGTGCCAGTGTCCCTGAATTTTGTTCAGCTCCTCAATCATTTCCTTGCCTAAGCCGGAAATGAAGTCCAGCGGAATATTGACCAGACCCAATGTGGTCAGGCCGCCCAGAGCCGTGAAGGTTTCCAGAATGACGGTTTTCATTCCGCGCTTGGCGGCTGCCATTCCGGCAGCTACGCCGGCGACACCGCCGCCGATTACAACCACGTCATAAAAGTCCATTACCGGAACCTCGCGTTCGTTTACGCGCAGACCCGTCGCCGTTTTGTTCAGCTCGATCATGATACCTTTTCCTCCTTGATGATGAATTTAGGGAATTTCCTTTTCCACAGGAACAATCGCCTCGGATGCACAATTCATTTCACAGCTGCCGCAGCCAACACATTGATTCGGATTGATTGTTGCGCCCTTGGGAGTCATGGTGATTGCACCGACCGGGCACTCCAGAATGCACATTCCGCAAAGGGTACAGCCCTGTTTTACCTGATAGATCATGCTTTCCCTCCTTTCCGCAGCCGCTGAAATCGGGTGTCAGCCCTTTAGTGAGCCAACCATAACGCCCTGCACAAAGTACTTTTGAATAAACGGGTACACGCACAGGATTGGCGCCGTGGCAACCACGATCAGCGCATATTTGAGCAGATCAGACATGCCGACCATGGCGGCAGCCAGATCGGGGTCGCTGGCGTCGCTTGCCGCAATCTGGCTCATGAGCAGAATGCGGCGCAGAACAATCTGCAGGGGATACAGCTCCTCCTTCGAAAGATACAGAAATGCGTTGAAGTAGTCGTTCCAATGCACAATGGCATATTGCATGGCAATCACCGCGATGACGGCCTTGGAGAGCGGCACGGCAAACTGGAAGAAGAAGCGAGTGTCGCTGCATCCATCCACCTGCGTGGCCTCCAGCATCTCATGCGGGATTGTGCTCTGCAGGAACGTGCGCGTAACGATCATCTGATACACGGCCAGCGCTCCGGGCATCAGCACGGCCCAGCGTGTGTTCAGCATGTGCAAATCCCGCATGAGCAGGTAGCTCGGAATCATGCCGCCGGAGAACATCATGGTGAACGAAAAGAGGAAGGTGAAGATGCCCTTGTGCGGCAAATCCCTGCGCGCCAACGGATAGGCGCAGATTAGTGTGAGCGACACATTGATCGTCGTGCCAACTACCGTATAAAAAATCGTATTGCCGTAGGAACGCCAAATGTCCGAATCCGCGAAAACCCGCTTGTAGCCCTCGATGCTCGGCTCCACCGGCCACAGGATAACCCTGCCCGTTGAAACGGCGCTGGCCGACGAAAACGAGGCGGACACAATGTAGATCAGCGGGTAAAGCACAAGCAATGCCAGCAGGGTGACAAACGCGTAAGCGCAAATATAAAAGATTTTTTCTCCGGGGGAGAGACGAATCCTCTTGCGTGCGGTTCCTGCCATAATCCCTCTCTCCTTTCGTTACCAAAGACTGGTTTCGCCCACCCTGCGCGCAATGTGGTTCACCGTCGTGAGCAGAATCAGATTGACGATGGAGTTGAACATATTGATTGCGGTTGCGTAGGAATAGTCGTTTGAGGTGCCGGACGCGAGACCCTTTTTATACACAAAGGTTGTGATTACCTCACTGGCGGCAATGTTCAGGTCGTTCTGCATCAGATAGATTTTCTGAAAACCAAGGCTCATCACGTTGCCCATGCGCAGAATCAGCATGACCGTCATCGTGGGCATAATTGCGGGCACGTCGATATGCCATATGCGCTGTATCCGGCTTGCGCCGTCCAGCTGCGCAGCCTCGTGCAATTCGTTGGATACGGAGGTGAGCGCCGCGATATAGATAATGGAGTCATAGCCAAACTTCTGCCAGACGCCGGACCATACATACAAATGAGGAAACGCCGACGCGCTGCCCATCAAATCCGTCGGATATTCGCCCGTCAGCGCATGAACGGCAACGCCGTACACGCCGTTGATGGGATGAAAAATCTGCATCATCATGCCCACAAGAACGACAACGGAGATAAAGTAGGGCATGTAGGTAAGCGTTTGCACCAGCTTCCGGTAGCTTCTGTGCTTGACAACGTTCAGCGCAAGCGCGAAGAGAATCGGAATCGGGAAGCCGACAAGCACATAGTAAAAGGAAAGGGAAATGGTGTTGACAAGGATTCGCTCAAACGAATAGGACTTAAAGAACTTTTGAAGCTGGTACAGCCCGGCCCACGGACTTTCCCAGATGCCGCCGCGAAAATCGAATTTCTTGAAGGCAATCTGCAGACCCAGCATGGGATAGTATTGAAAAATGAGGATATAGGCCACGGGAATCAGCAAAAAGAGGTACAGCTGCCAATATTTGGCGTAACGCCTTTTGAGCTTTGCAAACATTCAGATCATCCTCTCCGGATAAAGTAGCTTCCTCAAGAGAGACCCCGCTGACAAGGCCTCTCTTGAGGAAGAAGAGGCGTTACTTGTCGTTCATGCGATCCCAGCAGGACTGGAGCGCTTCCATATAGGTTTCAAGCCCCATGTCATACAGGCTCTTCACATAGGCGTCCCAGTCGGAATCCAGACTGCGGTTCCCGGTGACGAACAGCGTATAGGCTTCGGTTACGGCACCCTCGATCGTGCTGCGGAACTCGTTGACGACCTCCTGTTCCTCGGTCGTGAAAACCATGCCGCTGACGCGGTTTTCGGTGTTCACATAGTCAAGCTCCCGCTTGATGGTGGCGCCGATCGGCACGCTGTGGTTGTAGCTTCCCTCGGCGGCGACGTAGGCCGTGCGATAGGTAATGGTGGAACCATCGCCGACCACGGGGCCGACCTGCGACCAGTGCACGTTCTGCTCAATGCCCCAAATGTTGTTGATTTCCGTAATGTCGCCCTGATAGCCAAGGCTTTCGTAAATGCCTACGCCGGGAGTTTCCAGATACACGTAGTTTTCGCCCTCGATGCCATAGCGGCTCCAGTTGTTCATTTCGATGGAGCTGAGGTAATCAAGCACCTTTACGGCAGCCTCCACGTTCTGACAGTTGCTGCTGATGAAGGCTGCTGGGCGCGGGATATAGGCATCCTGCGTCTGCTGGCGAATTCCGGTGGGGCCTTCGATGGCACCCATAATCACGTAATCCTCGCGGCGGCGGTCACTGGAGGGCAGGTTGGACGCGCTGTTGTTGGCTATCGCGCCGACGATGTGCTCCTCGGCGGCCATCAGCGTCGTCATCTGTGTCTTATCCTGCGTGAAGGTAAGCGTGGAAAGTAGACCCTCGTCCACCAGCGACTTGATGTAGGCGAGACCCTCCTTCCATTCATCCTGAATGGGGGCAAACGTCAGAGTACCCTCCTCGTTAATCAGGAAGTTTGCCTGCGTGTAGATGAACGGATTCATGAGCGTTCGAAGCAGCTGGTTCGTGGCACTGGAGGTATAGCCCACCAGCGGGATTTCATCGTTCTTTCCGTTGCCGTTCGGGTCCTGATCGCGGAAGGCCGTCAGCACGGCGCGAAGCTCCTCCGTCGTGGTGGGAACCTCAAGCTCCAGCGCATCCAGCCACGGCTTATAAAGCATGATGCGGCAGTTGGCAACCTGATTATTGACCGTGAAGAAGGCATAGCCGAAGGAATAGATGTTGCCGTCGGTACCGGTCAGGTAACGGACGTACTCATCCTTGGTCATGGGCAGCACCGTCATGTTTGCCAGACTCTCATCCAGATAGGGCGTATTGTCCATGTAGTCGTTCAACGCGACGACCAGACCCATGTCGGCGAACGTCTGAAGCGTGCTCAGGTAGGAGTTGTCTGCGGCGTCCACGATGACGATGTCCGCAAAGTCGCGGCCGTTGTCCAGCGCCATCATTTCGATTTTCTGCAGGCGCTCGGTTCGGTCGTAGGGAAGCATCTGGAACTGCAGATCCACGCCGCAGACCTCTTCAATCTTGAGCGTTTGCAGATTGGTCTCCCAATCCTGAACGAGCGGATGGTCTTCTACCATGATGGTAATCACCGGGGTTTCCGCCAGTGCGCCGACCGGCAGCAGACTCAGGCACGTAGCCATGACCAGAAGTAGGGCAAGCGCGGTTTTTCTCATACGGTTATCCTCCCTGTTTTTTTCTTTTCCCCACAGATACAATATCGCTGTTTGTACCAAATTTCAATTGTAAATGCATGGAAGGACGGTTTGAAAACGGAAATTCATATGAAATTGACGTATGGCGGTGTTTTCACATTGCTTTTCGCCCGGTATTATGGCATAATGACTATATATGACATTATATGAAGACAAATGCGGTCGGGAGCTTTCCACGGCATCCGCCAAGAGAGAGGGGATACGCATGCGGAAGAATCGACGCAGGGCGTTTTGCGTTTTTTTTCTTTCATAATCATTATAATCATTGTGACGGTTCCCCTGTTCATGAACGCGTTGAATGCGCTGGAGGAGCAAACGCGGCAGTCCGGCAGTGAAACGCTGCGCTATGGTCTGGAGCAGCTGGAGGCCGAACTGAACCGCATTCAGCATATGTGCCAGACCTTAGGCGATGATCAGAATTTGCGCACGCTTCAATCGCTTTCCGAGGACGTTCTGGATCCGGGGGCCGGCTATGTGGTGGCGATCAAGGATCTGAAGCAAAGCTATGATTGCTTTGCGCGCATGCTTTCGCTGACGGACGATGTGGGCATTGTGCTGTCCAACCACACGGTTCTTGCGGATCATCGCGTTCACATGCCTGCCGAGTCCTTTTATGGCACCTATCTTTACGCGGAGGGAATGTCTACGCTGGAGGAATGGGTGGATTTTATCCATTCGTCGGAGAACGGCTATGCGATGGACACAGTCCAGCTGAAGCGCTATCAGCAGGCCGGCGCGCGGTACGTCGTGTTTTCCTTCCCGGTTACGCTGGCTCGAAACGGGAACACCTATTGCTATGCGCTGATAAACGAAACCACGCTGCTTCGCATGATGGTGCAGAGTGATCTTAGAGAGGACAGTCATTTTACGCTCTCGTGGGGCAATTGCACGCTGATTGACGATGCCGCGGAGGACGCTTCCGGCAGTACGGTTCGAATCGAAGCCCAAAGCGGCAGCTATAATTTGTCTGCCTGTCTTGAGGTTGATCGTACGCTGTTTTTGCGGCAGCTGAGCGGTTTTTATCGCTTTGGATTGCTCTTCCTGCTGGTTTATTTCACCGTGGGCACGGTCATGGGAATTGTCTATGCGCGCCGCAACGTTGCGCCGCTGGAAAAAACGCTGAAAACAATCTCAGAGGTAACGCAGGCGCCGGAGCTTCAGGAGGACTGCGACGATGCATATGTATATATCAACCGCTTCATTGTGGAAGCGGATAGGCATCTGCAGGAGAACAGGCTGGTCTTGGCTCGTCAGGAAATGCAGATACGGGAAAACTGGATTGAACGCCTTCTGCGCGATCAATCGTTCCATGCAAGTCCCTCTGATATAGCCGGAAATCTTTTCCCGGCTGATTTCTTCCCGTGCGTAATGTGCATCATTCAATTTGTGGACTGCGATCGCTTAAACCAGCCGCAATTCGCCGGCCTGCAGATTGGCGCCATGCACGCTGCCGAGCAAACCTCCAATCAATTTGTGCTCCATTTTACGGCGAACTATCTGATTGTGCTGAGCCGCGAAAGGGATTTTGCGCCCCAAGCGGAGCATGACCTGCTGGCGCACGTGGAAAAGATAACGGCGCTCGATATCCGCATGGGAATCAGTCAGCCCGTCCGGTCGCCGGATGCGATTCACTTCACCTTTGCCCATCTTCGCCATTTGCTGCACATCAGCGATGCGAGTCAAACCTTTGTATACGAGGAGCCGCAGGGGAGCGAGCCTTCCTATCCGAATATGCAGTACAGCACGCGCTTTTATGAGGCGCTCACGCGCAGCCACCTCAATCAGGCGCTCGATGCGCTGAACGAAGAGTATGATGCGTTTCGTGCCAACCGCAATGTAACGGAAACGGACGTGCAGCAGTTCTTCTATTGCTATCGCCATATCCTGTGTCAGGTTATAAACGCCGATGGCCTGATGAAGGAAATTCCCCTCCCTGCGTATGATTCGAATGCATCGCTAAGTGAGCTGGTGTGCAAGATTCACAACTGTGCCGCCTATCTATGCGCGGAACAAATCAACCGCCATAGTCAGCAAATGAATCAGCGTGAAAAGGAAATTATCAATGCCATCAATTCGAGCTTGAGCAATCCGGATTTCAATATCAACGTGATTATGGAGCAGTTTTCGATTTCCGATCGCGCCCTGCAGAGCCTGATGCGCAAGGCTACCGGCACCACCTTCATGAATTACGTTCATGAACGGCGCATGGAGCGTGCGAGCCAGCTGCTGCGCAATACGGATATGCCGATTCAGGCGGTGTATGCCGAATGCGGCTATACATCGGCCAACACGTTCTATAAGGCGTTTCAGCGCACCTACGCCATTACGCCCAAGGCCATGCGCATGGGTGGTACGGCTGCCGCCGATGAACAGGAGGAGCCGTAAGCGTATCCCTTCCGCGTAAGCCGCCGAAAGGCGAGAGTGGAGGGAACGAGGTGTGTTCGTCCATGCGCGGAATGCCGCTTTCTCGCCTGCGTCCAAGGCCATGCGTATGGGCGGTACGG
>CAZMGO010000005.1:0-20021 GCA_964565845.1 uncultured Oscillospiraceae bacterium | reverse complement strand
CCAAGGCCATGCGTATGGGCGGTACGGCTGCTGCCGATGAACAGGAGGAGCCGTAAGCGTATCCCTTTCGCGTAAGCCGCCGAAAGGCGAGAGCGGAGGAAACAAGGTGCGCTTGTCCACACACGGAATGCAGGACTCACGATGTATGCCTTCCATTTCCGCGGCTTTCCTCACGTGCAGGCGTGTTTATGAGCGGGGATGAGCTGCGTGTTGAGGGATAGAAAGGGAGCCGCCCGGAAAAACCGGACGGCTCCTTTTTTTAGAGACTGTGATACCGGAAGGAAGCTGGATTACTTCGCAGCCTTCCACGCATCGATCTGCTCCTGAACGGCTTCGACGATGGTGTCAACGCCGTTGGCATGCAGCTTCGCGCGGAACTCTTCGACGATCTGCTCAACCTCTTCCTGGCTGCTGCACTTACCGGCGGCCAGATCGGACTGATACTCAAGCACGATGCTGGTGCAGGCGGCGAGCTCGTTGGTTACGGCAGAGGTGTCAAAGCTGAAGCCGAGGTGGCTGGGGATGCTGCACTCTGCGTTGAGGCGATCCATTTCGGTCATCATTTCGTTGTTCGGGCCAACGAGATCCTTCGGCGCGTTGACGATGGTCAGGTTGCCGACGGGCGCGTTGTACCAGTAGTAGTAGCCACGGTTGCCGACCTCGGCGTTGCGGGAGCCTTCGAAGTCGAAGGTCATTTCGCCGTTGGCGTCATAGTCCCAGTGGATGCCCTGAACGCCGAAGCGCATGAGGGTGGCGACGTAGGGATCGGTGTTGACGAGGTTCAGAACCATCATAGCGCGCTCGGGGTTCTTGCAGTTGGCGCTGATGGCGGTGCCGGCAGAGTAGTAGTTGTTGGTCTCGGTCCAGATGTGATCAGACATGATCATCTTGCTGGTCCAAGCTTCGCTGTGGAGGTGCTCCTGCATGTAGGTGTAGCCCCAGCCAACAAAGAAGCAAACGCCGTCGTTGGGCTTGTAGAGGTCCTTCTTCTCCTGGTAGTCATACAGATAGATGCCGTCCGCAACGAGGCGCTGCTTCTGCAGGCAGAACTCGAGGAACTCGGGGGTGTCATAGAAGTTGAAGACGGTGTCGCTGTCGTAGCCTTCGACGTCCATGATGCCGTCGATGTTGGCAACGGCCATGTAGGAGTCATTCAGGAAGGTTTCGAACGCGAAGTTGTAGGGGTAGATCAGGCCGACGTCCCAAACGATCGGATAGTCCTTCATTTCGGGATGCGCTTCGTCGCGCCATTCCTTCATGTCGTAGAACAGGTCTTCCAGATCGCGGAAGTTGGAGTAGTGATAGTCATCCAGATTGATGCCGCTCTCTTCAACCATGTCCGCATTGTAGATCAGGGAGATGAAGTAGCCGTTGTCCTTCTTGGAGGGGATGCCGTAGATGTTGCCGTTGATCTTCATGCCGTCCCAAACGCTGTCCACAAACAGAGCCTTGGTGTCGGCGGCGAAGGTGTCGAGGAACTCGTTCATCGGGTAGTAGCTGCCGCGCTGAGACTCGATGACGTAGTCGCTCTTGGACTGGCTGCCGAAGCCAACGATGCCGCAGTCTTCACCGGACGCGAGCATGGTGCCCATCTTGGTTTCCCAATCGGCGCTGGTCATGTAGGTGATGTTGACCTTGCAGTTGAGCTTCTCCATGAGGTACTCGTTCAGAGCGTCGTTGACGATCTTCAGGTCAGCGTCATTCGGGGGCTGAGAGCCGATGTACCAGTTGATCTCGCAGTAGTCGAGGTCGCTCTCGGCAGTGGCTACGCCACAGGAGAGAACGAACAGGAGCGCCAGCAACATGGCAAGCAGTTTTTTCATGGGGTGTGCCTCCTTATACTTTTTACAGCCACCTTGGCTGTTGGGTACATTGTTATTCCTTCACGCTGCCCATCGTCAGGCCCTGCACGAAGTACCGCTGGAAGAACGGATATGCGCACAGGATGGGAACGATGACGATGATTGTGCAGGCCATGCGAAGGTTCTGGTCCGGCAGGCTGTTCAGGAAGGCGATGCCGTCCGGCGTGCCTGCAACCTGCGCGTTCTGCTTCAGGAAGTCGATGTTGTCCTGAATGTTCTTAAGCATGGTCTGCAGCGGAATCAGGCTGGCTTTCTTGATGTACAGCATGCCCGTGAACCAGTCGTTCCAGCGGCTCACCACGTTGAACAGCGCGATGGTGGCGATGCCGGCCTTGAACAGCGGCAGTACGATGCTTACGTAAATGCGGAAGTGCCCCGCGCCGTCGATGCGCGCCGCTTCAAACAGCGTGTCCGGAATGGTGGTGAGGATGAAGGTGCGCAGAATGATGACGTTGTATACCGACACCAAACTCGGCAGCAGGAAGATCCAGATGCTGTCGTTGATGCCTAGATAGCGGACGTTCATGATGTAGGAGGGAACGAGACCGCCGGAGAACAGCATCGTGAAGAACAGAATCCACATGAAGAACTTGCGGAAGACGAAGTTCTTCTGCGCCAGCACGTAGGCGTACATCGTCATTACGAACAGGCTCATCACGGTGCCGAGGATGGTGATGATGATGGTGATTTTGTAGGAGGCCAGAATCTGGTCGCCCATCTTTGCCAAATACTTATAGCCTGCAAGCGACCACTCCGTGGGGAAGAAGGAGAAGCCGTTCAGCGAGATGGAGGCCTCGGAGGAGAAGGAAACGATGACGACCAGCGCCAGCGGAATCAGCATCAGGAGCGAGATCAGGCACAGAATGGTGGAAAAGGCGATATTCCAGCCGGTCTTGATCTGATTGAAGTGGTGATCCTTGTACAGGTTTTTCTGCTTTGCCATTTCTCGTTCACCTCCTTAAAACATCGCGCTGTCGGGATCGATTTTGGTGACGACCCAGTTAAAGAAGATCACCAGCACGAAGCCGACCACGGACTGATACAGACCCGCCGCCGTGGACATGCCCACGTTGGACAGCGAGGTGAGCGCGCGGTAGATGTAGGTGTCGATTACGTCCGTCACGGAGTAGATTCGACCGGAGTTCTTGGTAACCACGTAGAAAAGGCCGAAGTCACCGCGGAAGATGTTGCCCATGGAGAGAATCAGCGAAATGCCGATAACAAGGCGCATGTGCGGGATGGTGATGTACCATGCCTGCTGCAGCTTGTTTGCGCCGTCGAGCACGGCGGCCTCGTAGTAGTCCTGCGAGATGCCGGAAATGACGGCCAGATACAGCACCGTGGAATAGCCGACGTTTTTCCACGCATTGACGCCCACCAAAAGAGTCGGCCAGAGGCTGCGCTGCTGATACCAGTCGATCTTGCCCGCCTGACGGCCGAGACTGATCATGATGCGGTTGACGATGCCGTAGTCATAGTCCAGAAACGCGCTCAGAACGATGGCGACAACCGCCCAGCTGAGGAAGTGGGGCAGCATGTAGATCGTTTGAAGCGTTTTGGCCAGCATGCGCGAACGCAGCTCGGACAGCAGAAGCGACATGATAACCGCAAGAATGAGGTTTACCACGATAAACACAAGGTTATAGCACACGGTGTTGCGCGTGATAACCCATGCGTCGGTGGAAACGAAAAGGAACTCGAAGTTCTTGAGGCCGACGAAGGGACTGCCCAGAATGCCCTTGGTGATGTTCAAATCCTGAAAGGCCATCACGAGGCCAAAGATGGGAAGATAGCAGAAGACAACCAGCCATACAACCGTGGGCAGAGCCATGATATACAGCGGGAAATCCTCTTTGCGGAAGCGTTTCTTTGGAACAAGCGTTTTTTGCATTGGGTCACGGCCTTTCCGTCCAGATTGCGAGACTCGGTTCATACAGAGTGTATACATTATAATGCACAAATCCATCCATGTCAATAGAAATCTGCGAATTTTTTTTGTGCAATCAAGCTATACGTTGTCAAAAAAGGGATATTTCGGAAATAACGTGCGCTGTACTTTACGGAAGCATCCGCATTCCGCAAATTTTGACGGCATGGGATTGCTTTCCCGCGCCGTCTGCGATATAATGAAGGAAACCGATTGAGACAGGAGAAATGCGCCATGAAGGACGAAAAAGCTTGTATCGCAAAGCACTGGCCGGAGGCCTTTCAAATCGCCATTAAGCAAAGCATGCGGATGACGCGCGTGAAGGGGAAAAAGCACCGCAGCGTGAAGCTGTCGGAGGATGAAAGCATGGCGATGTTTCATTTTTACCGGCAGCATGTGAAGGATGACCGGGCGATGGCCGTTGAGGCCATCGGCATGAATGCACGCCGGGCGACCGCGCGTTCGCCGCTGGTTTCCGCGGGCATCTGCGTGGTCATTCTGGCGTTTCTTGCCCAGTCCATATTTAAGAATCCGGCGTATCCGGCGCTGATTGTGCTTCTTTCCGCGCTGGCGGGCTATGTTTGGTATGCCGCACGGCTGCGCGCGGCGCGGATATGGCAGAGCTGCCGCCGCGAGAATCCTGCGGAGGCGCTGACGAAAATGTGTGTAGCGCTGGCCTCTCCACTGAAGAGCGCGTCCTATCCCGTGCTGGGCGGATTGATTGCCGCGATTGGCGTCGTTCTGTACATGATTTTGTTCAAATAAAAAAGTGAGGGCTTTTATGCTGAGCGAATTCGACGTATCGGTGCTTGAAATTCTTTCGGAGGACGCGCGCACGACGCCCGAGCGCATTGCCGTGATGACCGGGCGCGGGGCGGACGAGGTGAAAAGCGTGATTGCGCGGCTGGAGCGCGATCTTGTGATTTTGAAATATCCCGCCATGGTAAACTGGGATTTGGTGCGGGACGACAAGGTGCAGGCGCTGATTGAGGTGCGCGTGACGCCCCAGCGCGACGAGGGCTTTGACGCGATTGCCGAGCGGATTTATCGCTTTGAGGAGGTAAAGAGCGTCTATCTGATGAGCGGCGCGTATGACCTGATGGTGATTGTGGAGGGCACGAACATCAAGCAGCTGGCGCTGTTTGTGGCGGAGAAGCTGTCCACCATCGAGCATGTGCTCTCTACCGCCACGCATTTCGTTTTGAAGAAATACAAGCAGGACGGCGTAACCATGATGAAGGGTGAGCCGGACGACAGACTGCAGGTGAGCCCGTGAACTACGAGCGTGTTCTGTGCGGGCGGGTGCGGAGGGTTCCGCCATCCGGCATTCGAAGGTTTTTCGATATTGTGAGCGAGATGAAGGACGTGATTTCGCTGGGCGTGGGCGAACCGGACTTTACCACGCCGTGGCGCTGCTCGGACGCGGCGATTTATTCGCTGCGCACGGGGCATACGCATTATACGTCCAACCGGGGTCTCAAGGAGCTTACGCGCCTGATTTCCGAGTATGAGGCGCGCTTCGGCGTGCGCTATGACCCCGCGAGCGAAATCATGGTTACGGTCGGCGCGAGCGAGGGCATTGATCTTGCGCTGCGCGCGCTGATTGAGCCGGGCGACGAGGTGCTGGTTCCCGACCCCAGCTATGTATCCTATATGCCCTGCGTGGTGTTTGCCGGCGGCGTGTGCGTGCCGGTGAGAACGACGGCGGAAAACGGGTTCCGCCTGACGGCGGATATGCTGAGGGAGAAAATTACGCCGCGAACTAAGGCGGTAATCTTCCCGTATCCGAACAATCCCACCGGCGGCGTGATGGAACCGGAGGACATGCGGGCGCTGGCGGCGGCGCTGGAGGGCACGGACATTATCGTGATTGCCGACGAAATCTATGCCGAGCTTACCTATACCGGCTGTCCGCATGTCGCGTTCGCGTCGATTCCGGGTATGCGGGAGCGAACGATTACGCTGAACGGCTTTTCCAAGGCCTTCGCCATGACGGGCTGGCGCATGGGCTATGCCTGCGCGCCGAAGGAAATTTTGGACGTGATGCTGCGCGTGCATCAGTATACGATTATGTGCGCGCCCACGGCGGGGCAGTATGCCGCGGTGGAGGCGCTGAAGAGCGGACTGGAAACCGATTTTGCCGACGTGAAGCGCATGGTTCGGCAGTATGACCGCCGCAGGCGCGTAATCGTGGACGGCCTGCGCGCGGCGGGGCTGGAAACGCATGAGCCGCTGGGCGCGTTCTACGCGTTCCCGTGCGTTCGATCGACCGGCATGACGTCGCAGGAGTTCTGCGTGCGGCTGCTGGAGGAGGAGCACGTGGCGTGCGTGCCCGGCGACGCATTCGGCGAAACGGGCGAGGGCTATGTGAGATGTTCGTACGCCTCGTCGCTGGAGAACATTACCGAGGCCGTGCGCCGCATTGGGGAATTTACGAGAAGACATCGCGGATGACGGCATTTGAAAGGAAGCGGCATGGAATATCGGACGCTGATTGACGGCATGCGCCGGTTTGGCTCCACCGAGGCGGACATCTGCATGCATATGCTGGGCGTGAGCCGGGAGTCGATTCGCGAAGGCGTGATTCTTGCGCCGTGGTGGGAGCCTGCGTCCATGCCGGGGCTTGGAAATGCGCGATACCTGAGCGCGTCGGACTTTTCGGCGATTCGGGTGTGGGACGTTGAAGCTTCCTCGGGCGGCTTTACGTATATCCGAACCGGCATCGGCGCGCCCGTGCTGATGGACGTGGTGCTTGCGCTGGGCCTGACGGCGTGCAGAAGGCTGCTCTTCATCGGTTCCGTAGGCTCTCTCAGCCCGGAAATCGGCATTGGAGACATTGTGGTTCCGGAATACAGCGTTTGCGGGGACGGCGCGAGCCGGTATCTGTCGGATTCGCTGACGGAGGATCCCTTCGGCACGCGCGCATGGCCGGACGCGGCACTGTATGAAACGCTTCTGCGCGCGGCGCAAAGGGTGAGCGCGGAAAACGGCGTGCGCTGCCATGTTGGGCGGAACTTCAGCATCGACTGCATCTTCCCGCAGTACGCCCACATCGATGAGATTTTGGCGATGGGGGTAAATACCATTGAGATGGAGAGCGCCGCGGCATTTGCCGCCGCGCGCGTCGCGGGGCTTCCCTGCGCGGCGCTGCTCAGCGTGTCCGACAACACGGTGTGCGGCAAGTCGCTGGTCAGCGGGCGCATGGAGGAGGAAAACCGGTATCGGAAATTCGTCAGAAGGGCGCTCTTCCCGCAGATTCTGCGGAGCGCGCTTGAATAGAAGGGACGGAAGACGCTTTGGCCAACATGCTTGATTACATTGCGCGCTATGGAAATACGTCCATGGCGGAGCTTCCGTTCGGCGCGGTGGACAACCTGATTTTTGCGGAGCTGTCGTATTGTGATTTTTCCGGCGCCGCGGCGCGAATGCCGGGGCGGCTGAGCGCGCTGAGACCGTATCTGACGGGCGGCGTGAAGCGGCCGGACGGCGAGCTTTTGAACCGGATGGCCGCCTCCGCACGGTATGGGGACATCGTGGCGTATCATTTTGTGGATCACTTTGACCCCGTGCAGACGCTGCAGTTTGCCGCCGTCACGCTGCTTCTTCCGGACGGGACGGCGTATGTTTCCTTCCGCGGAACGGATTCGACGCTTGTCGGCTGGAAGGAGGATTTCAACCTTGCCTTTGCCGCGCCCGTGCCTGCGCAGCTGGAGGCCGTTCGATACCTGAAGCAGGTGGCCGACGTGCTGGCGTGTCCGCTGCATGTCGGCGGGCATTCCAAGGGCGGAAATCTGGCGGTGTATGCCGCGGCGTTTGCCGGGGAGGATGTACAAGGGCGCATTCTGAACGTGTTCAACAACGACGGCCCGGGGCACGACCTTGCGACGCTGCAATCGGCGGGCTATCGGCGCGTGGAGAATCGGATTCGGACGTTTATTCCCAAGTCCAGCATCATTGGCATGCTGCTGGAGCACGGGGATGCCTATCGCATCGTCGACAGCGACGCGCACGGCCTGTGGCAGCACAATCCCTACTCGTGGCAGCTGAGGGGAGAGGACTTTGCCTATCTTCAGCACACGACGGCGGCGAGCGACTGCATGAACGAGTCGATTCGCCAGTGGCTGAACCAAATGGACACGGAGAAGCGCCGCCGCTTTGCCGACACGGTGTACGAGGTGCTTAGCGCGAGCGAGGTTCGTTCCGTCGGACAGCTGATTCGCGATTTTCGCGGCAGCCTGCCGCCGATTCTTGCGGCGACAAGGAATCTGGATCCGGAGGAACGGCGCATGCTGGCGGAGCTGGCGGTGCAGTTTGTGCGCGTGGCCTCCGTGCAATATGGGCAGCTGGCGCGCGAGCAGGTGGATACGGCGCGCGCGTATATGAACGTGCTGCGCGAGAAAAAGGAGGAGCTCAGCGCGTGGCTCGAAAAGCTGCGGGAGGAGAAGGGCGAATGAATCGATTGGGAGTAATCGGCGCGGGCCATATGGGCTCGGCGCTGATTCGCGGGCTGATTGACTTTGAAGGCATGCCTGCCGAGCGTGTGTACGCGTGCGGGCATCATCCCGAAATTCTGAATGCGTTCGCGCAGGAAAAGGGCTTTCAGGTGTGCGAATCGGTGGAGACGCTGCTGAATGCGTGCGACGCGGTGCTGTTTGCCGTGAAGCCGAAGCACATCGAGGCGCTGATTTCTGCGCATCGGGAGGAGCTTGCCGGGAAAACGGTGCTGTCCGTCGTTGCCGGATACGATTTCGCGCGAATGAAGACGCTGCTTGCGCGCGGCACGCGCTATCTGTATATCATGCCCAACACGCCGTGCGAGGTTGGCGCGGGCACGTTCCTGTTTGAGGATGCGCATTCGCTGCGCGAGGCGGAATATGCGGACGTGCGGCGGCGCTTTGAGAGGATGGGGCGGGTGCTGGAGGTTCCCTCGAGCCTGATGGACATTGGCTCGGCGGTCGCGGGCTGCGGCCCGGCGTTCGTGGCCATGATGCTGGAGGCGCTGGCCGACGCGGCCGTGAAGCACGGCGTTCCGCGCGCGCTGGCCTACGAGCTGGCTTCACAGATGACACTGGGCGCGGCAGCCTTACAGCTGAAGACGGGCGCGCATCCCGGCCAGATGAAGGACGCGGTGTGTTCGCCCGGCGGCACGACGATTCGCGGTGTGCAGGCGCTGGAAAAGGCAGGCATGCGCGCGGCGTTTATGGACGCCGTGGATGCCGTGATGGACGCGGGACGATAACGTGCGGGAATTTCTGAAGCGCAGTCGTCAGCCAATCGTATATCTTTTGTGCAGTCTCGTGACGACGCTCGGCGAAATGCTGCTCGGCTGGCTGATTTTGGGCTGGCTGCCGGAGCGAATCGTGCTGGCGAATACCGTCAGCCTGATTCTGGGCGGCTTCGCGCATTATCATCTGACGACGCGCCACGCATTTCGCATGAAGCATACCGTCGTCGGCGCGGCGGCGTATGCGGCGACGTTTTGTCTGGGATTAGCCGTGCAGGATGCGGCGGTGTACGTGCTCTACCATAAGCTGCTGAACGCGCTGGGGGAGGGCATGCAGTACCTGCTGAGCAAGCTGATTTCGATGCTGCTCAATCTCGTCCTCACGTACTTCCTGCGGGACTGGATGAATCGCCGCATTCAGGCTCACGCGCGCAAAAAGAAATAGCAAATATCTTGCGAAAAACAGACTATAGTTTGTTTTTCGCAAGATATTTTTTGATACAACAGACTATAGTCTGTTTTCTTGCGCGGAGGGCAGGCTTTGCATCAGCGCAAAGAAATGCCGTGCCTCGCCGGTTGCGAAATAGTCGTACCACGCGTTCAACGCATCGGGGTGAAACACGTCCAGCCGTTCAAGAATCTGCTTTGTCCACAGGAGCGAGCCGGCTGCGCCGGCGGTAATCAGCCCGTTGTCCGAAACGGACGGTACGTTGACATAGAACGACTGCCCCCTATAGCCGGGGCAGAAGGCCTCCAGAAAGCCTGCGCCGTTGCTGGTGTGCGGGCGGCAATCCAGCAGCCCGGCGTTTGCCAGCGCGACGGTGGCTCCGCAGATGGCGCATACCGTGCCGCCGCAGTCCAGCAGGCGCGCCGCCGCTTCGGTGGCTGCGCCATAGCTCGCTTCGTTCCCGGCGCCGGGAAGCAGGAGAACGGTGCGGCTGTCAAGGGTCAGCTCATCCATTGTGCCGTCGGGAAGGACACAAAGGCCGCCCATCGTTCGCACGGGTTCAGCGGTGAGGGCGATGGTTCGCACTTCTACGCGCGGCGCGCCCGTTCGAAAGAAGCGTTTCGAGTGCAATTCCGCAGTTAAATAGCCGATTTCCCAATCAGCGAGGGCATCGGGCAGATAAAGATACACGTTGTACATGGCAACATACTCCATTCGTTTGCATCGGATTGATTATCGCAGATAATCCTTGACAGCAGCCTGTCAGTCATTCATAATAAGAAAAAAGAAAGGGGCAACCTCATGAAGAGTGACCGGGTAATGAGCGTTCTCGTGATGCTGCTGGAGGGCAAGCGCGTGCGCGCACAGGACATAGCCGACCGGCTGGAGGTATCGGTTCGCACGGTTTACCGGGATATTGACACGCTTTGCGCGGCGGGCATTCCCGTGCGCTCGATCGGCGGCGTGAAGGGCGGCATCGAGCTGATGCCCGGATACCGGCTGGAGGGCAGGATGTTTTCGGCGGACGAGCATTCGGCGCTGCTGGCAGGGCTTTCAAACCTGTCGGCCATGCTGCGCACCGACGCGCTGGCGCAGGCGCTTTCGAAGCTGCGCGGGCTTCTGCCCGACGGACGGGCGGGAGAAATCGAGCGGCGCGCGGCGCAGCTTGTGATTGACCCGGAGCCATGGCTGGGCGACGGGCGCTCCAAGCAGACGCTGGAAACGGTGGAGACGGCGCTGGAGACGAGCCGCCTTATGACGTTTGCCTATCTGGATCGCTTCGGAAATCGCACGGAGCGCACGGCGGAGCCGTATCGGCTGGTGCTGAAGGGCGACCAATGGTATGTTCAGTGCTATTGCCTTCTGCGAAACGACTATCGATTGTTTCGGCTGTCGCGCATGCTTAACGTGCAAACGCGGGAGGAGGGCTTTTTTCCGCGCGAGGCGCCGAAGCCCGAGCTGGACACCGGCGAGATCACTGCGGGCGAACAGCTGGAAATCATCCTGCGCGTGCATGTGTCCGCGGCGGACAGGGTGATGGAGTACTGCGCGTTCGACCGCTTCACGCCGGACGGGGACGAGCACTACCTTGTGCGCTTCCCGTTTATCGACAGGGAGTATTATTACGATCGTCTGCTTTCCCTCGGCGACCGGTGCGAATGCGTCGCGCCGGCGCACGTTCGCGAAAAGCTGCGTCGGCGCATTCAGCGTATGGCGGAGATCTATCAATGAAATGACCGGTACCGTTGCGTTTTTGCGCGGATTGGTGTAAAATAGGGAAGAAAACGAAAAATGCAGGAGGAAGAAACGATGATTGCCACGGAAGACATGATGCGCCGGTTCAGCCCGGATTTTTTGAACCGTGAAAAGCCGCTTGAATTCATTCCCGCAGACGGAGGCATGGTGGGCATTCTGCGCACGATCGGCTGCGTGGGAGACAGCCTGTCCTCCGGCGAATTCGAGAGCACGAATTCGGAGGGCGGAAAGGGCTATCACGATTATTTTGACTATTCATGGGGTCAGTACATGGCGCGAATGGCAGGCGTCACGGCGCGCAATTTCTCGCGCGGAGGCATGACGGCGCAGGAATACTGCGAAAGCTTCGCGGCTCAGAACGATTTCTGGAATCCGCAGCTGGCCTGCAACGCGTATATCGTTGCGTTGGGGCTGAACGATTTGTTTGGACGCAAGATGGACATGGGCACGATGGACGATGTGCACGAGGACTGGACGCGCAACGAGCGCACGTTCGCCGGGTATTATGGCCAGCTGATCAGCCGCCTGAAGCAGATTCGCCCGGACGCGAAGTTCTTCCTGATGACGATTCCGCGTGACTCGGACGAGCCTGAGCGCGTGCGCCTGTCGGACGCGCATGCAAAGCTGATGCATGCCATGGCGGCGCGCTTTAAAAACACCTACGTGCTCGATCTGCGTGCGCATGCGCCGGTATATGACGAGGCGTTTCATGCGAATTTCTTCCTTGGCGGGCACATGAACGCCGCAGGGTATCTTTTGACGGCGAAGCTTGTAATCGGATACATCGACTACATTATCCGTCACAACATGGAGGACTTTTCGCAGGTCGGCTTCATCGGCACGGGACTGCGAAACCGGGCGGGAAAGGCGTAAATTTTACCGGGCGGCTGTTTCAGTCGTGGGCGACGTGTGGTATCATTGGGACAAACCGTATGAACGGAGGCTGAATAATGGAACGGGAAGTTGCATGGAAATCCTATTCGGACGCGCAGCGCGCCCATCTTGAGCAGGTAAGCGCGCGCTATCGCGCATTTCTTGACAACGGCAAAACCGAGCGCGAGTGCGTGACCGAGGTTGTGAAGCTGGCCGAGGCGAAGGGCTACACCAGCTTGGAGGACAAAATCGCGCGCGGCGAGGCGCTGAAGGTCGGCGACAAGGTATATTCCGACTGGATGGGCAAGAGCATCATGCTCTTCATCATCGGAAAAGCGCCCATGGAGAAGGGAATCAACATTCTGGGCGCGCACATCGATTCCCCGCGCATGGACGTGAAGCAGAATCCGCTGTATGAGGACGGCGGTCTGGCGTATCTGGACACGCATTATTACGGCGGCATCAAAAACTATCAGTGGGTCACCATTCCGCTGGCGCTGCATGGCGTCGTTGCGAAGAAGGACGGCACGGTCGTAACCATCTCCGTGGGCGAGGATGAGAACGACCCCGTGTTCTGCATCAGCGACCTTCTGATTCACCTGAGCCATGACCGCATGGGCAAGGCGGCCAGCGACGTAATCGAGGGCGAACAGCTGGACGTGATCATCGGCGGCGCGCCGCTGAACGATGAGGAAAAGGAGCCCGTCAAGCGCAACGCGATGAAGCTGATTGCGGACAAGTACGGCATCGAGGAGGAGGATTTCCTTTCCGCCGAAATCGAGGTCGTACCCGCCGGCAAGGCGCGCGAGCTGGGCTTTGACCGCTCCATGATTCTGGCCTATGGTCATGATGACCGCGTTTGCGCCTATGCGCAGCTGGAGGCCATGTTCGATATTGACACCGTGCCGGAAAAGACCGTGTGCTGCATCCTCACCGACAAGGAGGAAATCGGCTCCGTCGGCGCGACCGGCATGCGTGCCCGCTTCTTCGAGAACGCGATTGCCGAAATGATGGCGCTTCACGGCGAAGAGGGCGACCTGCGTCTGCGCCGCGCGCTGACCAACAGCCGCATGTTGTCCTGCGACGTGTCCGCGGGCTATGACCCCAACTTCGGGTCTGCGTTTGACAAGAAGAACAGCGCGTATCTGGGCCGCGGCGTGTGCTTCAACAAGTACACCGGCTCGCGCGGAAAGTCCGGCTCCAACGATGCCAACGCCGAATATCTGGCGGACGTGCGCCGCGTGATGGACGAGGGCGGCGTGTTCTTCCAGACGGCCGAGCTTGGCAAGGTCAATCAGGGCGGCGGCGGAACCATTGCCTATATCTGTGCGCTCTATGGCATGAACGTGGTCGATTCCGGCGTAGCCGTGCTCAGCATGCACGCGCCGTGGGAGATCATCTCCAAGGCTGACCTGTACGAGGCCTACAAGGGCTACAAGGCGTTCGTTCTGAACGCGTAAATATCATGCGCATGCGCCCGGCGGGAGAATATGGCTTCTCCCTGCCGGGCGTTTTGTTTTGGATGGAATACGCCGGATGAGAGCCTCCGCCGGAGGATGGAGAGAGCGATAAGACTCCCTCGAATACCAACGGAACCCGGGGGCGTGCGATTTTTCGGATGGAATCCGAGGGACTCAAGCAAAATCTGGCGGGGGGAAAGCTCCTTCCCCAGATTCTCTTTGACAAACGAAATGCCCTCCGTCCGAGGACGGAGGGCAGGGGGTTACGCGAGGAAATTACTTGGAGGCGAGGTAAGCGTCGAGCTGAGCCTGAGCGTCATCAATGATGTCCTGCAGGCCGGCAGCGTACATCTTCTCCATCATCTCATCGTAGATTTCGTCGATGTCGGTGGTGCCGGAGGCGTAGTTCTTGTAGTACTCGTCCTTGATCGCGGAGATCTCGGCGTAGTTGGAGGTCCACTTGGAGCTGTCGAAGGTGAAGCCGCAGATGGCGGAAACTTCAGCATTCTCGCAGTTCGCGAAGTAGAGATCCCACTGATTCATGACGGGAGCCTTTGCGGTGCCGTCCACCTGATCCTGGCTCACAGCGATGGAAGCGAGGGAGTAGGAGCCCTGAGAGAACGGCCACGGGCTGTAGTTGTCGTTGCCGACCTGGGTCTTCAGAACGCCGCCCGCGCAGTCGGGATTCTCTTCTTCGGTGACGTAGTTCCAGTGATAGCCCTGTACGCCGTAGCGGAGGGTGTCGCGGTAGAGCTTATCGGTGTTGACGAGCTCCTGATACTTCATCGCAGCTTCGAAGCGCTCGAGATCGTTTTCCAGGGTGATGGAGAACGCATTCATGGAGCCCTGAACGCCGTCGGTGGAGAGCAGCGGGCCAGCATAGCGGGTCATTTCGCAGTTGTAGCCGTAGGATACGCTGTAGTCATAGCCGTCCCACGCCTGAACAAAGTGCAGGTGCTCATGCTTGCTGTCGATAGCATCTTCGGACAGCTGAGCGGCGTCGGGGTTGATGAGGCCCAGCTCATACCACTTGTGCATGGTGCGATAGCGCTCCATGATGACGGGATCCTCGGTCACGTGAACGACCTCGGTGGTTCCGAACACAACGCCGATCATCGGGGTACGATCGATGAAGTCAAAGGAGGTTTCCATGCCGGCGGGCTGGCCACCGATCATGACCGGGTAGTCGTTCTCGTCCAGAGTGGCCTTCCAGGCAACGAGGAAGTCGGTCAGCTCATCCCACGCATCGATGTGATCGGGGATTTCGAAGCCCAGTTCCGCAGCCTTGTCGGCGGGATAGACGATGAAGAGCTCGGGGCAGTAGTCCTTCTTTACCGGGATGGCGTACAGGCCGCCGTCGGAGGACTTGGCCAGATCCCAAACGGTTTCGGGCATCGTGGCGTACAGGTCAGGCGTCCACTCCTTCACGTAGTCCGCGATGTTGGCGAACAGCTTGTTGGAAACGGCCACGTTGAAGTTGTTGTACCAGGAGCAGGTGTAGTACATGTCGAAAACTTCGCCCGACTGAATGGAGTTCTGCAGCTGGTCGTTGGTGAAGTACTGGATGTCGACTTCAACGCCGATCTTCTCGCGGCTGATTTCATTCAGCGCTTCGAGAACCATCGCGTTGTCCTTCGGCGCGGTGCTGCCGGTGCCCATGGCCCAGGTCAGCTTGATTACGTCGTCCTCAGCGCCCGCGAAAGAGCAGACAGACAGAACGAGCATCAGTGCCAGTACGAGAGATGCGAGTTTCTTCATTTCTGAAACCCTCCTTTTTTATTATTACAACAGCGAAAGGCTGTCATAATCGATGAGGCTTATCCCTTCACGGCGCCGATCGTCAGACCGGAGATGAAGTACTTCTGGAAGAAGGGATACGAGCAGGCAATCGGGATGACGCCGATCATAACCATGGCCATGCGGATTGTCTCGCTGGGAATGTCGACCGCTTCGCCCGGGCCCATGAACTGCTGGTTGCGGGTAAGGAAGTCGATGTTGCTTTCCAGCGCAATCAGCACGTACTGCAGCGGATAGAGATCCTGCGCGTTGGAGTTCAGGTAGTACTTGGCCAGCATCCAGTCGTTCCAATAGGCGAAGGTGAAGAACAGGCCGATTGTCGCGATGGCGGGCAGGGAGATGGGCAGCACGATCTGCACGAAGATGCGGGTCTGGCGCGCGCCGTCAATCTTGGCGGATTCAATAATCGCGTCGGGAACCGTCGTCTGGAAGAACGTGCGCATGATGACGATATAGAAGCTTGAGCAGCACATCGGCAGAATCAGCACCCAATAGGTGTTTTTCAGATTCAGCACCTGCGCGTTGATCATGTAGCTGGCAACCAGACCGCCGGAGAACAGCATCGGGATGAACACGAACCACGTGAAGAACCCGCGCAGCCGGTAGTTCGGGCGGGACAGCGCATAGCCCATCGTGGAACACAGAACCAAGCCGAGGCACGTGCCGACAATGGTAATGCCGATGGAGTTGAGGAACGCGCGTCCCACGTAGTCTGCCTGGCGAGCCAGATAGACGTAGCTGCTGACGCTCCAAGCCTCCGGGAAAAAGCTGTAGCCCTTATGCAGAACCGAAGCCTCCGACGAAAAGGAAACGATGCAGACCAGCAGAGCCGGCAGAAAGCACAGAAGCGCGAGAATGATAAAAATCGCACTGAAGATTACATTTGTAACGGGAGAGACGCGGCTGTATTTCAGCGTTGCGTCCTGCTGTTTCTTTGCCATGGTACGTTTCTCCTTTCCGCCCGATCAGAACAGGCCGGCGTTGGGGTCGATCTTCTTTACAACCTTGTTTGCCACCACGATGGTGATGCAGCCGAACACGGACTGCAGAAGCGAGGCGGCCGAGGAAAGGTTGATGTCCGGGTTTACAAGAAGCGCCTTGTAGATGTATACGTCAATCGTCTGCGTGATATTGACCAGTGAGCCGGAGTTGCGGGTTGCCTGATAGAACAGACCAAAGTCGCTTCTGAAGATGCTACCGACGGCCATGATGAACATGATGGAGATGATCGGGCGAAGGAGCGGCAGAGTGATGTAAATCGTCTGCTGCCACTTGGACGCACCGTCAATCAGCGCCGCCTCGTACAGCTCGGCGTCAATGCCGCTGATGGAGGCCATGTACACAACCATGTTGTAGCCCATGCCCTTCCATACATTCAGGAAGACGAGGAACCACGTCCAGAAGCCGACGTCATGATACCATTGGTGCTTGGGGTCGCCGACGCCGAGTGCCTTGGCGACGTTGTTGAACAGACCGGCGTCCGTTGCAAGGAAGGCGTAGACGAAGTAGCTGATGACAACCCACGAGAGGAAGTGCGGCAGGAACATCATCGTCTGGCAGACCTTCGCAAGCCTCTTGGAATACAGCTGGGAGATCATGATGGCCAGCGACACGGGAATGATGATGGCCAGCACGATGAAGATGATATTGTATACGATGGTGTTGCGCATCATCGTGCTGAAGTAGCTGCTGGAGAAGAGGAACTTGAAGTTCTCCAGGCCGCTCCATTCACACTTCGCAAACAAATTGTAGATAAAGCTTACGCCGGGAAGCGGCTTATAGTTTTTGAATGCGATGACGACGCCGAACATCGGGGCGTAGCAGAAAATCAGGTACCAAATCGTCGTTGGAAGATGGAGAAGGAAAATCTCCAGATTGTCGAAGGACGAGCCGGTACTGGCTTCACCTTTCTTCTTCCGGGAGCGGACTGCCGTCGTATTCAAGGATACCATCTCCTTCTGGAATGCTGTGCCGATATGTCAGGCCAAAAATGACAGAATCATTCGGACAAATGACAGTATACCACAATCTGTGGTGTTTGTAAATGACTATTTTGCTAAAAAAGTGACTTTTAGAAAAAAATACGTGTGTGTTTCGCCCGGAGCGGAGGGAAAACCGCCTGAAATGGGAAATGCCGTTTCCCTTTTTCCGGATTCACACGCACGCTAAATCCCGCCCCGGTGAAGGGGCGGGGCGAAGGCATGGTCAGCGCTTGGCGCCCTTTGCGCCGGATGCGCCGTTCAGGATGGCGGAATGATAGGAGAAAACGTTTTCGTTTCGGTCGGCATTTGCGCGGAAGGCGTATTCGACCATCATGTCGATCATGCGCTCGAAGGAAATGCCGCGGCCTTCCCAAAGGTAAAACGCAAGAGAGCCGGGGATGGTGTTGATCTCGCCGACGTACAATTCGCCGGATGCCTTGTCATACAGGAAATCGATGCGGGCGACGCCCTTGCAGTCCAGCGCCTTGAACGCCTCGATGGCCAGCCCCTCCACGCGGTGCGTCAGCTCCGGGCTGATCGGCGCGGGCATCTGGCGGCTGAGCGAGGACATGCCCTTGCTGGGCGCGCTCTTTGCACCCTTCGCGCCGCCCTTGGCGCCGCGCAGGTATTTTTCGTCAAAGGACAGGAAGTCCGACCAGCGCACGGGCATTTCGGTCACGGAGGCCATGGCGTCTCCGCCGTAGCCGAGCACGGCGCAGTTGATTTCCATCAAATCCTGAATGCCGGCCTCCACCTGCACGCGGCGGTCGTAGGACACGGCGATGTCGATGGCGTCCTCAAGACCGTTTTGGTTGTCGGCGCGGTTGATGCCGATGGAGGAGCCGAGGTTCGAGGGCTTTACGTACACGGGGAAGGCAAGCTCGTTCATCACGCGGCTCAGCACGCCCGTGCGATTGCGCTTCCATTCGCTGCGCTCCACGCACACGTCCTTGAGCACCGGGAAGCCGCAGGCCTTGAACATGCGCTTCATGGCGAGCTTGTCCATGCCCAGCGCGGAGCCGAGCACGCCGGAGGAGGTGTAGGGAACGTTCCACAGCTCCAGCATGCCCTGAAGCGTGCCGTCCTCGCCGTTCATGCCGTGCATGACGGGCATAACCACGTCCGCCTCGGCAATCTGGCGCAGGCGGCCGATGGGCAGCAGCTTATCGTCGGGATGCTGCATCAGACGCAGCTTGCCCTCCACGCCCATGGGAATCACGCGCACGACGGCGCGCTTGTCAAAGCTGCGATACAGCGAGATGTCCGCCAGCCTTTCGCCGGTGTACCATTCGCCGTTCTGGTCGATGTAGACGTAGATCAGATCGTAATCATCCGGATTCACATGCTGCGCCGCCTGCAGGGCGGAGATGATGGAAACGTCGTGCTCACAGGTGCGGCTGCCGTATATGAGCGCCAGTCTGATTTTCATGATGCTTCAGGCTTCCTTTCCTATTCCGTATAATTGTCGGGAAGGTCGTTTTCAAACAGAACCGTGTCGCCGTTGCCGGCGAAGGTGCGAATCAGCGCCGTGGCCTCCTCCAGCGTTCGAACGACCTTGACGTCGTCCGCGCGGAAGCCGGAATCCAGCATTCCCTTTTTGATCGGCGCGGTGTGCTTCGGGCCGACCAGAATCGCCGCGTCGCAGGCATCGGCAATCTGTCTGCCCAGCTGATAGTTGAATTCCTTTTCGTTTTCGCCCAGCTCCACAAAGCCGGGGGTGATAATCAGGTGACGGCCGGGGAACTCCTTCAGAACGCCGAGCGCGCGCTGCGCGCCCACGGGGTTGGAGTTGAACGCGTCGTCGATTACGTTCATTGCGCCGGGCAGCAGCTGCAGCCGGTGCTCGACGGGCTGAACGCGCTTCACGCCCTCGGCGATTTCCGCCAGCGTCATGCCAAGCTCGCGGGCGACCTGACAGCAGACCACGATGTTGGAAATGTTGTGGCGGCCGAGCAGCTTCGTTTCGCAGTCTATGCGCTCACCGGTCTCCGTAATCAGCGTGAAGCGGGAGCCGAACGGGCCGCTCTGAATGTTCTCGGCGCGCAGGTTCAGCATGCCGGTCTCGCTGATGCCGACGCGGCGGCGCTCGCATTTCGCGCGCTCGTACAGCTTGTCGACCTCGCCGTCATCGGCGGCGAAAATGCCTACGCCATTCTTGGGAAGCCCCTCGATCAGCTCAAACTTGGTGTTGGCGACGGTTTTTACGTCTCCGAAGGTTTCCAGATGCTGGGGGCCGACGCTGGTGAGCACGCCGTAGCGGGGATGCACCAGCTCCACCAGCTCGCGGATGTCGCCCACGTGGCGCGCGCCCATTTCGGCGATAAACACCTGATGCGCGTCGGTCAGCTCCTCGTTGATTACCTTGGAAAGCCCCATCGGCGTGTTGATTGAGGACTTGGGCGCATACACGTTGTATTTTACGGACAGGATGGCCTGCAGGCAGAATTTCGTGCTGGTCTTTCCGTAGCTGCCGGTGATGCCGATTTTAATCAGGTTTTTCCGCGACGCGAGCCTTTTCTGCGCCATGCGAAAGAAGCGGCGGTGGAAGGCCTCCTCCAGCGGCTGTATGCAGCGCGCCGCCAGCCACGTAAGCCACGGTGCGGCGATGATCAGCGCAAACGGAGGAATCCACATCAGAATCAGCCCGGCGGATTCGCGGCGGAAGAGGAGGAACATCAGCCCCAGCGCCGCGG
>CAZMGO010000004.1:20687-39275 GCA_964565845.1 uncultured Oscillospiraceae bacterium | reverse complement strand
GCCGTCGCGGTGGGGGTGGGATCGACGTAAACGAGGTTCGCCATCAGGATATAGCCGACCTCGCCGAGCGAATTGCGCACGCGTCCCCACGTGCTGTTCGTCGCAAGCAGTGTCAGTTGCGTTGTCGTTTTTACCGTGCCCAGCAGTGCGGAGTCCGTGGACGGGGACTCGAACACCTTCGTGCCGTCCGCCGTCGCCTTCACGGCGACGCCGCTGCCGAGCGACCAGAACGGGTCGGGCGTGGCGGTGGGCGTCGGGGTGGATGTGGCGGCGGTGGGCGCGCTCACCTTAAACAGCGCGCGCTGCGTCGCCTCGTCGGCGGTACCGGTTGCGGTAAGCCCGGCGCGCTTCTGGAAGGCGGCCACGGCCGCCTTCGTTTTGCTGCCGTATACGCCGTCGGTATAGCCGGTCTGGTAGCCCAGCCGAATCAGGCGCGCCTGCAGCTCGCGCACGCGCTGGCTGCGGTCGCCGGGCACGAGGGTGACGTAGCCGTCGTATTCGGGCGCGTCCTCGTCAAACAGCGCCTCCTGCATGGCCACGGAGGCGACGCCGTTCGCCCGGAAGCCGTTTTGCTGCTGGAAGTGCCGCACGCCGCGCGCCACCTGCGAGGTGTATTCGTCGCCCTCGGCGGTGCTGGGCAGGTAGTACAGCTCCATCAGCCGGTTAATAAGTTCGGCGACGCGTATTCCGCTGTCGCCGCTCTGAAGCTCTATGTAGCTGAGGTTCTGGGAGGCGCTCTCCGAGAAGAGCGCCTTCAGAGTTTCCTCGTCGGCCTGACCGGTTTCGGTTAGACCCTCCTGCTTTTGGAAGGCGGCGACGGCCTTTTCCGTGCCGCTGCCGTATACGCCGTCGGCCGTGCCGGCATAATAGCCCAGCGCCTTCAGCTTGGTCTGCATGCGGGTTACGCGGGTGCCCTTATCTCCGCGCGTCAGCGGCAGATAGGGATTGTAGGCGGAAATTTCGCCCGCAAACAGCATCCGCTGCAGCTCGGCGGTGGCCACGCCGGTCACGGACATGCCCAGATCGCTTTGCAGCTGCTCAATGGCAACCTGCGTCTTTTCGCCGAAGATGCCGTCGGCGGTATCGTCCAGATAGCCCAGCTCGATCAGCTTCTCCTGCAGGTTCTTCACGTCCGTATTGCGGTCTTTGCGCTTCAAGTCCTTGTACACGACCGCGGTCGTCGCGGTCGGCGTTGCCGTCGGTTCAGGCGTGGGCGTGGGAGACGTGCGGTCGGTGGAGCCGACGTACACATGATAGTAGAACTGCGCGTTTTCCTCGGTTCCGCCGTCCTTCAGGCAGTCGTAAATCACCAGCTCCTCGCCTGCGGAGGCAAGTAGCGGCTCATACTCCGGTACGCTGGCGTAGTTTTCCTTCAGAAGCATATAGGTTGCGTATTTGCCGGAGGTTGGGCTCATGCGATAGACGGTGTATTCGGTGTCAATCACATAAAGATACTCGCCCGCGGCCACGAGCTGAGGCATCAGCTCGCGCAGCATGCGGCAGATGACCTCGCTGTTTCGGCTGGTCAGGTCAAAGCGCGCGATTTCCGTCATCCAGCGGGTGCGGCGCTGATAGTATACCGCGCCGTCATACACGGCGAACGCGTTCACGTCCTCCGCGATGGGCAGCATGAGGTTGTTCACCGCGTCCAGCCGCAGGCTGAGCTTGCCGGATTCGGTCAAAAGGATTTCCACGCCGGAGGCCATTTGGCTCTCGGTCACGGGCTCCTCGTCATCCGGAATGGACACGCTGCGCCCCAGCAGCTGTATATACAGGAAACGCCCGCTCTGGCACGTGAGCACGGGGCCGTTTACCGACATGGACAGCGCAAGCACCGGCTCCTCGCAGGTGCAGGCCACCACGTCCACCTTGCCGAGGGTCGGATACCATGCAAGCACATGGACGCTCTTCGTGTCGGCGCCGTCCACATAGTAGACGTAGCCGCTCACCTCATCCAGCAGCGCGTGTCCCGAAACCGATTCGGCAAGCAGCTCCGGCTCGCCGGTCACGCCGGCCTTGACTTCCTCCTCGGTTTGCTCCTCACCGGCCTTGATCGTATCCGGCAGAAGGTTGACGGCCACGCGATACAGCGCGCTGGTCGCGCCGTCCTCGTTCGCCGTCTGATAATAGGCGTTTCCGTCATGCACGCCCACGACGTAGCTCGCGCCGCCGGTCACCAGCGGGTCGGTGTACCACGTCTGATACAGGGCGTCGTCTGCTCCGCGGTATACGCCGTACACGCCGCTGCCGCCGGTCAGTCCGGCTGCCGTCGCCATGGACGGCATCATCAGCGCGGCCGCCATCAGAAGGCACAACCATTTTGAGAGCTTTCTCATCGCTTCATACCTCCGTTTTCCCATGCTTCATTGACGCATGCGGCTTCGGTTTGGTTCCGTTTTTTCACGATTCCGGACGGTATTTTACACGCCCGCCGCAGGCCTGCGCCAGCGCGTCGCCCGCGTCCGGGAACACCTGCCCAAAGCCGCGCCACAGCGCCGCCTCCAGCGCTTGCCTGCGCGCCTCCGGCACGAGCGTTCCCTCCTCGATGCTTCGAAGCATCTGAGCCACGCACGCCGCCGAGCGCCGCATCACGTCGTTCGACCGACGCTTAAAGCCCAGAAACAGGCTGTTCGCACTGGCACATTTTATGAACAGCTCCACGTATTCCTTCGCCATTTCGTTCAGATAATCGCGCCAGAAGACCTCCTCGCTCGGCGCGAGGGCGCACACGCGCGGAATTTCCGGGTTTTCGAAGAACGCCTCCATCATTCGGCTGCGCTCCCTTGCCGAAAAATCGCGCGGATGCTCCAGCGCCTGCAGCGGCCAGAACGGAATGCGATAGAAATCCGGCTTCCCGCCGCGCTCATACAGCCTTCCTATATAGAAAAGCCGCCGCTCGATTTCGTAATCGTCCGGCCAAGCCTCCCGCGCCGCAAGAAGCCTTTCGCGCCGGCGCGCGGCGTCCGGCTCCTCGTCGGCGGCCTCCAGAAGCGCGCACCGTCCGCCGTCGTCCGCGTGCAGCGCAGCGCCGCACGCCGCGCAGAACCGGGGCGCGTCCCCGTCCACGGGGAAAACCCTTCCGCATTCCGGGCACCGCATCTCCGCCATGCCTGCCTTCCTCCCTCCGCTACGCCTTTTTCCTCAGCCAGCCCTCCAAAAGCCGATCGCCCGGCTTCTGCAAAAGCCACGTCTCCTCCGGAATGTACCCGGCGGCGCGGATGCTGGCCGGTTCGCGGTCGGTCACGATGATGTGATCGACGAGCACCGTGTTCACCAGCTTCAGCGCCTCCATTGCGCCGCGCGTAACCTCAATGTCGGCGGGCGACGGCTCCGTGCTGCCGCCCGGGTGATTGTGGGTCAGCACCGCGTATTTCGCCTCCGCGCGCAAAGCCGCCAGCGCCACGTCGCGCATGTATACCGCCGAGCGGTCAATCGTGCCCCTTTGCAGAAGCTCGCACCGCAGCATGCGCCCGCGCCCGTCCATGCACAGCAGGTAGCAATATTCCACGCGGCGGCCCAGCATCAGCGCCGAAAAATACGCCGCCGCGTCCGCCGCCCGGCGAAACGACGGATGCTTGCCGAAGGCCTCCAGCGCCAGCACCCGGCTCAAATCGTCGATAAGATCGATGGCCTCCGCCGCCGGACGGCTCAGCCCCGGATACAAAAGCAAATCATCCGCAGACAGCTCATACGCCGAGCGCACCACGCCCGCCGATTCCACCAGCGCACGCGCCGTGCCCTCGCCGTCCAGCTTGCGGTCGACCGTGTGAATCAGGCTGCCCAGCGCGCGAAGGCTCTCGTCCGTTTCACGCGCGTCCATCGTTTATCGCGCTTCGAAGCGCGCGCTCCACCCTTTCCGCGTCCTCGATGCGCTCGCCCATGTACCAGCCGTCCATTTCCTCGTCAAACAGCATTTCGGCGGCTGCCAGCAGCTCGAAGCCCTTTTCCGTTTCCTTCAGGTTGACCGTGAGCGGCCTCTCCGCATCGTACAGATCGGCCACGTATTCATCCGCGCCCAGCGCCTCGCAGTCTCCGCCCGCAAGCAGAAACGCCTTTACCTCGTCCCTCGGAAGATTCAGCAGCATTGGTTTCCCTCCATTCTGCTCATAGTGTACCGCAAATGGAGGAAAAGCGCAAATCTTCGTCTATTTATTTCAAAAGTGTTTCGTTTCTCGTTTAAATATTTCAGATATATTGACTGTTTTCTCCATTCGATGTATAATAAACGGGATGAAGCATCGGGAGGCTCGGCACATGCGCAGGCGTTCAATCGCGGTTTGGCTGGTTTTGGCAATGGCATTTCTGGCTCCGGCATTTTCCGCGGCTGCGGACGGCCTGTACACGCTCACGCTTTCGCCGTCGGGTACGCTGTCCATGGATCCGGGCGACACGAAAACGCTTTCGGTCTCCGTGGAGCCGGTGAACCTGATCGAGCACGTGGTCACGTGGTCGAGCGACAATGAATACGTGGCCTCGGTGGACGCGAAGGGCAAGATTACCGCGCGCGCCGCAGGCAGCACGCGCATTGTGGCCACAATCGAAACCGGCGACAGCGCCTCCGTGCGCGTGACGGTCTCCGGCCGTCCCGTCACGTCGATTGCGCTGTCCGAAAGCGAAATCGAGCTGGAGCTTGGCAGTGAGCACACCCTCACCCATACCATCAATTCCGACGCGGACGATTCGCGCGTGCGCTGGTCATCGGACGACGAAACCGTCGCCACCGTGGACAGCAAGGGCACGGTGAAGGCGGTGGGCTACGGCACGGCGGTCATCACCGTGATGGCCGTGAACGGCAAAACCGCATCGGCCAGCGTGTATGTGCCCTCGGACGTGCAGTCCATTCTGCTGTATCCGGAGACGCTTCTGCTGCCGCCGGGCGAGCGCGAGACGCTGGACGCCTACGTCTTCCCCGGCAACGCCCGAGGCCGCGAGCTGACGTGGGAGAGCAGCGATGTGAGCGTTGCTCATGTCGGCCAGAGCGGCGTTGTGACCGCGCTGTCCGAGGGCGAATGCACCGTGCGCGCCTACACCGCCAACGGCGTAAGCGCCGAGGTGAAGGTCACCGTGGCGAACGTTCCGACAAAGCTTGCCGTCAGCCGCGCGTTCGTGGTGCTTTCGCGCCAGAATCGAACCTGCCAGCTCACGTGTGAAATCGAGCCTGCCGCCGCAGCCGGCTGCGCGCTTGCATGGGAAAGCTCCGACCCGAAAATCGTGAAGGTGGAAAACGGCCTTTTGACCGCGATGAATTATGGCCGCGCCACCGTCACCGTGACGGCTCCCGGCGGGCTGACTGCCGCGGCGGAGGTCTATGTGTGCGACCCGCCAAGCTCCGTGGCCTTTGCGCAGGAAAGCTACGCCGTGCAGGCCGAGGGCGCGCCAGTCGAAACCGAGCTGGTGTTTGAGCCTGACGGGAGCATGGAAAACGTGACCTACCGCGTGGCGGACACAAGCATTGCCGCCGTGGACGAAAACGGCACGGTGACCGGCCTTGCGTCCGGCTCCACCCTTTTAATCGTCGAATGCGAAAGCGGCCTGAGCGCCAGCGTGCCCGTGCGCGTGACGGAGGAAACGCGCACCATCTCCTTTGCCGAGGGCGAGCACGCGCTGTTCGTGGGGCAAAGCGTGCAGCTGACCGTGCTCGCGCAGACCGGCGAGGCGGCGGAGGACGCGCTTTTGTGGACGTCCGCCGACGAGACGGTGGTCTCCGTGTTTGACGGCCTGCTGTTCGCGCGAAAGCCGGGGCAGACGACCGTCACCGCGCAGAACGAGAGCGGCACGCTGTCCTGCACGTGCGAGGTTACCGTGACGCTGAACCCGAACGTGACGCCGAAAAACGTTGCCCTCACCTTTGACAACGGCCCCGGCGCGTATACCGAGGACATTCTGAGCGTGCTGGAAATGTACGACGTGCGCGCGACGTTCTTCCTGCTGGGCACCAGCGTGAAGGAAAGCCCCCGGACGGCGGCGCTTTTGCGCGACACGAAGCACGAAATCGGCAACCACACCTACCGCAACGCGAGCCTGAACACGTCCTCCTTCACCGACATTGCCACCGACATCGAGCGCGCCGATCAGCTGATTCTGTCCGCCACCGGACGCGCCGCCACGGTGCTGCGCGCGCCGGACGCGAACCTGCCGGTGAAGCTGTTTACCACGTTTCTGGATACGCGCCGCTTCGTGGGCTGGTCGATCGACTCGGGCGACGCGCGGCGCGGCGCCACGGTTGACGGCATCTGCGAAACCGTGCTTGGCGAATGCTTCGATACCGCCATTCTCGTGTTCCACGATTCCGGCAGCGAAACCGCCGCGGCGCTGCGGCGCATCATTCCGGCACTCGCCGAGCAGGGCTACCAGTTCGTCACCGTGAGCGAGCTGATTGACATTACCGGCAATACCAACGCCGTGTTCACAACCAAGCGGTAATTTGCGCCGTCCGCGGCGGACGGGAATTTTGCAAAGACCCGCAAGCCAATCGACCCTGCCGGCGATTTTTGCGCCGCGTGTATGAGAACCGATGATTTTGATTGAAAAGGCCGCGCGCCGTCTGACGCTGATAAACGGCGAAACCGGCAAGACCGTGTTTTCCTGCCCCGTCTCGCTGGGCTTCTGCCCGAACGAGCCCAAGATAAAGGAGGGCGACGGGCGCACCCCGGAGGGCTGCTACCGCGTCGTTACCGTCAACCGCCAGAGCCGCTTCCATGTGGCGCTGGGTCTGAGCTATCCCACTCCCGCCGACGTGCGCCGCGCGCGCCGGGAAATCGCCGTTTCCCCGTTTGCGCGCCTGCGCATCCGCATCGCGCACTGGCTCGGGCTGCGCCCGCCGTGGAAAACGCCGCTGGGCGGCTTCGTCATGGTTCACGGCGAGCACCCGGAGCATAAGACCGGCGACTGGACGGCTGGCTGCATTGCCCTTTCCAACGCGGACATGGATCGCCTCGCCGCCCATGTCCGCAGGGGCGAGCCCGTGCGGATTACCGCATGAACGCGCGCCCGGTCGTCTGCATCCACATGGCAAGCCCTGTAGATTCCCGCCTGGACACGCGCCCGGTCATGCGTATGGCAACGGTCTCTGCCGCCGGTGTCCGCAGGGTGAACCCGTACAGGTTCCCGCCCGAATGCCTATCCGAGCGACACGTAAAACGATGGTCTCTGCCGCATGCGGAGACCATCGTTTTATATGGATATTTCTTTTATCGCTTGTCGCCGCGGTGCTTGGCGGCGGCTTGGGCGGCGTATTCGGCGACGCGTCGGCTTGCGTCCTCGGGCACGCAGCGGCGCTGGCGGCAAAGCATGGCCTCCGCGGCGGAGGGGTCGTTCAGCATGCGGTTGACCGCGGCGGAGAGCGCCTCGTTTGTTTCCGGGCATTCGGCAAGGCCGTTGCGCGCCATATACTCGGCGTTGTTGCTTTCCACGCCCTCAATCGGGTGCGCGGCCACCAGCGGCACGCGCTGAACGAAGGCCTCCGTGCTGGTCAGCCCGCCGGGCTTGGAAATCACGACGTCCGCGGCGCGAATCAGCCGGTGCAGCGGCTTCACAAAGCCCATCACCTGCAGCCGCCGCGGGTCGCGGCACAGCCGGGACAGCCGCCGCATCAGCCGACGGTTGCTTCCGCACACGGCCACGATGTGCACGTCCTCCGGCAGGCCGCGCAGAAGCGCGGCGACGGCGCCCGGCATGCGCCCCGCGCCCATGCTGCCCCCGGCGACCAGCACGCATCTGCGCTCGGGGTCCAGTCCCGCGTCCCGCTTTGCCTGCCGCTTGTCCGTGACCGCGTGAAGCGACGGATCCACCGGAATCCCGGTTGCCACGAGCGTCTCGCGCCGCACGCCCTTCCGGGCATAGCCGTCGATAAACGCCTCCTCGGGCACGAAAACGGTGTCCAGCTCCGTTTCGTTCCAGAACGGCTGCACGTCGTAATCGGTTACGACGCCGCCCATCCACACGTCGGTCAGGCCGTGACGCTTGACGTAGGTCAGCTGCTGCGCGCCGAAAATATGCGTGGTAATTACGCCGTCCGGCTTCTTCCGGTTGATGAAATCGGCCAGCCGCCCGGCGTTCTGCACGTTTACGGCGTACACGGGGCTTTTGTGCCGATGCGAAGCCACGCGAAACGACAGCGAATAAATCACGCCGAAGAGCTTCGGCATGTATCGCACGATTCCCAGATAAGCCCCGCACACCAGCCGCGAGCGAAACGGACTTACGATGCCCAGGCAGTCGAATACCTGCGCCTCGTCCCCGCGCTCCATCAGAGCCTGCTTCACGGCGTCCGCCGCCGTGTTGTGTCCGCCGCCGGTGCTGAGCGATAGAATTAAAAACTTCATAGCTGCGTTTCCCTATGCCACCTCAAAATTCACCGTCTCTATCATACCATAACCCGGCAGGTCTGTAAAGTAAAACCCGAACGCGCGCGGCGCGGGAATTCGATTTCTGTATATTGCCAAGCGCGGGGGTGTGTGGTATAATACGAATAGAATTGTGGCGGTATCGACGAAAAATTGTGTCGTTTATTGGTCTGTCAGGGGCCATGCCATACAAGAGAGGAGCATGCGATTGATCGGATTTTACAATTATTCGGTAATTCTCACCTATCTGGGGTTGGCTTCGGCGATTACCGGAATTGTGCTTTCGCTGGAAAGGCAGCCGCAGCTGTCGGTTTTGTGTCTTTTGATATGCGGGCTGTGCGATATGTTCGACGGCACGATTGCGCGCACGTGCAAGCGGTCGGAGGATGCGAAGCGCTTTGGCGTGCAGATTGATTCGCTGTGCGATTTGGTTTGCTTCGGCGTGTTCCCGGCGATGATCGGCTGGGCAATCGGCCCGGCAAGCTGGTTCACGGTGGCATGCATGGTCGTGTACGTGCTGGCGGCGGTCATTCGGCTGGCGTATTTCAACGTGCAGGAAATCAACCGCGAGCGCGAGGACGGCGGCAAGCGCACCTATTATGAGGGACTGCCCGTCACCGCCTCCGCGCTGATTATGCCCATTGTCATCATGGCGGGCGTGATTGCGCACGTGAAGTGGACGTATGTTTACCCAATCACCCTGCTTCTGATGGGCGCGGCGTTTGTTTCGCGCATTCGCGTGAAGAAGCCCTACATGATGGGGCTTACGGTGCTGGCGATTGTGGGACTTATCGTGTTCGTGATTGTGATTCGCTATGGAGGAAACATCGTTTGTACGAGAAGCTTTACCGCACTCGCATAGGCAGAGGCCTTGCGGCAATTCTGGCGCGGCCCGGGGTGTCCCGGGCCGTCGGTCGATTTATGGACGCGCGCGCGTCGAGGGCGCTAATTCGCCCGTTTATAAGGCTGAACAAAATCGAGCTTTCGGACGTAGCGGACGCGAAATTCGAAAGCTTCAATGCGTTCTTCACCCGGCGGCTGAAGCCCGGCGCGCGGCCCGTCTGCATGGACGGGGACGTGCTTGCCAGCCCATGCGACGCATATCTGACGGTCATGCCCGTGTCGCCGGACGGCGTGTGCATGGTGAAGAGCACGCCCTACACGGTGGAAACGCTCACGGAGAGCGCCGAGCTGGCGCGCGCGTTCGACGGCGGCTGGCTTCTGATTTTCCGCCTGACGCCCGCCAACTACCATCGCTATGCGTTCCCGGACGACGGGCGAATTCTTGAAACGAAGCGCATCCCGGGCGTGCTGCACACCGTGCGCCCGGAGGCGCTTCAGGCGCTTCCCGTGTTCAAGACGAACACGCGCGAATACGCGCTTCTGGAAACGGCGCACTTCGGGAAAATGGTATATATGGAGGTCGGCGCAACGATGGTCGGCCGCATCGTGAACGACCGGACTGCGGGCGCGTTTCGCCGCGGCGAGGAAAAGGGACGGTTTGAGTTTGGCGGCTCGACGGTAATTCTGATTGCCGAGCGGGGCACGCTAAAGCCCGACGCGCGCTTTTCCTCCGATGCGGAGACGCCCGTTCGGCTGGGCGAGGCCATCGGAAGGCGAGACGCACATTAGACGCAGCCGCTTTCCCGCCGTCCCGCTGGGCGCAGCGCCGGAAAAATGAAACAGGGAGAGGCTAACATGAAAACGCTTTATCAAAAATTTCATCGGCTTACACGGTTCATTCCCGATTCGGCGCGCGTGCCGCTGACGCTTTGCCTCGTTACCGACCTGCTGGCGTACTATTTGCCCCGGCTGATCGGCCTTGGCGAGCTGTACGATTTTTCGCTGCCGCTGGACGCGCGCATTCCCGCCGTGCCGATTTTCACGTATATCTACCTTCTGGCGTTTCCGTATTGGGCGGCGAACTACATCGTCATTTCGCGGCGGAGCGACGCGCTCGGCTGGCGGCTGTTCCGCGCGGACGCGTTTGCCAAGGCGGTGTGCCTTGTGTGCTTTCTCGCGATTCCCTCCACCATCGTTCAGCCCGCCAAGGAAAGCCTTTCCGGCCCGGGTGCGCGGCTTCTGAAGCTGGTGTATGCGCTGGACGAGCCGAACAACCTGCTGCCGTCCATTCACTGCTTTGTAAGCTGGATGGCGTTTCGCCCGCTTTTAAGCCGCGAATGCCGCGGCGTGAAGCGCGGCTATGTGGTGTTCTCGGGCATTTTCTCCATGCTGGTCTGCTTGAGCACGCTGTTTACCCGCCAGCACGTAATCTGGGATGTGGTGACCGGCATCGCCGTGGCCGAAATGGGCTGGCTGCTGTCCGGGCTTTGGCGGAAAAGGAAGGATTGTTAAGATTCGTCTTCGCCGTTGACAAAACGCGGGCCGCGTGGTTTAATAAACGAAACCGATGAGGAAGAGAAGTAGCCGGTGTTTCGGATGTTTCAGCGAGTCGCGGGCGGTGGAAGCGCGATACGGATGAGGCCGGTGAATGGGCTTCCGAGGGCAAGCGGAAAGGCCATGCCGAGTATGCGCGCCGGAGAATCCTCCGTTACCAAAGATTGCCGTATGCTTGTACGGTTGAGGTGGACGCATAGCGCGTCAAGCCGGGTGGTACCGCAGGAGAAGTGTATTGATTCCCCTGTCCCAGCACGAAAGTGGTTCTGGGACAGGGGTTTTTTCTGTTCCGGACGCCGAATTTGGAAAGGAGCAGAAAGCATGAGCCAGCGAGAAATCCCCTACAAAATCGATCTGACCGAAAAAGAAATGCCGAAATTCTGGTACAACGTGCGCGCGGACATGAAAAGGAAGCCCGCGCCGCTTTTGAACCCGCAGACGCGCAGGCCCGTGACCGCCGAAGAGCTGGCGCGCGTGTTCTGCCGGGAGCTGGTAAAGCAGGAGCTGGACGACGAGACGCGCGAAATCCCGATTCCGCAGGAAATTCTGGATTTCTACCGAATGTACCGTCCCTCTCCGCTGATGCGCGCGTACCGCCTTGAGGAACGGCTGAACACACCGGCGAAAATCTATTACAAATTCGAGGGCGGCAACACCAGCGGCAGCCACAAGCTGAACTCCGCCATTGCGCAGGCGTATTACGCGAAGCAGCAGGGGCTGAAGGGCGTAACCACCGAAACCGGCGCGGGGCAGTGGGGCACGGCGCTGGCCATGGCGTGCGCGTTTCTGGGGCTGGACTGCCGCGTGTACATGGTGAAAACGTCCTACGAGCAGAAGCCGTTTCGCCGCGAGGTCATGCGCACCTACGGCGCGCAGGTTACGCCCTCTCCGTCGGAAACGACGAGCGCCGGCCGCCGAATTCTGAAGGAGCATCCCGGCACCGGCGGAAGCCTTGGCTGCGCGATTTCCGAGGCCGTCGAGGATGCGGGCGCGCACGAGGACTGCCGCTACGTACTGGGCAGCGTGCTGAATCAGGTGCTTCTGCATCAGTCCGTGATCGGCCTTGAATGCCGGGCGGCCATGGACAAATACGGCGTCCGACCGGACATCATCATCGGCTGCGCCGGCGGCGGCTCCAACCTGGGCGGGCTGATTTCCCCGTTCATGGGCGAAAGGCTGCGCGGCGAGAGGAACTATCGCTTCATTGCCGTTGAGCCTGCATCCTGCCCCAGCCTGACCCGCGGCGTGTACGCCTACGACTACTGCGACACCGGCCGCGTGTGCCCGCTGCAGAAAATGTACACGCTGGGCAGCGGCTTCATTCCCGCGCCGAACCACGCCGGCGGGCTGCGCTATCACGGCATGAACGGCACGCTGTCCGAGCTGTACGCGCAGGGGCTGATCGAGGCGCGCGCGCTCGTGCAGACGGAGGTGTTCGAGGCCGCCGAGACCTTCGCGCGCGTGGAGGGCATCCTGCCCGCGCCGGAAAGCAGCCACGCCATCAAGGCCGCCATGGACGAGGCCGTTCGCTGCCGCGAGACCGGCGAGGAAAAAACCATTCTTTTCGGCCTCACCGGCACCGGCTATTTTGACATGTACGCCTACGAACGGTTCAACGACGGCAAAATGACCGACTTTATCCCCTCCGACGAGGATTTGAAAAAGGGCCTTGAAGCCCTGCCGAGGGTATGAAGCCAAAAGCGGAAAGGAACGGAGGACAAGCATATGAAGCAGATTCTTTTGACGGGCGACCGCCCGACCGGCTGCCTGCACGTGGGACACTATGTCGGCTCGCTGAAGGAGCGCGTGCGCCTTCAGAACGAGGGACGCTGCGACGAAATTTACATCATGATTGCCGACGCGCAGGCGCTGACGGACAACGCCGAGCACCCGGAAAGGGTGCGGCAGAACCTTCTGAACGTGGCGCTGGACTATCTTGCCTGCGGGCTTGACCCGGAGAAGAGCACGTTCTTTATTCAGTCCATGATTCCGGAATTGACGGAGCTTACGTTCTATTACATGAACCTCGTCACCGTGTCGCGCCTGCAGCGCAATCCCACGGTGAAGGCCGAAATTCAAATGCGCGGCTTCGAAAGCAGCATCCCGGCTGGCTTCCTCTGCTACCCCGTCAGTCAGGCGGCGGACATCACCGCCTTCCGCGCCACGGCGGTGCCGGTCGGCGAGGATCAGCTGCCGATGCTCGAGCAGTGCAGGGAAATCGTGCGCAGCTTCAACCGCCTGTATGGCGAAACACTCGTCGAGCCGGAAATCGTGCTGCCGAAAAATCAGGCCTGCCTGCGGCTGCCCGGCATTGACGGCAAGGCGAAGATGAGCAAATCGATGGGCAACTGCATCTACCTGTCGGATTCGCCGGAGGAAATCAAGGCCAAGGTCATGCGCATGTTCACCGACCCCACCCATCTGCGCCGCGAGGACCCCGGCCACACGAAGGACAACCCCGTGTTCATCTATTTAGACGCGTTCTGCCGCCCGGAGCACCTTGCGGAATTTCTGCCCGAATACGGCAGCCTCGACGAGCTGAAGGCGCACTACGAGCGCGGCGGCCTCGGCGATGTGACGGTCAAGAAGCTTCTGAACCGCGTGCTCCAAGCCGAGCTGCGCCCGATTCGCGAACGCCGACGGGTATGGGAGACCCGCCTGCCGGACGTGCTCGAAATTCTCCGAATCGGCAGCCAAAAAGCGCGGCAAACCGCCGCCGCCACCCTCCGCGACGTGCGCCGCGCCATGAAAATCGACTACTTTGGCGGCGACGGCCTGCTGGAATAGAAGCGCTCGCTCAACGTGGAACGGCCATTCCCTCTTTTCACGCACAATGTTAAGCAGCGAAGGCGAACGGCTTGCCGCATGTGTGGAAAGAATCCATTTCACACGCGGCGGTTTTTTTGTAAAATCCATGCCTGCCAAAATCCGCAGACCGTGCCCGAGCGTCTAATCTATGCAGTCGATCGATTGGCTCTGCGGAAGGGAGGGCAAAGAAGGGCTTTTATGGACAGGGCAGAGTTGTCGTGCCGGATGAAATGGTGAATCTTTACGCATCGACGAGAGCAAATGCGAATTTTTGATGCGGCAAAAGCAAACGCTGCCGGCACGGATTTTCGCGGCATTTGATAATTTGGACACGGGCGAATCCTGCGAAGCGGTTGTCATACCGCTTGGGCCCGATGAAAGTGAGGGAAATGGTCATGTTTCGGATAAAAAAATTAGTGCTTGTGCTGCTGGCCGTAGTTTTGTGTGCGGCGCAAATCTCGGGTATTGGCATGGCTGACAGCGCAAATGTAAATGTATTCGATTTTGTGAACGTATACGATAAGCCAACGACGCAGTCCACATTAGATACATCTGAGCTGCTGGCCTTGACGTGTGCGCCGAATGACGTATACGAAACCGACTGCGCTGCCTATACGCTCAAGCAGTATGCGTATGACGGATGCAGCGTTTACATGATGGTGGAGGTCGCGCCGAAGAGCGCCGACGTGCTGCTTATGTCCGACTATATGTACGAGCCGGAGTATACGCGCCTGCTGGAGGACAGCGATTTGTCCGAGACGTTTGAGCAGAAGGCAGCCCGCGACGGCCAGAGGATCCTCGTATCCGGCATTGGCGTAGACGTAACCAATCCGGAGCTGGCGTATTTCGGCTCGGACGCATCCGAAAAGTATTTTTCGGACGGCACAATGCTGCTGGGTCTGCAATTTGCCTTTAAGGAAAATAGGACGGATGCGCCGCGCGGCATCGATATAAAAATACGCGAATACGAATACGGCACGGATTGGGAGGAGCGGATATGGCCGGTTGTACTCACGCCCACGGCGCATGCGGCGGAGGGGTTCGCACAGCTTGATCAGCCGGTCGCGGACGGCCTTATGAACACGGAATCGGTTGCGCTTCTTCGCTCGGAAATCGGCGCGGTGCTGTATATAAACTGCCGTATTGCCGAAGAGGCCAGCGCAGCCGATAGGGAGCGAATCGATTCCATCGGCGTGGAGGCACAGTTCGACGATGATACGATCGGCAGTATATACTCATGCGTGTGGTGCTTGAACGCGCAGGGGGAACCCATATACGCCGAACAGGCGGCGGGCGGTGATCGCGTAATCGTATGCATGAAGCTGGGCGCGGGCACGAAGCCCGCCGAGTCGGTAAGCATCTTGTTCCACGACTATTCCGCAGACGAGGACATGAGCGGCTTCTGGGCGGAGCTTGTATATGAATCGCTGATATAGTTGCCGCTGCCACCCTCCGCGACGTGTGCCGCGCCATGAAAATCGACTCCTTCGGCGGCGACAGCCTGCTGAAATAGGCGCGTTTTCTCAGGACATCGGAGGCTCCCAAAATCGGGAGCCTCCATTTGGTTTGGCGGTCTTGCCCGCTTAGCGGCTGCCTATGCCGGGGCGCAAAAACGCGCCCGCTGCAGGGGGCTTAAGCCTGCGGCGGGTGCGATGGGGGTTATTTTGCCATTTCGATGGCGCGGGTTTCGCGGATGACGGTGGCCTTGATCTGTCCGGGGTATTCCATTTCGGCCTCGATGCGCTTGCAGATTTCCTTGGCAAGCACCAGCGTGCCGGCGTCGTTGACGTCCTCGGGCTTGACGATGATGCGAACCTCGCGGCCGGACTGGATGGCGTAGGACTTCTCGACGCCCTCGAACGAGTTGGCGATTTCCTCCAGCTTTTCGAGACGCTTGATGTAGTTTTCAAGCGATTCGCGCCGGGCGCCCGGACGGGCGGCGGAGATGGCGTCGGCCGCCTGAACCAGCACGGCCTCCACGCTCTGAGGCTCCACGTCGTTGTGGTGCGCCATGATGCAGTTGATGACGGCGTCGGATTCGTGGTATTTTTTCGCAAGCTCCGCGCCGATGGTCACGTGCGTGCCCTCGACCTCATGGTCGATGGCCTTGCCGATGTCGTGCAGAAGGCCGCCGCGCTTGGCAAGCTGAACGTCCGCGCCCAGCTCCGCGGCCATGACGCCCGCCAGATTGGACACCTCGATGGAATGCTTCAGCACGTTCTGACCATAGCTGGTGCGGTATCTCATGCGGCCCAGCAGGCGCACGAGCTCATGATGGATGGAATGCTGGTTCGTATCGAACACGGCGGCCTCGCCGGCCTCGCGAATCTGGGTTTCCACCTCGCGCTTGGCCTTTTCGACCATTTCCTCGATGCGGGCAGGATGGATGCGTCCGTCCATAATCAGCTTTTCAAGGGCGATGCGCGCAATCTCCCTGCGAACGGGATCGAAGCCGGAAATGATAACGGCCTCGGGCGTGTCGTCGATAATCAGATCGACGCCGGTCGCCGTTTCGAGCGTGCGGATGTTGCGTCCCTCACGGCCGATGATGCGGCCCTTCATGTCGTCGTTGGGCAGCGCCACGACGGATACGGTGGTCTCCGCCACGTGGTCGGCGGCGCATTTCTGAATGGCGAGGGAAATGATGTTGCGCGCCTTCTTTTCCGCCTCCTCCTTGGCGCGGGACTCGATGTCGCGCACCATGACGGCGGCGTCGTGGAAGGCATCCTTCTGGATGCGGTTCATCAGGATCTGCCGGGCTTCCTCCATGGTCATGTTGGAGATTCGCTCCAGCTCGCCCTGCTGCCGGTCGTGAAGCGCCTGCGCTTCGTTTTCAAGGCGCTCCGCTTCCTTGTACTTTTGATTGAGAGCCTCCTCGCGAGCCTCTACGTTGTCATATTTCTTATCGAGCGCTTCCTCACGCTGGTTCACCCTGCGCTCCAGCCGCGAAACCTCGCTGCGGCGGTCGCGTACCTCTTTGTCCAGATCGGATTTGAGGCTGATGATTTCTTCCTTTGCGGAGAGTATGGCTTCCTTCTTTTTATCCTCAGCTTTGCGTGTGGCCTCGTCCATAAGGTTCTTAACGAACTCCTCCGTGCGGCCGATTTTCTTTTCCATCACGTTTTTCCGATACAGATATCCGCCAAATCCTCCTGCGGCCAACGCAATCAGTGCGACGATAATCGCAATGATTGGATTCATGAACCTGATCTATCCCCTTCCTATTTTTTATTTTGGATGCGGCTTTGCCGTCTGTTCAGACCCAACTGCCTACAAGTAGGCAGATTAACAGTATGATTTTACACGTTTTTGCCACGAAAGTCAAGAAAGCCGCGCCGCCTCTCGACAACTTAATATGAAACGCGCGCCAAAGCCGCGGGCGCAATAAGAATTTGCAAAATCTCCATAAGAATTTTTCATTGCGCACGCATACGCGCTTTGCTATAATGTTCCCGGGAACGGCCATCGCAAACCGCCTTCCCGCCAAAGAAACCGACAGAAGCGAGGTGCCACCGAATATGCCCTGCGAGACGAGCTTTTCCATGGCGGCGTTTCGGAACGCGGACACGGCGTTTCAGCCCGCATACGCATGGATTTGGAACGACAAAATCGAATCAAGTGAGCTGCGCCGGCGGCTGGACGGCATGCGGCGCGCCGGCATCCGCACGGTATACGTGCTGCCGGAGCCGAAGAATTTCCGGCCGGATCGGATTCGCACGTTCCTTGATCCGGACTACCTGACAAACGAATTCATGCGCCTCGTGCGCGAGGCCGCCGAATACGCGCTGTCCCTCGGCATGAACGTGTGGCTGTACGACGAGGGCGGCTGGCCGTCCGGCGGCGCGTGCGGGCGCACGGCGGCAAGGGATCCGCGCATGCTGCGAAAGGCGCTGGTGCCGCGCGAGGAGCGGCTTCCCGCCGGGCATGCGTATGCGCCGGGCGCGGACGATGCGGCGGCATTTGCGGAGGAAAACGGCGCTTTGCGGCGCGTGAAGCCGGGCGAGCGCTTTCCCTATGCGCGCGCGCTCACGGTGTACGGCGTGCAGATGGGCGAGGGCTGGACGACGGATTCCCTGCAGGACGGCATCGGCAGGGTGTTTGTGGAGGAAACGCACGAGCGCTACGCGCAGTTTATGGGCGACCTTTTCGGCCGCATTCCCTTCGTTTTCACCGACGAGCCGGGCACCGGGCGCTTCCCGTGGCCGGACGGCTTCGCGGAAAAATTCCTCGCGCGCTTCGGCTATGACCTGCGCGATCACCTTCCCGCGCTTTTTAATTTGGACGAGGACGTATCCGGCGCGGACGCGCGCGCCCGCGAGGATTACCGCGCGCTGCAGGGCGAGCTGTTCCGAAGCAACTACATGAAGCCGATTCACGACTGGTGCCGCCGAAACGGCGTTCGCTTTACCGGGCATCTGGACATCGACCACCTGACCGACGGCTGCATGGCGCACGGCTACGGCACGGTGCTTCAGCAGCTGCGCGAGTTTGACGTGCCGGGCGTGGACGTGATCTGGCGGCAGATCGATTTCCCGAAAAACGGAAAGCCCGCCTGCTATGAGGGCAACGGCTTTTTCGAGCGCTTCGCGTCCTCCGCGGCGGCGCAGACCGGCGGAACGCTGGCCGTGAGCGAGAGCTTCGGCGTGTACGGCGCAAGCCTCTCGGGCGAGCTGGCGCGCTTCGTCATTCTGCATCAGCTGGTGCGCGGAATCAACGTGTTCAATTTCATGTGCATGTCCTATACGCCAAACGGCGCGCTGGCGCTTGTGGAGCGTCCGGAATACGTGGAGGAAATGCCGGGCTTCCTCCACCTGCGCGGGCTGAACGACTTTACCGCCCGCGCGTCGTGGCTGATGCAGCTGGGACGGCCTGCGGCCCACGCGGCGCTGTATTACCCGGCGCGCGACATCTGGGCGGGCGGCACCCGCGCGAAAAATGCCATTGAGGGCTTCGAGCGGCTGGGGCAGGCGCTTGAGCGCGCGCAGATCGACTTTGACATCCTGGACGAGGAGGGTCTGCGCATGGCCGCGCGCGACGG
>CAZMGO010000004.1:12393-20587 GCA_964565845.1 uncultured Oscillospiraceae bacterium | reverse complement strand
CCGCGTGCGGGGCAGCGCTGGCGGCTGTCGCTGGGACGCGTGGAATGCACCGCCCGCGTGCGAATCAACGGGCAGGATGCGGGCATCGCGTGGGCGGAGCCGAAGGCGGTGGAGTTTGATGGCGCGCTTTTCGGGGCGAGTCAAACGGCGGAAATCGAAATCGAGACGGCAAACACCATTGCGAACCGCATCCGTGCCGTGAAGCCGGAGACACTGTTCGACCTGCGCGTGCTCGGCCCCTACCATGAGCGGCAGATCGTATTCGAGCAGGAGGCCGCCGAGGGCGGCCTGTACGGCCCGGTCGTGCTGGAGCGGCTCGATTAAGCCGCGCCCGCGCCGAACGGCGAGTCTCAGGCGAAGTCAGCCGCGCCCGAAACCCGGGCGCGGCTTCAAACGAAACTGATTGACCCTAAAAACTGGGTGCGATTGCAAACGAAACCGATTGCGCCTGAAAACCGGGCGCGGCTTCAGACAAAGCCGACCATGCCCGAAATCCGGGCGAGTCTCAAACGAAGCCGATTGCGCTCGAAAACCGCGCCTGCGTGACGGCGGGGCGGGAATTCTTACAAAACTGTTCGATTTGCCCATCAAAGCGTAAGACGAATCGATGGAATGGCGGCGGCGCGCATGGTATCATATATGCGTCAATTCAAAGCAACGGAGGAACGCATCCTATGAGCATGCTGGAAGTAAACGGACTACGAAAGGTCTACGCCTCCCGTCTGGGCGCAAGCCGGGTCGAGGCGCTGAAAAGCGTGAGCTTCACCGTAGAGGAGGGTGAGTACGTCGCCATCATGGGCGAGAGCGGGTCAGGCAAAACGACGCTTCTGAACATCCTTGCGGCGCTGGACAGGCCCACCGCCGGAACGGTCGCGCTGGACGAGCAGGATTTCTCCCGCCTGCGCGAGAGCGCGGTGTCCGCCTATCGCCGGGATCATCTGGGCTTTGTGTTTCAGGAGTTCAACCTGCTGGACACGTTCACGGTGGAGGACAACATCTTTCTGCCGCTGGTTCTGGCGGGAAAGCCGCATTGGGAGATGCGCAGCCGTCTTCTGCCCATCGCGGCGCAGCTGGGCATCGCGGACATTCTCTCGAAATATCCCTATGAGGTGTCCGGCGGGCAGAAGCAGCGTGCCGCCGTCGCCCGCGCGCTGATTACGCATCCGCGGCTGCTTCTTGCCGACGAGCCGACCGGCGCGCTCGATTCCCGCGCCACGGACGAGCTTCTGCGCCTGTTTGCCGCCATCAACGAAAACGGGCAGACGATTCTGATGGTCACGCATTCCGTGAAGGCCGCCAGCCGCGCCGGGCGCGTTTTGTTTATCCGAGACGGCGAGGTGTTTCACCAAATCTACCGCGGCGATGCGACGGACGACGCGCTGTATCAGCGGATTACCGACACGCTTACGCTGCTTTCGACGGGCGGTGAGCGCGCTTGAAGCTTTTGTTTTATCCCCGCCTTGCGTGGACGGGCATTCGCAAGAACCGCAGGCTGTATCGGCCCTATCTGCTCACCTGCATCGGCGTGGTGATGATGGAATACATCATCTGCTTTCTGAAGGGCTCCGAGGCCGTCCTTGGCATGCGCGGCGCGTCGATGATTACGAGCATAATGTCCCTCGGCGTTTTCGTGATCGCGGTTTTCGCGCTGATCTTTTTGTTTTATACCAACTCGTTTCTGATGCGCCGCCGCAAGAAGGAATTCGGCCTTTACAGCATTCTGGGCATGTCCCGGCGCAACCTCGGGCGCATTCTTCTGTGGGAAACCCTGTTCGTACTCGCGATTTCCCTTGCGGTCGGCCTGTTCGCGGGCGCGGCGCTTTCCAAGCTGGCCGAGCTGATTCTTCTGCGCATGCTGCACGGCAGCGCCGCTTATTCGTTTACGCTCTCCGCGCCCGCCGCCGGATTTACGCTGTGCGTGTTTTCGGTCATCTTCGCGCTTCTGTTTCTGAAATCGCTGCGTCAGGTGCATTCGCTGGACGCGCTCAGCCTTCTGAAGAGCGAAAGCGTGGGCGAAAAGCCGCCGCGCGCAAACTGGGTGCTGGGGCTTTTGGGGCTTCTGACGCTGGGCGCGGGCTATGCGCTGGCCGTGCATGTGAGCGACCCGACATCCGCGCTCGTGTGGTTCTTCGCGGCGGTGATCTTGGTCATCCTCGGAACGTACATGACCTTTGTCGCCTTCTCCGTGGCGCTTCTGCGCTTTCTTCAAAAGCGCAAGAGCTTCTATTATACGCCGCGTCACTTTGTGTCCGTGTCGTCGATGGCGTACCGCATGAAGCGCAACGGCGCGGGGCTTGCGTCCATCTGCGTTCTGGCGACGATGGTGCTGGTGATGATTTCCACCACCGTGAGCCTGTATTTCGGCGTGGAGGATTCCCTGAACGCCCGCTATCCTCATGATCTGAACATGACCTCCTATCCCCGCGCGGCGGAGGATTTTACCGACGAAAACACGCAGAGACTGCTGGACGCGCTGACCGAGGCTGCGGTCGCCGAGGGGCTTGCGCCCGAAGCCGACTTCTGCTGCCGCATGGCTGCCATTGCGGGACTTTTGAACGAGGGACGGCTTCAGACGAGCCGCACGAGCGGGCTTGTGAACTACAATAACCTCTGTCAGCTGTATTTTCTGGATGTGAGCGACTACAACCGCCTGTCCGGGGCACACGTGACGCTTGCAGCTGACGAGGCGCTGGTGTACACCCTTCGAGCCGACTATGAATGGGCGGTTTTGGCGGTGGACGACGTGCTTGAATTCCGCGTCGTCGGGCAGCCGACCCTCAAGTTCCTCGGCGGAGAGGCCGCCGCGAATCTTTCCTCGTCGATCTACGCGATCGTGAGCGACCTGAACGCCGTGGCGGAGAAGCTCGATATGCAGCTCTCCGATTCACCCAGCCAGTGGGCGAGCCGCATGTGGCTGACGGGCATTGATTTTGTGGACGAGGATGCGTATGTCGAGGCCTACAAGATTGAAATGCGGCTGATGGAAAGCAGCCTCCTCACGGGCGATGACGCGTTCGTTCGAAAGCTGTACTGCGAAAGCCGCAGCGAAAACGCCGCGGAGTTCTATAATACCTACGGCAGCCTGCTGTTTCTGGGCGGCATTTTGAGCGTGGTGTTCATATGCGCCGCCGTGCTGATTATCTATTATAAGCAGGTTTCCGAGGGCTATGAGGATCAGGCGCGGTTTGAGATTATGCAGCGGGTGGGCATGACGAAGCCGGAGATTCGCCGCTCCATCAATTCGCAGCTTTTGACGGTGTTCCTGCTGCCGCTTATGGGCGCGCTGTGCCACCTGTGCTTTGCCTTCCCGATGCTTTTAAAGCTTTTGCAGCTGTTCAACCTAAACAACGTGACCCTGTTCGCCGCCGCGACGCTTGCGAGCTTTCTCGTCTTCGCGCTGATGTATGCGCTCGTGTATAAGCTCACCTCCGGCGCGTACTACGCCATCGTAAGCGGAGCCAAAAAGGAATAACGCCCCTCGGTAAGGGAAAAGCCGCGCAGGGAGGAAGCAATCGCCTCCTCTGCGCGGCTTTGTGTGTTTGCCTGTCAGTCCCGATGAACCTCGTCTGCGGGCAGCTTCTCCTTGAACAGAAGCGAAATGCACCACAGACCCGCAATGCCGACGATGGTGTAAATGACGCGGGAAAGCGTCGATGCCTGTCCGCCGCAGATGTAGGCGACAATGTCAAAGCGGAACAGGCCGACCAGCAGCCAGTTGATTGCGCCGATGATGGTAATGACCAGGGATGTGTTGTCCAGCATTCAGATTCACTCCTTTTCCGCCGTGTTGTCCGGCTATCGGTATTGTTTCCCAACGCGCCCGGTTTATACCAAATTCGAAGGGCTTTTGACGGTTTTTCGCGCGCCGGTTGACTTTTTGGCACCGGCGCTTTATACTGAATGCGGCACAAACGCATTCGAAAACGAATGCGCGAGGGAGAGACGGGCAAATGAAGCTGAAAATTCTGTTTACCTCCGACCTGCACGGCTATTTCTTCCCCACGGACTACATTCACGCCGGATACCAGCCGATGGGCGTGAACGCGCTGGCGGGAATGTTCCGCGCCGCGCGCGACGAAAATACGCTCACAATCGACGGCGGCGACACGCTGCAGGGCTCGCCGCTGGCCTATTATGCGGCGCATCACGGTAAAATTCCGCTGCTCGCGCAGGCAATGAACGACGCGGGCTGCGACTATGTGACCGTGGGCAACCACGATTTCAACTATGGCTATGAGGCGCTGTCCGGCTATCTGAACGCGCTGAACGCGAAGGTGCTGGCGGCGAACGTGGACGATCTGGGCGGGGAACTGCCGCTTTTCCCAAGCGACGTGCGCGTGCTTCCAAACGGCCTGCGCGTGGGCGTCGTCGGCGCGGTGACGGATTGGGTGAACCGCTGGGAAAAGCCCGCGAACCTCACGCGTCTGCGCGTGAACGACACGCTTTCCGCGGTTCAAAGGGCGTATGAGGCGATTCGCGACCAATGCGACGTGACGGTATGCGTGTATCACGGCGGCGTGGAGAAGGATTTGGAGACGGGAAGGGTGTATTCAAGCAGCGGCGAAAACCTTGCCTGCAAAATCGCGGAGACCTGCCCGTTTGACATTCTGCTCACGGGGCATCAGCATCTGGCGATTCCGTCGGCAAAATGGATGCGCTCCCACATCGTGCAGACGCCCGCGAACGCGCCGTGCTATGCCGAGGTCGTATGGGAGGACGGACAGATTTCGTCGCGGCTTGTGTATGCCGAGGGCGAGGGCGCGCCGTCCGACGCGTTTTCCGCGCTGGAAAACGAGGTGGAAGCGTGGCTGGATACGCCGATTTCCCGCCTGAACCGCGCGCTCACGCCCGAGGAGCCGCTTTGCATGGCGCTTCACGGCTCGCCGATTGCCAACCTGTTCAACCGCGTGCAGACGCAGGCGTCCGGCTGCGACGCAAGCTGCACAAGCCTTGCCAACCGGGTGCGCGGCTTCGCGGAGAACGTGACCGTGCGCGACGTGGTTTCCACCTACGTATACCCCAACACGCTGGTTTTGCTGCGCGTGACCGGCGCGCAGCTGAAGGAAGCCATGGAAAACTGCGCGTCCTACTTTGAAATCGATGAGGACGGGCATGTGACGGTCTCCGAAAAATTCCTGAAGCCCAAGGTGTCCCACTACAATTTCGACTATTATTCGGGCGTGGAATACCGCTTTGAGTTGTCCATGCCCGTCGGCAGCCGCGTGGTCGAGCTTCGCCGCAACGGCCAGCCGGTGCGGATGGACGACGTGCTCACGCTGTGCGTAAACAACTATCGCGCCACCGGCGTGGGCGGCTATGACGTGCTGCGCGCCTGCCCGCACGAGCGGGAGCTGCTCACCGAAATGAGCGAAATTCTTCTGGACTTCTTCGCCGCCAATCCCCTCGTGACGGTGGACGAGGTTTCGCCCTATCGCGTGACGTATCATGGAAAGCCGGTGTCGGCATGAAGCGGGTTGAGATTGTCAACGCCATCTACCATTCGTTTGACGAGGATCAGCGGCTGACGAAAAGCCGGAGCGGACAGCTGGAATTCCTTACCACCATGCACTACATCCACGCGCTTCTGCCCGCCGGGGCAAGCGTGCTGGAGGTGGGCGCGGGCACGGGGCGCTATTCCATCGCGCTTACGAGGGAGGGCTATGGGGTCTCGGCGGTGGAGCTGGTCGAGAGCAACCTTGAAAAGCTGCGCGAAAATGCGCGCGGGCTTGAGAACCTTTCGGCGGTGCAGGGGGACGCGACGAATCTGTGCGCGTTCCCGGATGACGCCTTCGACGGCGTGCTCGTGCTGGGGCCGATGTATCACCTGTACACGCCCGAGGACATAAACCGCGCGCTGGACGAAGCGATTCGCGTAACGAAGCCCGGCGGCCTGATCTTTACGGCGTTTCTATCGGTGTACGCCATCATGTACGCAAACTACCTATCCGGAAATTTCCGTGAGGGACTGGCGGAGAACTTCGATGGGGACTTCCGCGTGCGGCACTTTGAGGAGCAGGGCTTTACCGGCTTCGACGTTGCGGAATTCGAGGCGCTGTTTGACGGGAAGCCCGTGCGGAAAATCGCGCTGGCGGGCACGGACAGCGTGCTGGAGCTTGCACAGCAGGTCGAGCGCTTTTCGATGTCGGACGAGGACTTTGAAGCGTTTGCGCGCTATCACCTGCGCACCTGCGAAAAGCGGGAGCTGCTGGGCGGGCATTCGCACCTGCTTCATATCTGCCGAAAGCAGGAGGGGAGGGCGGATTCATGAGGTCTCTGCGCACCGAGGACAAGCGAATCATCTGCGCCAACCCGGACGGCGTGTTCCGCTATTTCGCGTGGCCGACGGCGGCCCGCCTGCCGGACGGCACGCTGGCCATGACGGCCTCCGGCTTTCGTCTGGCGCACATCTGCCCGTTCGGGAAGGCGGTCATCTGCTACAGCCGGGATGAGGGCGCATCGTGGACGCGCCCGGCGCCGGTCATCGACACGCCGCTGGACGACCGCGACGCGGGGCTTGTCGCCTTCGGAAACGGGCGCGTGATGGCAACGTCGTTCAACAACACGATTCGGCAGCAGCGCATCTGGAACCATGCCTCAGACAACGGGCGCGATTGGACGGAAAGCCCGCGGCGGCGCTTCATCGAGGCCTATCTGGCCGAGGTCGAGGCGCGCGGCGACGAGGCACGCTTTCTCGGCTCCACCTACCGAATCAGCGAGGACGGCGGCTATACGTTCGGCGCGCTGCACCGCGTGCCGGTCACCGCGCCGCACGGCCCCTGCCGCCTGAACGACGGCTCCCTTCTGTATGTGGGTCGGCGCTTTTCGGCGGACGACCGCTTTGATGACGGCAGTGAGCCGTTCATACAGGTTTGCCGGCTGAACGAGCACGACGAATTCGAGCCGGTTTCCTCGATTGAAAACATCATGGACGAGGACGGCAGGCTTCTGCACAGCTGCGAGCCGCACGCCGTGCAGCTTCCCGGCGGGCGCATACTCGTGCATATCCGCGTGCAGCGCTATGACGTCCCGGAGCCGGTGTTTACCGTGTATCAGTCCGAATCCGAGGACGGCGGGCGCACGTTTACAAGGCCGCATCGCCTGCTGTCCCGCCGGGGCGGCGCGCCCGCGCATTTGTGCCTGCACTCCTCCGGCGCCGTCGTGTCCGTGTACGGATACCGCGAAAAACCCTATGGAATCCGCGTCATGCTCTCGTGGGACGGCGGGAAAACATGGGATACCGATTCCGTGCTGGACGCGGACGGCCTGAGCGGCGACCTCGGCTACCCTGCCAGCGTCGAGCTTTCCGACGGGCGAATGCTGACCGTGTTCTACGAAAACCTCGGCGGCGAGGGCGTCATCATGCAGAAAATCTGGCGGCTGCCCGAGCCATGAGCCGCCGCGGCAGAAAAACAAATTCCTCCGATTCATGAAAACGCGCCGACGGCTTCAAGGAAAGCTGCCGGCGCGTTCGCCTTGCCTCCTCTGAACGGAATGAGCCGGTGCCCCGCAGATTTTCAGGCCCTCTGCGCGGCGGAAATAAAATGCAAAAGAGCCAAAATGCCTGTGCTATACTCTCACCTGTAAGAACGGTTCACACAAGACAGGCCGCAATGAGGAGGATATAAAAATGGCAAACATGCTGAATGAATCCATCGAGAAGATCGTAGCCCAGGCGCAGAACAGGGGCGCCAACGTTTCCTATGACGAGCTGATGCACATGGTTAAATCCCACGCGGCGGGCGCCGCTGCCTCCATGATGGCCTCGGGCGCGCTGCCCGGCGTCGGAAGCTCCATCGCCGCCGGCATCGAGATCAGCTTCGTGTGGTCGATGTACTACCGCATCTGCACCAAGCTTGGTCTCAGCGTAAAGAAAGAGCTGATTAAGGGGCTCGGCTCCGCGTTCGTCACCAACATGGCCGCAGCCGTTGCGGGACAGCTGATTGCGGGCACCGTGCTTTCCATCATCCCCGGCATCGGCACGGTCGGCGCGGCCGCGGTCAACGGGCTGATGGGCTACAGCGTAACCTATTATTCCGGCATCATCTTCATGAACCTGCTCGTTCGCCTGTTCAAGGCCGGGAAGTCCATGGATGCCTGCACCGCCGACGAGCTGAAGCGCATGCTGAAGCAGGAAAGCGACGACACGTCCTTCCGTCAGGTCAAGAAGGAAGCCCAGCAGGCCTTCAAAAACCGC
>CAZMGO010000004.1:2556-12293 GCA_964565845.1 uncultured Oscillospiraceae bacterium | reverse complement strand
CCGGGCTTTTTCTGCTCGTAATAGGCAAAATCCTCCGCGCCGGGCGACGGCTCCAGCGGCAGAAGGAAGCCGTCCCCGCCCATGCGGCGGCAGGTTTCGGCGAAGGCGGCGTACATGCGCGCATCATTGACGGCGGGCGGCAGCGGCTCACCGAAGAAGTCAATCTCGAATTCTCCGCGCATGTCGCGGCACACGTTCTCCGTAAGTTGAGCAAGGCGCTTGCGCGCCCAGTCCATCGTGGCGGTTTTCAGGCAGCGAATGCTGCCGGTCATCGTGCACGTGTCGGCGTTGGCAGACACGGTGGTGCCCGCGTTCATCGTGGTCACGGCCATTACGCAGGTATCGAACGGGTCAACCTCGCGGGCAAGGATTTCCTGAATGCCGTCGTAGATGCGCACGCCGATGGCAAGCGCGTCGATTCCGCGATGCGGCGAGGCGACGTGCACGCCGCGCCCGCGCACGGTAATCTGAAACCGGGCGGACGACGCGTTCGTCGTGCCCGCGCGGGAGGACGGACGGTGCACCGGGTCGTTGCAGTTCACGTGGCACATGAGGATGGCGTCGATGTCGTCCATCACGCCGTGCTCGCACATCGTGCGCGCGCCGCTGGGGCGGGATTCCTCGCAGGGCTGAAACAGCAGCCGCACGCGGCAGCGCAGCCTGTCGCGCATGCCGTACAGCATTTTGCACGCGCCCAGCAGCATGGTCGTGTGCGCGTCGTGCCCGCAGGCGTGCATCGCGCCGTCGATTTGGGAACGGTAGGGCTTGTCGAAATTCTTTTCCTGAATGGGCAGCGCGTCCATGTCGGCGCGAATGCCCAGCGTGAACGACGTGATTTCCGGGTTCACCGTCGCCACGATTGTGTTTTTTCCGTATTTGTCCGCTTCATAGGGAATGCCGATTGCGTCCAGCTCGCGCCGGACGACCCTTACGGTATTCTCAAGCTCCCAGCCGATTTCCGGGTGCGCGTGCAGCTCGCGCCGAATGCGCACGAGCCAGGCCTGATCGACGGAAAACAACGGTTCATTCATGGGTTTGCTCCTCCTTTAGCCTTGCGCCCAGCTCCTGCCCCAGCCGCTCCGCCTCGCCGGGCAGCACCGGCAGACGGTGATACAGGAACGTGGATTCCAGCGCCGCATACGCGCCGCGCTCAATGTCGTCGCGCGTGGGCAGATAGCCGAGCAGCTCGTCGGCGCAGCCGAGCGTCAGCGCGCGGGAATCGCCGAGCACGTCCCGAATTTTGTGCCCGATGGCGCAGAAGCCCTCAAACGGCAGCGCGACGATGGGCACACCGCCCAGCGTCAGATAATGCACGGAAATCGCCTCGCGGCTGGGAAGCTCGTCAAATTTCGAAAGCATTTCCTTTTCCCACACGCGCGCCACGCGATCCGCCCCGGGAATCGCGTTCGGTCGGGCGGCGGCGCCGTCCGCCGCGCCGGTGATGTCCGCGCGCGAAACGGGCAGCAGGCGAATTTCGTCCGCAAGCTCGCCGCCGGAGACGTGCATGGGCAGCTCCGTTTCGTTTGCCAGCGCCGAAAGAATCGCCGAGGCAAAGGCGTCCATGCGCGCATCGCGCGCTTCGTCCTCGCACGGCAGCGGGTCAATGTCGCCGCACAGGCCGTTCAGGAACAGGGCTCTTGCGCCCCCTTCCTCCGCCATGCGGCACACGCGGCCGGGGTAATCCGCCGAAATGCCGGTCGAGTGCCCGCGGCACACCGGGTGGCAGGCATAGGAAAGCAGCGCGATGGGCTCGCGCTCGTCGCGCGACAGGAAAAAGCCGCGCGCGCAGTCGTCCACGGGGCCGTCCTTCGCGGCGCGGTTATAGGCGAATTCGCCGTCCGGCTGACCCATCGAAAAGCGCACGGACGTCACGCGCCGCCTGTCCGCCAGCGCCGCCTCGCAGGCGGACAAAATCGCGCCGGGCAGCGTTTCCACGTATTCCGGGCACACCTCGCCGCAGCCCTCATGCGCGATGGCGGGCGCGGCGGTGTGGGTATGGATGCTTACGATCATGACGTGCGACGGCGGAATGGCGTGCCTTTGAAGAAGCGCGGCGCGCACCCTGCCGACGATCGTGCGGTTCAGGCCGAGAATGTCGCAGGAGACCACGAGGTACGTGCGTCCCCGATCCTCCAGCGCCGCGGCGCGAACGAACAGGGGATCGTCCACGCGCGTGGCCTGCCGCTTCAGATAATAGCCGTAGCCCGCCAGCTCCACGCCCAGCGGCGGCGTGATTTCGATTTTTCCGTATCCGGCCCGCATGCGCCCAGCCTCCCTTACAGCCCGCGGATGGCGCCGCGGTATTTTTCGATGAGACGCGCGTTGATTTCGTCGCCGCCGTCGATGTTGCTGGAGGCGAAGAACTCGATGTCCCGACCCTGCTCCCGGGCGATTTCCTCCACGCGGCAGACAATCGCCTGCAAAAGCGCGCTGCCGACCGCCGTGGACGTGGGGCCGACCCTGCGCCCGCCGGTGCCCTCGACCGCCGCGTCGCCCAGCGCGCCGCAGTTGTCCAGCACCAGATCGGCAACCTCGAACAGCCGCTTGCCCATCGGGTTACGCGGGGTCACGGCGAGCGTGTGTTTGCGGCTCGTGAGCGCGATGACATACGCGCCGCGCGCCCGGCACTTCATGGCCAGCTCCACCGGCACGGTGTTGCGCCCGGAGTTGGAAATGGCGATCAGCACGTCGCCCGCCTTCACGGGATAGCGCGAAAGCAGCTCGTCCGCCAGTCCGTCCGTGCGCTCCCAGCCGGTGCTCTCGGACGCGGACACGTGCAGCATCAGCCGCTCGTCGAGAATCGGGCACACGCGCCCCAGCCCGCCGGCGCGATAGAAGATTTCCAGCGCCAACAGATGCCCGTGCCCGGTGCCGAAGGTATACAGCATGCCGCCGCCCAGCAGGCTTTCGGCAATTTTCCGCGCCGCCGTCTCCAGCGCGTCGGCCTGCCCGCAAAACGCCGCCTCCAGCGTTTCCTTCAGAATTTCATAGTAACGCTCGTTCGCCTTCATGTCTTGCACATTCCCTTCCTATATCTTGTCCATCGTATCCGTCAGCCGCTTTATCGTCTCTTCGTTCAGACAGCCGCAGTCGCGCAGCGCCAGCAGCACGCCGCCGATTTCCGGCGGAAGCGCGGGGCGCGCCGTTTCCGCATACGGGCAGGCGGCATGCAGCGCCTCCGCGAACGCCGTCCGCGCCGCCTCGCTGTGCTCGAACACGCCGCCATACAGTCCCACGCGCCGCACGGCGGGGCAGGGACGAAGCAGCGCCGCCGCGCCGCGCGCGAGGCGGGTCATCTGCGTGCGCAGGATGGCATTCGCCGGCTCGTCGCCCGCCGCCGCCAGTGCCAGCACCTCTCTTCCGAACGCGGCAAGGTCGCTCGGCTTCGTTTCGGGGCAGTACATCACGTCAATCAGCGCGCGCGGCTCGCGCAGGCTGAAAAACGTCTGCGCGCGCTCCGCCAGCGCCCGCGCGTCTGACACGCCCTCCCAGAAGTCGATGGCGGCGCGCAGGCCGTCCAGCGCCAGCGCGTAGCCGGAGCCGGGGTCGCCGAGCACGTGTCCCCAGCCGCCCGCCGTGCGCGTTTCGCCGTTTTCGTCCGTCATCACGAGCATGGAGCCCGTGCCGCACACCGCCATGGCCGCCGGCGCGCCCTGCGAGAACGCGAACAGCGCCAGATGCACGTCGCTCGTGAGCGTCAGCTTATCCGGCTCAAGCCAGCCCTCGGCGAAGGCGCGCGCGGCAGACGGCGACGCCGGGCCGTCCAGCGACGGGTCGCCCACGACGACGCGCGCCGCGCGGCCTTCCAATCCCTGTGTCAGCTGCCGAAGCACGCCCATCAGGTTCTCCCTTGCCCGCTGCGCGCCGATCTGCCCGGCGTTCAGTCCGCCGCCCACGGCGGAAGCCAGCACCGTGCCGTCCATGCGCGCGGCGACGGCCTTCGTTTTGGTTCCGCCGCCGTCCACGCCGATGAGGTAGCCCTGCTCTGCCATACGCGCCCCTCCGCTTCCATGATCTGGCATCTATTATAAGCACGTGGAAAATGAAAGTCAAGCCGGATAAAATCGGCAAAAAACGCAAAACATAGGAACATTGATTGCCGACCGCGCGTCGATATGATAAAATAGACATGCGGACGAAGCTCTCGTCCGGGAGGAGGAGCCTTCATTGATCAGGCGTTTTTTTGCGTTTGTGCTGGCCGTCGGGCTGACCGCGGCGGCGCTTTTCATGATGTTTCCCAGCTGGCTGAACGCCGTCGCGCCGGAGGCAGCCCGCACGCAGCTCGGCATCGATCTGACCGGGCTGGATATTTATCATTTTCCGTTCTACGGAAACGCCGGCCGCCGCGCCGAGGGCGAGGATACCGGCTTCGGCATATCGGACATGGTGGCGGCCTACGCCGATTACGTGGAGAAAAGCGGACAAACTCCGCCGTCGTTCGGCGATTTGTGCGCGCGTCTGGTGAGCCGCGACGATTTTGTACAGACGCTGTATGATTTCATGATCGTGGCGCTTCTGACGATTCCCGTATACATGCTGGTGCGCCTGCTGGCGTACAACGCGCTGTATGAAATGGCGGAAAGCGCCATGTGGCTGGCGCGCGTGTTTCTGCGCGGCGTCGTGGCCGTGAGCGCAAGCATCGTTACGGTGTCGACTACGTGGTTCCTTTATAAGCGGCTGCTGTTTCAGGTCATTCTGCAAAGCATCTATGGCTGGCTTACGCAGCTTACCAACGTGAGCTTTGCGCTGAACGCCACGAACATCGTCATCCTGCTGGTAACGGTCTGCGCGGTCATTGCGCTTCTGCGGGCGACGCTGTTCCGCGGCAGCGTGTTCACGTCCATCCTGGCCGCGGTGCTGCGCACGGCGCTGTATATCGTGCTGATTGCCGGAATCAGCATCTTCATCAGCCGCATGACGCTGCGCACGATCCTGTTCATGGTCGCCGCGCTGTTCGCCATCGGCCTTGTAAAGGACGTGTTCCTCCCGGAAAAAAAGCGCCGTGCGCGCTGAAAAGGTACCCATTGTTCGAAAAACACCGCCAAAGTCATAAGGCTCGGCGGCGTTTTTTATGGAAAGGCATCGAAAGAACCGCATTTTCCCCGTCTCGGCTTCTTGAGAGGGACGGGGGAGCGACGCTTTCATACGATAAATATTTCAGGGCTTGCGCGTGCAGGGTGCATACGTTACAAAGACAAAAGCCGCCGCGAGAGAAACGCGAGTTTTCCCTCTCGGCAGCTTGAGGGGGTGCGGGGGAGCGACGCTCCCCCGCCTTCCCGGAGAGTTACTTAACGCGGATGGTCACGATTTCGTAGGGCTTCAGCTCGAGGCTCAGCTCGCGTCCCTCAAACGGCGCGGGCTCGAGGTCGTCCTCCATGAGGGAGGTGAAGCAGGCGCTCTTCGGCGCGCCTGCGAGCGTCAGACGGGCGCGGGTGCGCGCGCCATGGTACTCGTACAGGCGGATGATCGTGCCCTCGCCGTGCAGCGCCTCCTTGACGCTCTCGATCATGACGCCGGGCGCGTCGATGCGGGCGAACGCGGCCTCCTCGGTCTGCTGTCCGGCGGCCTTCAGCGCGGTCACGGGAATGTTGAACTCATACGCGCGCTCCGGCACCTGCGCCTGACGCCAGTCGCCCTCGTGCGGCATCAGGGAATAGGTAAACTCGTGCATTTCCTGATCGGCCGTCGGGTCGGGGTTGGTGGAGGACTTGAGCATGGTCAGCGCGATGCTGTTTTCGTCCACGGAGTAGCCGTACTTGCAGTCGTTCAGGATGGCGGCGCCATAGCCGGCCTCGCCGACGTCCGCCCACTTGTGGGCGCACACCTCGAAGCGTGCCACGTCCCAGCTGGTGTTCTTGTGCGTGGCGCGGCGCACGTTGCCGTACTGAATGTCAAACTGCGCCTCGTTGTAGAAGATGTCCACGGGGAAGTGCGCCTTCAGCAGGCCGTGCTCCTCCTTCCAGTCCACGGTGGTATGGAAGTCCACGCGGTCGACGTCGTGATAGAACGTGATGTCCTGCGCGATTTTGGACTTGCTGATGGCCCATTCCACGCGCACGGTGGACAGCACGGGGCCGTTCGCCACAACCTCGAAGCCTGTGGGCTTGTCGAGATTCCACGAACGCTCGCCGTAGTAGATGTTGATGTCCCACGCGTCGTAGTTGTGCGGGCGGTTCTCGTAGTACACGATGGTATTGAGCGACTTGCCCGCCTTGGCAAGCTCGCGGCCCGCGCGCTTGTCGTACAGCGAGGAGATGAAGCCTGTCTCGTCGAACGTGCCCTTGAACGCGGGGGTTTCGAAGCCGCTGCGGTCGGCGTGCACGCGCGCGGGCGCTTCCTCGCCGAACACGAAGGTGAAGCTCGTCTCGCCCATGGGCTTTAAGCCCTTCACGAACGCGGCGTATTTTCCGTTCACGCGCTGCGCCGGGAAGACTTCGCCCTCGGCGTTCCTCAGCGCGCACACGCCCTCGGGCGCGTCGAACCACACAAGGTCGCTGCGCTCATAGGACAGAGAATTGTACAGCGCCAGATCGCCGGCCGTGCGGGCGTTGAGCGCGTCCATCGCGGTCTTTTTGAGCGCCTCGGCGCGGGCGAACAGGTCGGCGTAGATTTCGTTGGAGTCGGTGTATACCTTATGGATGGAGGAGCCGGGCAGGATATCGTGGAACTGCAGCGTGAGCATCTGCCGCCAGATCTCGCGCAGCTCGTCCTGCGGATATTCCACGCCATAGGGCTTCGCCAGCGTCAGCCACAGCTCAACCTCGCGCAGCAGGATCTCCAGCTTGCGGTTGTTGCGCTTGTTGCGCGCCTGCGCGGTATACGTGCCGCGGTGGTATTCAAGATACAATTCGCCCGACCACTTCGGCAGATCCCTGCGCCCGGAAACGCGCTTTTCGAGATCCTTGAAGAAGTCCAGCGCGAAGGTCTGGCGCACGGCGGGACAGCCGGCCACCGGGCCCTTCATGCGGCGGGCGTTTTCGATCATCCAGTCGGTGCTTCCGCCGCCGCCGTCGCCGAAGCCGTAGCTTACGATGTAATGGTTGTCCAGCCCCTTCTGCTGGAAACGCTTCCAGCCGCCCTTAATCTGATCCGGCTCGAGCATGGCGTTATAGGTGGTGAAGAAGGCCAAATCGTCGTGGCGCTCATAGTCGTCGCCGGTGCCGTATTCGCGGGAGGGCGTGAAGTGCGTGAGCACCTCGCTGCCGTCGATGCCCTTCCACGTGAAGGTGTCGTACGGCGAGCAGTTGAATTCCGACCAGGACAGCTTGCTGGTCATGAAGTAGTCGATGCCGCTCTTTTTGAGAATCTGCGGCAGCGCGGCGGAATAGCCGAACACGTCGGGCAGCCACAGGATGCGGCTGCGGCGGCCGAACTCGGTCTCGAAGAATTCGTTGCCGTACAGGAACTGGCGCACGAGCGCCTCGCCGCCGGACAGGTTACAGTCGGCCTCGACCCACATGCCGCCCTCGGGCTCCCACTGGCCGCGCTTCACGGCCTCCTTGATGCGCTCGTACAGCTGCGGCTGATCCTCCTTGACGAACTGATACAGCTGCGGCTGGGAGGACATGAACTTGAACTCGGGATACTTCTCCATCAGGCGCAGCATCGTGGCAAAGGTGCGCACGGCCTTATGGCGCGTCTGATACAGATCCCACTGCCACGCCACGTCGATATGGGTATGACCGATGCAGTCGGCAATGGCCTCCGGCTCGCGGCTCTCCAGCGGCTTATAGTAGTTCTCCTGCAAATACTCGCGCGCCGCCTTCACGGAGGCGTGGAACGCGGGGCTGAACGGCTCGCGCAGGTCGAGCAGGTTGATTGCGTCGGACAGCGTGCGCAGCGTGGTCTCGCGCTCGCGATTGCCCTCGCGCAGAAGCAGCGCGGCGGTGTGCGGCACGTCCAAATCGTAGAAAAGCTGGGTCACGTCGTCCATGCCCTCGTCTAAGAACAGGGTCATGCGCGGCGCGTTAAGCCCCGCGGCAATCGTTTTGGTCGAATAGTAGGCCTGCAGGAAGACGTCGTATTCCTTGCCCGGCACGGCTTCCTCTTCCAGAATCAGCCCGGTGTGGCGGGTATCGAACGCCTGCGCGATTTCGCCGTCCACCCACACGACAACCTGCGGGCCGACGGCCTCCCACTCGTTTTCCATGCCGCTGCGGATGGAAAGGATAAGCTGACCGCGGAAATCCTCCGGCGTCACGACGGTGAAGCGGAAGTCCTCCCAGTTGTCGCCTGCCTTTTTCGCCCACAGGCTGCCGTTTTCAAACGGCACGAAGGCGTTCTCTCCGCGCGGGGAGACTTCGATTCCGGTGACCGGCACGCGCCTGCGCATGCGCAGACCGTTCAGATCCGCCAAAATTTTGCGCACGCGCGCGTCCAGCTGGTGCATCTGCATCGTTGGTTCACTCCTTATTGTTCGATATTTTCCAAATCCATTGTCCCCGTAAAGGCTGTTTTTGCCGGGCCCGTCATGAACACGCGCCGGTGCGCCCGGTCGTATTCAATGAACAGCTGTCCGCCCGGCAGGCGCACATGCGCCCGGTCGGCGCAGGCGCCGTTCAGGCTCGCGGCCACCAGCGCCGCGCAGGCGCCGCTGCCGCAGGCCATCGTCGCGCCGCTGCCGCGCTCCCAGATGCGCGCGGTCAGGTGCGTTGCGTCGTCCACGCGCACAAAGGAGGCGTTCACGCGGTTCGGGAACATCGGGTGCGTTTCCACAAACGCGCCGTCCGCCCGAAACGCGTCGCCGTCCGGAAATCGGTCAAGCGTCACGGCGTGCGGATTGCCCATGCCCACGCACGTAAAGCGCGCCGTCCGCCCGTCCGGAAACAGCAAAACGATGCGGTTCTCCGGCGCGCTCACGGGAATTTTCGCCGGAACAAGCTCCGGTTCTCCCATGTCCACGCGCGCACCCGCCGCCGTGCCGCCCTCCTCGATAATCTCCAGCGCGCGAACGCCGCCGCCGGTGCGAATGGTCATTCGCTCGCGGCGCACAAGCCCGGAATCATACAGATATTTGCCCATGCAGCGAATGCCGTTGCCGCACATTTCGCCCTCGCTGCCGTCGGCGTTGAAGATACGCATGCGCGCGTCGCATTCCTCGTCCGGCAGCATGAGAATCAGCCCGTCCGCGCCGACGCCCACATGCGGCCTTGAGACCGCAATCGCCGCGCGCGCCGGGTCTGCGGGCGGCTTCTGACGGAAGCAGTCCACGAATACGTAATCGTTTCCGATGCCGTGCATTTTGACAAATTCCATATGTCCCGTTCCTTTCGGCTTTGCCTGCCTCTATTATAAGCGCCCGCCGCGCGCCGGTCAAATACTTTTTTGCGAAACGGGAAAAAACACGCGCTGCCTACAGATTTTCGTTTATGAATTTCAAAACGCGCGCGTGCAGGGCGCGGCTCCACGTATTGCCCTCGTGAACGGCGTTCGTCACGCGGATGAGCGTGGATTTCTGGCCGAGGGCGAGAAGCGCCGCGTGCATCTCCTCGGATTGGGAAAAGTCCACCACGGGGTCGGCGTCGCCGTGCACCAGCAGCATGGGCGGATAGACCGCGCCGGGCTTCAGGTGCGAAACGGGGCTCATTTCCCAAGCGACCTCCATGGGGTCGCGGGAGCCGGCAAGCGCGCGCAGAAGCCTTTGCCCGTCCTCGCTTTCGCGCGCGAAGGCCGCCATTTTGGGCAGGTTCGCGGGGCCGAAGAAATCGATAATCAGCTGCGCGCCGTCGTCCACGCCC
>CAZMGO010000004.1:0-2456 GCA_964565845.1 uncultured Oscillospiraceae bacterium | reverse complement strand
GCGCCTCGGAATAGCGCACGGGCGGCTGCATCTGCGCAAGCCCCTCCAGCGTGGGGTTGTCGGGAAACACTTCATACGGGATGTCCTTCATGGCTCTGCCTCCTGTCCTTCGTTCATTCAATGGGAAAATCAAAATACGTGTCCGGATACGGCTCGTCCTTCAGCCGATAGTGCCACCATTCGTTTTCGTAAGGCTCGAAGCCGCAGTGAAGCATGATGGCCTTCAGCCGCGCGCGGTTTTCGCGGATTTCCTTCGGCTGCGGCGCGGAATGGTGGCTGGCCTCGTCCATCAAATCGAAAATTCCGCCCATGTCGATGGGCGCATGCGTGCGCGCGTCGGCCAGCGTCAAATCCACGGCGCTGCCGCGGCTGTGCGACGACCTTGCCGCCACATAGCCCAGCGGCACGATGTCGGTTTTTTGGATATTGGGATAGTGTGCGGCCTTCGTGCGGAAATCCTCCGGCGCGCCCGCCCATTCGAGAAAGCGCCGCACGGCGCGCGCGGGGCGATACGCGTCCCACACGAGCAGCGTATACCCCCGCGCCGACGAAAGCCTCTGCGCCGACGAAAGCGCTTCTGCCAGCGCACGCGTGCCCACCGTGCGGTTGGCAAAATAGCCGTCCACGGGCGCGCCGGTGAAGTTGTCGCTTCCTGCGTATTTCGCGTCCCACAGAAGGCCGGGCACGGCCTCGTCCAGATAAACAAAATCGGTATGCATCGGCAATTCCTTCCCTATTTTTCAGCGTTTCTTCTCCTCGTCCGCCGCCAGAAAGGCCGCCCGCAGCTTCTCCAGCGCCTTCTTTTCGATGCGGGATACGTAGCTTCGGGAAATGCCCAGCCGCTCGGCGACCTCGTGCTGCGCGTGCGGCTCGCCGTCCGTTAGGCCGCAGCGCAGGCAGATGACCCGCTGCTCCCGCTCCGTCAAAACCTGCGGAATCAGCCTGCGCGCCCGCGCGCCCTCAATGCGTGCCTCCACGCGGTCGGGCACCTCGCCCGGCTCCGTGCCCAGCAGGTCGAGAATATGAATCTGGTTGCCCTCCCTGTCCGAGCCGACGGGGTCGTTCAGCGAAACGTTCATGCGCAGCTTGCGCCCCGCGCGCAGCTGCATCAGAATTTCGTTTTCGATGCAGCGGGAGGCATAGGTCGTCAGCCGCCCCGCCTCCGGGCGAAACGTGGAAACCGCCTTCATCAGCCCGATCGTGCCCACCGACACCAAATCGTCGGAATCGATGCCGCTGCCCGCGTATTTCTTGGCGATGTGCGCCACCAGCCGCAGATTGTGCTCCACCAGCAGGCGCTTTGCCTCGGGGTCGCCTTGGGCGGCGCGCGCCACCTGCACGGCCTCCTCCTCCGCCGTCAGCGGACGCGGAAACGAGCTGCGCGCCCCCACATGCCCGAACAGCAGACACACGCCGTCCAGAAGCCACAGAATCGCGTCCGGAAAAATCATCCTACCTCCTCCTTTTCGAGGAAGCCTATGAAAATTCCTGCCGAATCCTGCCTGTCCGCCGCCATAAATTGTATAAGGACTCAAAAACGCCCGGGTCAGCGCCTTTTCATGCCGCCGAAAAGGCCGCTTTTTTGAAGGGACAAAAGCAGCGGCAGCCCAAGGCCGAAGCACGCGACGGCCTCGCCCGCGCCCACGGAGAGCATCGTCAGCGGCAGAAGGGCAAGCGTAGGGTCGTCGACATAGGCAAAATGAACGATGGCGCCGGTAATCACGGCGTTCAAAAGCGTCGGCCATGCCGCAGCCAGCGCGAGGGGCTTATGGTATTTGCGGGTAAGCAGCGCGGCAGCGAGCGTCGTCAGCGAGCCAAACAGCCAGTCAAACCACGGCGCGCCGGTCAGGATGCCCGCCAGCGCGCAGCCGACGGACACGCCGGGCGCGGCGGCGGGCAGCAGCACGGGCAGAAGCGTGAGCGCCTCGGAAATGCGCACCTGCACCCCTCCAAAAGAAAACGGCCACAGAATGGTGACAACGCAGTAAATGGCCGCAATCAGTGCGGCGTAGGTAAGCTCGCGAACGCCCGCGGATTTTTTGATACGCATGAAAAAAAGAGCCTCCTTAAAAAAATTCGGCCCTCGTGCGGAGATACAAGTACAGAGCCGACAATATATGCCGGCCCTGTGTGCAACCTGGTTTTGTTTAGGGACAGGAGGGCCTCGAACTGTCCGTTATGCAATTTGCCGGCTTCGATTAGAAATCGGCGCTGCGGGGCGTGCGCGGGAAGGGCAGCACGTCGCGGATGTTGGCGATGCCGGTCAGATACATGATCATGCGCTCAAAGCCCATGCCGAAGCCGGAATGCTTCACGGAGCCGTATTTACGCAGCTCAAGATACCACCAGTAATCCTCGGGCTTCATGCCCAGCTCCTCGATGCGCGCGGTGAGCACGTCCAGCCGTTCCTCTCTCTGGCTGCCGCCGCACAATTCGCCGATGCCGGGAACCAGCAG
>CAZMGO010000003.1:35601-43257 GCA_964565845.1 uncultured Oscillospiraceae bacterium | reverse complement strand
TGGGTACCCGCCTTTGATGTGGGTACCCGCCTTTGATGTGGGTACCCGCCTTTGATGTGGGTACCCGCCTCAGGATTATCGGGAAGAGCCGCTCTCGCCTTCTCATTCCCTGCTATCCACCAGCTGTATATAGTATACTTCAGCATCCCGCATTTGTCAATAGCAAATTGCAATTTTGTGTCTTAAAAACTTCATTATCCGTGTTCGCGCTCCGCGTACAGATTCATTTTTCGTAAAAATCGCATCACTCCATCCAAAGTCTGTGCATATGGATTTTTCTCTCGTGAATAATTCATACTTGCAATTTGCGTGAAAAGCGTATACAATGAATACAAACAAAAATCGGAGGCGATTTTCATGAAAAAAGCTCTTCGCGGCGTATGGCAGCACTCACTTCTTCGGCCGCTGATTTATATGACCACAAACCGCTTTTTAGCGGCGCTGGCGCTGCTGCTGCTCTATAACCACTTTCTGGCGGGGCCGCTCGTGCTGCCCGGCGCGGCGGCGCTTCTGCTCGCGCTGGCGTTCGCCCTCGCCGCGTGGCTGGTGCATCTGCGCATGGACGACGCGCACATTCCGCGCATGAAAAGCATGCGCTTTCCCCGCAGGAAGGATCCCCTTCGCAATTATACGGACATCAGCGACCACATAGACGACGCGCCGCCGACTGCGGACGACTTTGAGGACGACGAGCGCGACCTAATCAGTCTTCTCAGCAATCTTTTCTGCCTTGCAGCCTTCGCAGTTCTATCCTTTCTTTTATAAAGCCTTCGCGGGGAGAGAAAATTCTCCCCTCTTTTTATGTCCGCGTCACATTTTCGCATTTTGAATTGTGTTATGGGTGAACATTTCCCCGATGAACGCGCGCCCGACCATCGAAACGAAGGTTTCTGATTCTTGGGAAAGCGCGGAGCTTGACGAATACGGCGACCGCGACGGCATCGACTTCCCGTGGATGTGGGAAATCTATCCCGACAGCACAAGGCTTGATTCCGCCATCGAAACCGCGCCGCGCTACGGTGAAACCGCCGTCTTCCCCGTCGGCAGTGCCGAAGCAATCACCCTCCGCCCGGTATACGTAATCTCCGGCGAGCACCCGGACGAGGAGGTCGTCATCCGCCTGCACAAATAAGCCGGAATTCACCTGCACCTCTGCCGACCCGTCAAATTTATAAGCCGAGACCGCGCGCGGTCTCGGCTTGAAGGGAGATTACTTCGTCAGAGCGTCCAAATCCTTGCGTCCCAGAATCAGCGTGATAAGACCTAAGAAGAAAAGAACGGCAATTCCAATGACGCCGAAGCTCGAACGGCCACTGACCTCCGCGATCAGCGCGTAGAGCGCCGGGCCGATGACGCAGGCGCATTTCCCGAAAATATCGAAGAAGCCAAAGAATTCGTTGGAGCGCTCCTTGGGAACGAGCTTGCCGAAATACGAGCGAGAAACCGCCTGAATGCCGCCCTGCACCGTTCCGACGAGCACGGCCATGCACCAGAAGAGAATGGTGGAAAGGCGAATGCAGGCATTGTAATCCTCTGCCAGCGCGCGATTTTCGCGCACGGTGTTCAGGAGCGCGGCAGACAGGGTTACGCCGTCAAGCGTAAGCTCTGCGCATTCGGATTCGAGCAGCGCAAGCTCCGCTTCCGGGTCTTCGCGAAGCAGCGCGGCTTCGGCACGGGTCACATAGCTTTCCAGCGCCTCGGACTTATCCGGGTTGGCCTCTTCATACGGCTGAGCCGTCGCATGGATGGCCGATTCATAGGCCTTCTGGCTGGGCTCCATCGAGAAGCCCATGTAGAAGCCAACGATGCAGATGATGACATACATGATCACGGCGCCCATCAGCGCCTTGCGCGTAGAGAAGCGCGCGGAAAGCTTCGCAAACCAGATCGAGCAGGGTACAGCAACAATCTGCGTAACGAGCAGCGCCAGAATCATGCCGGTGGAGCCGAGACCGAGCGTCGAGCCATAGGCGGTGGAAATGGAGATGACGGTATTTACGCCGTCGATATAGAAGAAGTACGCGATAACAAAGAACAGAAGGCCGCGGCGCAGGCAGATTTCCTTGAACGTGCCGACTACGCTTCGGAGAATGCGCGCGGGCGAGATGGGCTCGGTCTTTTCCACGTAGTGCTCCTGCTTCACGTTGCGGAAGAACGGAATCGAGAACACGGCCCACCATACGCTGACAATCAGCACGGAGAAGACCTGCGAGAAGCGGTTGTAATCAAAAAGGAGCAGCATAGCGATGGAAAGAACAAAGGGAATGGTGCTTCCGCCGATATAGCCCATGGCGTAGCCCCATGAGGAAACATGATCCATGCGCTCGTCGGTGGTGACGTCGGTCAGGAAGGAATCGTAGAACAGGCAGGATCCGGAAAAGCCGATGCGCGAAACCACATAGCCCACCAGACACAGCTTCCAGCTGCCCAGCGCGGCCATCAGCGGCGTAAATACAATGCCGAGCAGGGCAAACAGCGTGAACAGCTTTTTCTTCATGCCCTTATAGTCGGCAACCGCGCCGAGGAACGGCGCAAGCACGGCGACGATGAACGTGGCAATGGACGTGCCGTAGCCCCAGCGAATGTCACCGCCCGGAATGGTGGATGCAAAGATGGTGGGGTAAATGGCAGCCATGATGTTTGTGGCGTATATGGAATTGGCCCAGTCATACATGATCCAGCTCCATTCCTTCTTTGAAAAACGCTTTTCCCTTGCCATGTGTGCGGCCTCCTTATTCCTGCTTTTGTACGTTAATGTTGTCCGGGTTCATGGGCGGAAGGCTGAACGGCACCATGCCGCCCATTTGCGTGGAGCCGGCAATCAGCGTTCGCGCATAGTTAAACAGGATAATCAATGCCTGCTTGTGAAACTCAGCAGCGTCCAGCTTTCGATCCGCCTCGCCCTGCGCGAGAATGGCAAACAGCCCGCGCATCTTTACCTTGATGTACAGCGGAGAGCTGTCGTCCATGCTGCCGATTTCCAGCGTCAGCTCGGTGTTGATGGGCTTGCCCTCCGGCTGCCTGAACACCTGAAAGCGAATCTCCGGGTTCAGCTGCAAGGGCTCTCCCGGACGATCGAGCATTTCATTGTGAATGGTCAATTCCTGAAGTATGTATTTCTGCAAAACGACGTGCGCGCTCATGAAACAGCCTCCCTGTGTATGGTTATCAATATTTTACAGAAAGAATGTTAAGAATTATAAGGATAAATGCGCGAATCCATCCACTGTGCGAAAAAATCTCGCGAAATTCGCGGAGGATTTATCGGACGGGTGTATACTGGGGTAAAATGTGCGGTGAGGAGACTATACAATGGGGAATGCCGGCGAATATTGGGATGCACTCTATGCGGACGAAGCGCACGCGGACGCCGGGTATGACGGCTGGCTGGATGACTTCAGAGATACGCTGGCCCATGCCGGGCATGTGCTTGAGCTTGGCGCGGGCGACGGCGCGGACACCGGCTTTCTGCGAAGCGTGTGCACGTCCGTTCTGTCCTGCGATTTTTCGGAGGCGGCGCTGACTCGCCTGAAGACCCGCCATCCCGGCGCGAAAGCGATGCGGCTTGACCTTACGCAGCCGATGTCCTTTGAAAGAGGCGCCTTTAAGGCAATCGTAGCCGATTTATGCCTGCATTATTTTTACAGCAAAAAGACGGAGGAGATTTTCGCGGAGCTTCGGCGCGTGCTTGCGCCTGGCGGCTGTCTGCTTCTGCGCGTGAACGCGCGGGAGGAATATGTGCCTGAGCCCGGAGACATCCGGCTTGAGGCAGACTATTATCAAACCCGCGGCTGTGCCAGACGGTATTTCTCTCAGGCGGCGCTTGAGGCGCTTCTTTCGAGCTTCCGCATTGTACGGCTCTGCCGGAGCGACACGGAGAAATACGGGATGCGCAAGCATATGTGGACGGCAGCAGCCATTCGGGAGGAATGAAGCTCTGCTCGCAAAAACATGTGAATATGTTCAAATGATTTTATTTTAAGCCTTGAAATCTGATGATATTTCCTGTATAATTGAGAAAAAAAACAATGGAGGCGCGTATGAATATCATCAGGAACGAAGGGGTCTTTCGGCTGTACGATCATCAGGCAACGCTGATTCTGACCGACGAAAAGCAGCTTCGGCGCATTGTCGAGCATCCGGAAATGCCGCTGTTCGATGACGAGGAGCGCGGCTTTTCCGGCGAAAAGAAGGGACTGTACCCCGAGGGGACAACGCTGGACTCCTTCATGCGCGACGCGCATGACCGCGGCGTCACGCGCGTGGAGGCCTCCTACGACTTCTTCTTTGGCGGAAGCAAGCGTGAAAACTATCCGGATAGTCCGCTGACCATAAAGGCGTATAAGGTGATATGCGAATACGCGGCGCGCTATGGCATGGCGTTCGGCGCGTCGGTGGTTTCGCCGCTGGATCTGGGCGGCGGATATGTGAAAAATCACCAGGACACAGGCTATACATGGCAGATGGCCGAGGGCGCGCTTGTAAACGGCTCGTATTCCGTGGAGATGCGCCGCCAGCGCCAATGGTACAACAACAAGGGGCCGATTGAACTGAAGCTGTGCGGTGTGCGGGTGCTGGCCTTTGACGAGCGTCCGGCGGAAAACGGGCGAGACTATTACGTTCCGTATGATTCCGTGATCGATATTTCCGATACGGCGACGTATTGCGTAGAGGAAGACTCCTACCATCTGACGAGCGCGGGCTACGCCTATGACCGCATGACCGTGCATGGAAGAACGGATTTGCGGCGCGACCGCGTGATGATTTTGGCGGAATATCAAACGCCGGAGCAGGACTATTTCGCGCCCGATGCACTGGACTACATGAAGAGCGTACTGGATACGCATGCGAAAAACGGTATCTCCTATCAGGGCTTCTATTCCGATGAAATGCACATTCAGTTTGACTGGGATCTGACGGAGCACTTCGGGCCTACGGAAATTCAGACGCGTTATGTAACGGATTCCCTGATCGATGCATTCTCCGCCCGCTATGGCGAGCGCTATCGCGATTTTGCCGCGCATATGGTGTACTTCCTATATACAAGGCACGAGGACGGTCTGTTCCACAGCCACATGATGGGGCCGGATGCGGCGGGCGCGTACGACACCGTGCTGTTCCGCAAGCGATACTTTGAAATGCTGTCGGAGCGCGTCGTAGGGCTGTCAATGGACGCAAAGGCATATGCGGAATCCATCTTTGAAAAGCTAATCATGACGCGTGCGCATGCCACGTGGCAGGAGTCGCCCACGTGCGATCATTTTGCCGAGGACTTTGCGTTCTCCGAGCAAAACCGTCGGGAAATCTGCCGCTACGACTACGACAAGCCCTATGTATGGAGCTCCACCATTCGCGAAAATCAGTCTGCCTGCGGCGACTATTTCCGCTGGAACGAATATCTGACCGGCTCAGGCACGGATCATCCGGAGGGCGGCAACCTTGACCGCGACTATTACGCGCAGGCCTTCGCCTGCTCGCTGGGCGCGCTGAATCGATTTGACCGCGCGTACTGCGCAAACTGGGGCTCGCCCGCGCCCGTGTCCCGGCGCTTCGCGGCGGTCGGAGCTGCATACGGCACGGGAAGCCTTGAGCATGCCATGGTTCAGAACCTGCGGCACAGGCTGTCCGATGTGCTTGTGCTGTATCCCACACAGCTGAACTATGCCGAGGAGCGATTCGGAAGCTGGATGGTTCAGTATGGCTATTGCGACTATATCACGCAGGAAAAGCTGCTTGCCTACGCTCTTCCTTCGGACGATGCGCTTCTGCACGTACGCGGCCGCGCGTATCGCGCCGTCGTGGCAGTGTTTGAGCCGTTTGTAAACCGAAAGACCGTGGAGCTGCTGTCCGACTTCACCCTGCGCGGCGGAAAGCTTTTGTGGACGGGGCCCGCGCCGCTGCGTTATGACGACGGAGAAAACGCCAAGGGCGCGTTTCAGCAGATGTTCGGGCTGGCGTCCGTCGCTACGCTCAACGCAGGTATGCGGGAGGAGGATGCAAGGATTACATTTACCGGCTCATTCGAAGGCCTTTCGCCCATGGAGGTGCGCACCGGACTGCTTCCGGACGCGTTTTACCCCATCGTGCCCGCAGAGGCCGAGATTGTGGCCATGCTGGGTGACCATCCCGTCGGCGCGCGAATCCGCCGCGGCAAGGGCGAGGCAGTCTATTTGGGCTTCCGCCCGCGCGACGATCAGTCGCAGTCCACGGGAAGCGATGTTTCCACACTGTTTGACATCCTCTCGCGCATGAACGCCTATGCGGCGGACAGTCTGGAGGCTGCATCGAGACCGGCACAGGCGCGGTATGTGATGAATCGCTTCGAAAACGGCTGTGTTACCGTAGCGAACCATTATCGAACCTTCGCCGAGGATTGGTATGGCAGCTTTTTCCGGGATGAGGAAAGAGATGCGCGCCTGCTGGAGGGGCGTGAGCTGCCGCCGATTGCAGTCGAGCTGAACGATGCTATGCTGAACGGGCACCGCATAACCTGTCATGCGACCGATGCCGTCAGCTTCCGCGTGAACGCGGAGGGGACGCTGAACGGCTTTGCCGGAAGCCTCACGGACGGCATTACGGTGGACGGACGGCGGTATGCGCTGTTCTCCGAAAAAGCCGATCTATGCTTCGCCGAAATGGAGCCCTCCCGGCTGGCAGAAGGTGTGAAGCATCTGATTCTCCTGAAGGCGGATTGCGCCGGCACGTTCACGCTTCCGAGGCTACCCGGCTTTGCGCAGCCAAAGGCGGGCGTGTGTGACCGGGACTATTTCAAAATCAGCGCGCCGGTGCCCGTGCTCGCAGAGGAGGACACGCTCCGCGTGACCATTACGTCCGAGCATGCAGGCAAATGGCATGCGGTGTATGCGGAATCGCTTTGAAGCGCGGACGCTGTGTCCGCATGACTGCCTATCAGTGATAAAAGCATAGAAACAGGGGCTGCCTTCAGGGGATCCGTGGGATCTCCGAAGGCAGCCCTGCGTGCTTCCGGCGGCACTGTGCGGCAGCTGAAGAATTCCAATACAAAGCGGAAAGCTTTTTGAGCCGGACCTCAGGAATCTGCCCGTGGCTTACGTCTGCGGGGCAGCAGCGGAATAGTGGGGCGATTATAGGTGAAGCCCTCTCCCCCAACCTCATGCGCATCGGCAATGACAATAAATGCGTTTTTGTCCTCCGAAAGGATGATGTGCTTTGCGCGCGTGACCTCGCGGTTGGAAACCACGCAGTACAGCACCGTTACATCCTGCCCGGAATACATGCCCGTGCCGCGCCAGCAGGTAACGCCGCGCTCCATTTCCTCCATCACACGCCGAGCGATGACCTCGTAGCGGGGAGAGACGACGGTAAGCGCGCGGGCGCTGCGCATGCCCTCCAGCATGAAGTCGGAGATTTTGGTGCTCACATAGATGGAGACCAGCGCATACAGGCCCTCCTCCGGCGAAAACGCGATGATAGCGGCAATGGTGACAATCATGTCCAGACCAAACAGCACCCATGCCATTGAAAGCCGGGGCAGGTGGCGCTGAATCATTTTTGCGGCCAGGTCGGTACCGCCGGTGGTGGCATCGCTCATGAACACAAGGCCGAGACCGAGTCCCAGCGTTACGCCGCCGAACAGTGCGGACAGCATCGGATCCTCCGTAATGCGCGGAAGCTTCA
>CAZMGO010000003.1:22092-35501 GCA_964565845.1 uncultured Oscillospiraceae bacterium | reverse complement strand
CGAATGAAGCTGCTGCACGGCCTGTGCAGCAGCTTCATCGGAAGTAAGGCTTACCTCTCGGGCTTTACGACGGCAATGTGCACGTCCGCCAGCTGCTTCGGATCGACCTCGGACGGCGCGCCCATCATCAAATCCTGCGCGTTCTTATTCATGGGGAAGGGAATGATTTCGCGAATCGATTCCTCGCCCGCCATCAGCATGACCATGCGGTCTACGCCCGGGGCGATGCCGGCATGCGGCGGCGCACCGTAGCAGAACGCGTTGTACATGGCGGGGAACTTCGCCTTTACGTCGGCTTCGCCCAGTCCCACCAGTTCAAAGGCCTTAATCATGATCTCGGGATCGTGATTGCGGACGGCGCCGGAGGAAAGCTCCACGCCGTTGCATACCAGATCGTACTGGAAGGCGGAAATTTCGAGCGGATCCTTTTCCTCCAGCGCCTTTATGCCGCCATTGGGCATGGAGAAGGGATTGTGGCAGAATTCCAGCTGACCGGATTCCTCGCCGATTTCGTACATCGGGAAATCAACGATCCAGCAGAACTCGTAGCGCTCGCGGTCGATATACTGCGGGACGGCGTTGCCGACGGTCTTGCGGATGACGCCCGCGGTCTTCTGCGCCGCCAGCTTCTTGCCTGCGCACAGGAATACGCATGCGCCGGGCTGAAGGTTCAGCGCACTCACAACCTCGTCGTGCTTCGCGGCAAAGAATTTCGCCACGCCGCCTGCGAAGGACATATCATCGTTTACCTTGAACCAGTAGCACTTGTTCTCGGTGGCGGCGAGTACGTCATTGCACAGGCCGTCAATGAATTTACGCGGCTTGTCGAAGCCGGGCGCGACGACAGCCTTGACCACACTGCCCTCAAAGGCTTCAAAGCCGAGACCCTGAGAAAGCGCGGTCACGTCGTCCACGACAAGGCTGATGCGCAGGTCGGGCTTGTCGGAGCCGTAGCGCTCCATGGCGTCGTTGTACTTGATGCGCTTGAACGGTGCCTTCGACGCGACGGAATACTTGCCGTACTGGGAGAAGATGGGCGGAAACACGTCCTCGATCACGGCGAAAACGTCCTCCTGTCCGGCAAAGGCCATTTCCATATCCAGCTGATAGAACTCGCCGGGAGAACGGTCGGCGCGGGCGTCCTCGTCGCGGAAGCACGGCGCGATTTGGAAATAGCGGTCGAAGCCGGAGGTCATCAAAAGCTGCTTAAACTGCTGCGGTGCCTGCGGAAGGGCGTAGAATTTGCCTGGGTTCAGGCGGGAGGGAACCAGATAGTCGCGCGCACCCTCGGGCGAGGAGCAGGTAAGAATGGGGGTGGTAATCTCAAGGAAGCCGTGCTCGGTCATCGAACGCCGCAGCGCCGCGACAACCTGACAGCGCAGCACGATGTTCTTTTTCACCGCCGGGTTGCGCAGGTCAAGGAAGCGATAGCGCAGACGGGCGTTTTCGTCGGCCTCGCGGGAACGGTTGATCTCGAAGGGCAGCTCGTTATGAATGCAGCGGCCGAGCACCTCAACCGATTCCGGAACCACCTCAATTTCGCCGGTGGGGATTTTGGTGTTCTTGCTGGAGCGCTCGCGCACCGTGCCGGTGACGGAAATGGTGCTCTCGCAGTTCAGCGATTTGATCGTTTTCATGACGTCCTCGTTGTTTTCCACGACAACCTGCGTGGTGCCGTAGAAATCGCGAAGAACCACGAAGGCCAGCGTGCTGCCAACCTCGCGCACGTTTTCCATCCAGCCGACGATGGTTACCTTTTCACCGGCGTTTGCAAGCCGCAGCTCGCCGCAGGTGTGGGTTCGGGACTGAAACATGGTCGATTCCTCCTGTATGATTATCCTTTGATTGAAGATACAACGTCGTTTCGCGCCGCGGTGGTTTCCGTGCCGCTTTGCATATCGCGAATTTTCACCACGCCCGCGGCCAGCTCGTCTCCGGCAATGACCAGCACGCGGCGTGCGCCGATCTTGTCGGCGTATTTGAACTGCGCCTTCATGCTGCGCGCGCAGTGGTCAAGGTCGGCGGAAATTCCGGCAAGCCGAAGCTCGCGCACGAGCTTTTCGCCCTCGATGCGCGCCTCGTCGCCCATGGTGACCACGAATGCGTCCGCCAGCGCGGGAGCGTCGTCCTTATAGCCGAGCATGTCCTGAACCATGATGATTCGCTCCACGCCCATGCCGAAGCCGATGCCGCACATTTCCGGGCCGCCCAGCTGCTGAACGAGCCCGTCGTATCGTCCGCCGCCGCACACGGTCAGCTCGCCGCCGTCCGGCGTTTTGGTGATGATTTCAAAGACTGTCTTGGTATAGTAGTCTAAGCCGCGCACAATGCCCTTATCCACGGTGTAATCGAGTCCCAGACCGGTCAGATAGCGCTTGAGCGACTCAAAATGCGCCTTGCATTCGTCGCACAGCATGTCCAGCATTGCGGGCGCGTTCTTCACAAGCGCCTTGCACTTGGCTTCCTTGCAGTCCAGAATGCGCATGGGATTGCGGTCGTAACGCCCGCGGCAGGTCTCGCACAGCTCCGGCAGGATGGGCGCGAGGAACGCCTTGAGCGCGTCGTTATACGCCTTGCGGCAGGCGGGGCAGCCGATGGAGTTGATGTTCAGCGAGAGACCCGTTACGCCCACGCCCTCGAGCACGTCCATCGCCAGACGGATGATCTCCGCATCGACGCTGGCGTCCTTTGCGCCGAACACCTCAACGCCCAGCTGGTGATGCTCGCGCAGACGGCCGCTCTGCGGCTTTTCGTAGCGGAACACGGGGCAGGATACGTAGTACATCTTCTGCGGCAGCGGCTCGGCGTACAGATGCGCCTCGATCATGGCGCGCGCCGCGCCCGCCGTGCCCTCCGGCTTCAGCGTGATGGAGCGGTTGCCCTTGTCGGTGAAGGTGTACATTTCCTTCTGAACGACGTCCGTCGTGTCGCCCACGCCGCGCTGGAACAGCTCCGTATGCTCGAACACGGGCGTGCGGATTTCGCGGTATCCGGCCAGATGACATACGCTGCGCATCGTGTCCTCGATTTTGTGCCAGCGATGACTGTCTTTCGGAAGCATATCCTGCGTTCCCTTGGGCGCCTGTGTAAGCATGTGATTCGTTCCTCCTCCAAAGATAGAAATAAAGCCCTTCACCCCCGCACAGGGGCGAAAGACCGTTTCGCGTTGCCACCCTGATTGAACGGCTTGCCCGTCCATCTCAATCCCGCTATCGCCGGGCTGCGCCGCGGTTTTCCGCGGAGGCTCGCGGGGTGTCGTTCGCCGGTTCCGCCGCGGACGCTTTCACCAAGCGCGCCCTCTCTTTGGCGGGGAAAACGGGTACTCTTCCCGGTCAAAACCCATATCCTGCTACTCTGCGATTATATCGGCTCTTCCGATATTTGTCAAGAGCGTTTCCGAAAAAATCATGCCTCCCGCCAAGCGACGGGAGGCACCTGCGATTGTAGGGAAGGTGGGCGGATTACTTGCCGCTCATCGAGCGCTCCTGCGCCTCGATCATCTTCTTGACCATGTTGCCGCCGATGTGGCCGGCGTCCTTCGCGGCGATGTTGCCGTTGTAGCCCTCGCTCAGGGTGATGCCGAGCTCGCTGGCAACCTCGTGCTTCATGTTGGACATCGCCTTGCGGGCCTCGGGAACATTGATTCGATTCGAATTCTTGCTGGACATGGAACACACACTCCTCTCAATCTTCCGATCGCTCCGGGCGGCGGTTTGCCCTCTCGTATTCCCGTATCAGCTTTCTTACCATCTGACCGCCGACTCTGCCGGCATCCTGCGCGGACAGCTTTTCGCCCGGCGCGCGATTCAGATTCACGCCCAATTCGCGAGCCGTTTCCTGCTTAAGCTGCTCCAGCGCGTCCGCGGTCTCCGGTTTGCCGGAACGGTTTTTCGAGCTCAACTCCGTCACCTCCCGTTCGATCTGTGGGTAGTGTGGCTTTTGGCACGGAATTTAGACTGGAAAAATCAGTTCATTGCCAGCGCGATTTCGCCCTTGCGCGCAAGCCACGCCCGCGCCATGCGCAGAAGCGCCTGCTTTTCGGCGTTTTCGTCATCCGCGCGCAGTACCTCGCGCGCCAGCTCATGAGTGATTTTCAGCGTCTGCGCATCCGCCAGCGCGTCGGACAGTCCCTCCGCCAGCGCGCCGGACTGCCGCGTTCCGAACATGTCGCCGGGGCCGCGCAGCTCCAGATCCTTTTCGGCGATACGGAAGCCGTCGTTTGTTTCAGTCATGATTTTGAGCTTTTCGGAGCGGTTCGCCATCAGGAAGCACCATGCCTCGTCCGTGCCGCGTCCCACGCGTCCGCGCAGCTGATGCAGCTGGGCGAGACCGAATCGCTCGGCGTTTTCGATGACCATTACCGTAGCATTCGGAACGTTCACGCCCACCTCAATCACCGTCGTGGAAACCAGTATGTCCGCCTCGCCGCAGCGGAAGCGCTCTACGGCCTCGTCCTTTTCCTTCGAGCGCATTTTTCCGTGCACCAGCAGAACGCGAAGCTCGGGGAAGGCTTCGCCGCGCAGATCTTCAAAAAGCAGCTCGGCGCTTTGCGCGTCCACGACCTCGGAATCCTCCACCAGCGGGCACACAAAATACACCTGCCGTCCCCTCTTTACTTCGTTGCGGATGAAGCCGTACATATCCTGCCGCTTTCGCTCCGGCACGATGCGCGTTTTCACGGGCTGCCGTCCCGGCGGAAGCTCATCGATGACCGAGAGATCAAGGTCGCCATAGAGAATCAGCGACAGCGTGCGCGGAATCGGCGTGGCTGACATGACGAGCACGTTCGGGTTTTCGCCCTTTTGGCTTAAAAGCGAACGCTGACGCACGCCGAAGCGATGCTGCTCGTCCGTGATAACAAGCCCCAGATGCGCGTATGTGACCCCCTCCGTAATCAGCGCGTGCGTGCCGAACACGCACATCCACTCGCCGGAGGCAAGCTTTTCTCGCGCCAGACGATGCGCCTTCTGCGTCATGCTGCCCGTCAGAAGCCCGCAGGAAATGCCCAGCGGCTCCAGCAGCGCCCGCGCGCTTTCGTAATGCTGCGCGGCCAGAATCTCCGTCGGCGCCATCATGGCGCTCTGCCAGCCCGCGCGTGCAGCAAGAAAAATGGCGCCGAACGCGACGGCGGTTTTCCCGCAGCCGACGTCGCCCTGCACCAGCCGCGCCATGGCGTTCGTTCCAGCCATATCGGCGGCAATTTCGTGCAGCACGCGTTCCTGCGCGCCGGTAGGAGGAAATGGGAGCGCGTGCCAGTAGGCGGCCTCGTCATCCGTCTCGGAGGGAATGACCGTGCCCGCATGCACGTGCTCGCGCATGACGCCGACAGCCAGCTGAAACAGCAGCAGATTTTCAAACGACAGCCGATGAAGCGCCGCGCGCAGTCGCTCAGCGGATACGGGAAAATGTGCGCCGCGCAGCGCCTCATTTTGCGTCAGAAGCCCGAAGCGTTCGCGGATGCCTTCGGGCAGCGGGTCGTCCTCCTGCGCGGTCTCGTCCAGAATCTCGGCAATGACGCTTCGAAGCATCTTTGCGGGCACGCCGGGAATCGGCTTGTAGACGGGAACCAGTCCCTGCTCCGTTTCGATGGAGGGGCAGGAAAGCTGCATGCGGCCGTTTTTGACCTCGGCGCGCCCGTACAGAAGCAGCTCGCGTCCAACCTTCAGCTGCTCGCGCAGCCACGGCTGATTGAACCATACGGCGGGCAGTGCCTCAGTGCCGTCGGAAACGACGGCGCGGGTGAGAATTACGCCGCTCGCGCGAACCGTTGCGGTCGGCGCGGCAACGCGCACACGCATGGCGCAGGCCTCGCCCGCGCGCAGCTCGCACAGCGGCGTAATGCGCGACAGGTCGCGGTATTCACGGGGAAGATAATAAAGAAAATCCTGCGTCGTCCGTATTCCGGCAAGCTGCAGCGCCTCCGCGCGCTTGGGGCCGAGCCCCTTAATGTGGGTGAATTCGGTGTTTGTCATATGATACCGCCTGAAAAAAGGACGCTTTCGAGCCATCCCGAAAACGTCCAAAGCTGTTCCGGGAAGCCATAGCCCGGCATGTAACGCGTTATTCCACGGAAATCAGGTAGTAGTACAGGGGCTGCCCGCCCTTCTGAAGATCGACCTCGCAGTCGGGATACTGCGCTTCCAGATCGGAAACCAGCTCTGCGCCCTTGTCCTCCTCAACGTCGCTTCCGTAGTATACGGTGATCACGCTGCAGTCATCCGTCACCATGCCGCTGACAACCTCAAGCGCCACATCGTGCACATCGGAGCCGAGCACGCGAATGCGGTTGTCCACCATGCCCATGATGTCGTTGGCATGAATCTCGCGGCCGTCAAACACCGTATCGCGCACGGCGTAGGTGATGGAGGCGGTATGCACGCGCTCCGCTGCGGCATTCATTTCGGAAAGATTCTCCTCGGGCGTAGCGTCGGGCGAGAACGCGATGGCAGCCGAAATGCCCATGGGCACCGACTTGGTGGGCAGCACCATGACGTTTCTGTCTGTCAGCCCGGCAGCCTGCTGCGCGGCGAGAATAATGTTGGTGTTGTTCGGCAGCACGAACACGTTTTTAGCGTTCGTGGAGTCGATGGCCTGCTTAATCTCGTCGATGCTTGGGTTCATCGTCTGACCGCCGTCCACGATCTTATCGATGTTCAGCCCTCTGAAGATTTCCGAGAAGCCGTCACCCAGCGCCACGGCGATCACGCCGTATTCCTTTTCCTCGTTTTTCACGGCAGCCTGCGCCGCGGCCTGCTTGGCCATGCGCTCACGGTGCTCTTCGAGCATGTTGTCAATCTTGATTGAATCCAGCTCGCCCAGCTCAAGTGCCATCTGCAGCGCCTTGCCCGGATCGTTCGTGTGCACGTGCACCTTCACGACCGACAAATCGGAAATCACCAGCACGCAGTCACCGATGCGCTCCAGACGCTTGCGCAGACGGGTTATGTCCGCGTTCTTGATGTCCGGGCGGGGATGAGAGACAATGAACTCCGTGCAATAGCCGAAGGTGATTTCCTCCAGCGACTCGTGGTCGTCCACAAAATCGCCGGGCAGCGGTGTGCTGGGTGCCTCGGCAAGGCTCTCGACCGGCGAGCCGGTGAGTGCGGAAAGGAAGCCGGAGTAGATAACCATCAAGCCCTTGCCGCCGGAATCCACGACGCCCGCCTGCTTGAGCACGGGGAGCATGTCCGGCGTGCGCTTCAAAATGGCATCGCCGCTCTTTACGGCGACGGTGAAGATTTCAACGATGTCCTCGCCGCCGGTGAAGCGAGCCTCCACCTCCTCGGCGATGACGCGCGCGACGGTGAGGATGGTACCCTCCTTGGGCTTCATGACGGCCTTATACGCCGTCTGTGCGCCGGCGCGCAATGCCTTCACGAGCAGCGCGGCGTCCATCTCATCATGTCCCTCAAGGGCGGAAGCGATACCGCGAAGAATCTGGCTGAGAATCACGCCGGAGTTGCCGCGCGCGCCGCGAAGCGCACCGCGGGCGGCGACACTCGCCACGTCCGACACGCTGGAAAACGGCCGGGTGTTCAGCTCCTTCACGGCGGCGTTCATCGTCTGGGACATGTTGGTTCCGGTATCTCCGTCCGGAACGGGGAACACGTTGAGGGCGTCCACCGCCTCGCGATTCTGATTCAGAAGAGCGCATCCCGAAAGATACATTTCCTTCAGTATGCTTCCGTCTATCGATTTTAAGACCATTTGCATTCCTCCAGCGCCGCCGGACAAGCCTGCCGTGCCTTCGCGGCGCGCGTATTTTATACGCGAATGTCCTCCACGGAGACATTCACCTTGCTGACCTTCGCGCCGGTCAGGTGCTCGACCTTATATTTCACCGTGTCGATCAACGTGGCAGCCACGGCGGAAATGGAAATGCCGTATTCGACGATGATGTACAGATCCACGTCCACATGGTCGTCTGCCGTGTGTACGCGAACGCCGCGCGCCAGGTTTTCAATGCCCAGAAGCTGAACGATTCCGTCCGTGGTGCGCTTGGAGGCCATACCCACGATCCCGTAACATTCGAGCGCGGCATAGCCGGCCACCTTTAGAATGACTTCTTCATTAACGGTTACAAGTCCAAGACCTGTCGTAAACTTGCAGTCCATGTTTCAAACCTCCAAGACCGGAATGAGGCGACGGCAGCCTGCCGCGCCGCGCAGAGATCCCTGCGCCGTACCTATTATAGCATTTTTTGCATGCGGGCGCAAGTGCTACCGCCGAAGGGAGGTGCACAAATCACATCCCATGTTATTGTAGCCTCTTTTTGCGCGCGGCGCAACTTGTTTCTTCGTATTTTTACACGAAAACTCGAAATTCATGCGAAATTCACTTGCACTTTGACGCGGAGTCTGATATAATACTGTGTGTTTTGATGCGCCAGACTCCTGAAGGAGGTGTGAGAGATGGGCAAATTCTGTGAAATCTGCCATAAGGGCATCGTATACGGCAATAACGTCAGCCATTCCAATCGCAAGACTCGCCGCACCTGGGCTCCGAACACCCAGAAGGTTCGTGTTCTCGTGAACGGAACTGCGACCCGCATGTCCGTATGCACCCGCTGCCTGCGCAGCGGCAAGGTGGAGCGTGCGGTCTGATTCGCATGATTCATCCGTCATGAAAACAGGAAGCGCTGCCGGTTTGGCGGCGCTTCCTGTTTTTAGCCGCAAAAACGGTAAATGAGAAACCCGCCAGCGAAAAGCGCCAGCCCTAAGAGCATCGTCCAGAACCAGGATGGCACGCAAAACAAAAGCACCAGCGCGCCCGCCAGCATCAGGACGATCCCGGCGATTTTTGCGATAAGCCCGCATGTGCAGCTTGAGGACGTGGATTGGCATGTGCTCATGAAACCGCCTCCTTTTCCCATCGTATGCCGACGGGAGAAGGGCGGTTCCTTTTTTTCCGTTCTTTGCCCTTTTTTCCGGTTCCTCTCGTCTAACAGGGTGAAAGGAGGCGAAACGCTATGCAGGTCGGAGAACGCGCGGATAGGCAGCTTCATCTGGAACGGATGATGCGCGAGTACGGCACGTCCCTTCTGCGCATGTGCACCCTGCAGCTGGGCGATCCGTCGCTGGCAGAGGACGCGGTGCAGGACACATTCGTAAAGGCGTACAGGCGAATGAGCAACTTCAAGGGGCAGAGCAGCGAGCGAACGTGGCTTACGTCGATTGCCATTAATACCTGCCGCGATTACCAGCGCTCTTCCTGGCGCAGACGCGTGGACGGCAGCCTGACGCCGGACGATTTGCCCGAAAGAGCCTACGAGGCGGAGAACACCGACTGCACGGTCCTGACGGAGGTCAGAAAGCTCAAACCCCGATACCGCGAGGTAATTCTTCTGCGCTACTATCAGGATCTGAAGCTGTGTGAGATTGCAAAGGCGCTTAATATCAGCCTGAGCAGCGTTAAGTATCGACTGAGAAGCGCGGAAAAGCAGCTTCGCAAACAATTGGAGGGGTGGTATTTCGATGAGGAATGAGTTCAAAAGGACTGTGGATACCCAGCTTTCGGACATTGAATGGACAAATGCTCACACTGAAAACGTACTGAATCGATTGGAGGAAGAAAAAATGACAAAGCGTATTTCCATGAAAACTCTGATGATTGCAGCGGCACTGTTTGTTCTGACGACCGCCGTCGCGTTCGCCGTGGTAACGATTACCCGTTCGCCGGAGGCAGAGGCGATGAGCATGGCGAGAGCCAGCGTGATGGAGAAGTATGGACTGAGCGCTGAGGCCATTGCGTATCTGAACGGCCAGTATGAAGCAACCGACGACGGCTGGAAGGTCGTCTTTGGCGGCACGGAGGAAACGGGCGCATACGAGGTCGCGTTCGACGGCAAGACGGCGCTTGCAAGCTGGAGCTATGAGGGCACGGATAAAGCGGATACCGCATGGAAGAACGACGAAATCGTCGCGCAGCTGAAGGAAATCGGCAAGACTCAAATCGAGTACAAGACGGAGTATCCGAGTTCCGCAGAATCCACCGAGGCGACGATCGGCGAGGATGCAAGCAGCGTTCATATGTCGGACATCGTATACGTAGAGCCGCAGACCGGCGACCTCAGCGAGGAAGACGCGCTGGCAATCTACTATGAAGCCGCGAAGGACGTGGTTTCGGACGTAGAAGCGCTTCAGGCTGCCGGAAAGCCGTACATGGGCTGCGTGGTAAACGGCGAAGGACGTCGCATGTGGGAAATCAACAAGAACTTCGCGTACGATGGCATTGTCGGCGATGTGTGCGGATATATCGACGCAGTGACCGGCGAGGTTGTGAAGCTTACCTATGAAACGGGCGCCATGGGCTAATCGATAAAACCGCGCGGCGGGGGAGCAATTCTCCGCCGCTCAACTTGTCAAAAAGGGCTGAAAGACCGGCAGCGAGGTTCAAGCTCACCTGCCAGATTTTCTTGAATCCTTCGGATTTCGACCGCAAAACCTGCAGGGGTGCGAATTCCCTTCGGAAAATCCGCGTGAACCCCACCGTACATGCTGCTGAGTTAGGACTATCCCCCACTCGATTTTCGTTCGTTTTTGTGTCCGTCCGTGCATTTTTCTTGACGGACAACCATTTGCATGGTATACTGACATTGCATAAGACCTTTTATACGAAGGGAGAATCGTTATGAAAAAGCTGCTTTCGTTTGTTGTTTGCCTCGCACTGCTGGCAGGCTGTGCTTCGGCAGAGGTGCGTTTGGCAGATACCTCCATTACCGAAAACGGAAGAGTGGCAGCTGCCGATGCCGGCGCGATTGATGCCTATGTCAGTCCATATGATCAGAATATCTACTATTTAGTTCGCACGGATGCGGGCTATAACGTAACCGTGCTGTCCGAGGGCGGCGATTTCGAAACCATTGCTCAGCTGGACGAACAGTATGAATGTCTTTCCATTCGCGCCGATGCCGACGGCAATGTGTTTGTTCTTCGCAAAAACAAGGATGAGACCGCCAAGTCGGATATTCTTCACCTTGTTGCCGAGGACGGAGCCTATGTGTCCAATTCCTATCCCTTTCCGGCCGCCACGAAGGAGCTGAGCCCCTATCAGATGGAGTATTCTCCGCTGACGTCCAGCGGTCACGTGTTGATGTGGCTGGATAACAACGGCGAAAGCGTACCGGCTCTTTGTGTGTTCAACGTGTTCTGGGGATCTCTACAGGGCTTTGACTCGTTTATCGTCGTTGAGCCCGGCTCCCTGAATGCCGAGGCCGTATCAATGGAAAACCTGTACGATGCCTATGGCTATGCGACCGATGCATCCCGCGGATTCGTCGAGAAAATTGTTTCGGGGCAGCTGCTTTCGCCTACCGACGCATCCCTCTCTCCGGACGGCAGCCAGCTGCTGCTCTTCGTACCCTATCAGGGCAGCGATCTTCTGTATGTAATGGATCTTTACACCCTTGCGACTCAGCTCGTCTATCCGCCCGATGATTTTTCGGGCACGATTGGATGGACGGACGAAAGCCTCCTCGTGATTACCTATGAAGACGGAAGAACCGAGGAAATTGCCCTCTCAGACTTCTCCGACGGAGACTGGGACGGCGAGTGGTCGGAGGATTGGAGCCAGTCCTTCCTCGACGAAGCCACCGACGGTGATGCCGACTGGTCAATGGAGGACGAAGACGATTTCCTTGGCGACTGGTCCTGAATTCAATAAAACCATCGTGCCGGTTTCCTGCGAAATCGGCACCTTTTTATTCCATCCCTGCCTACAAGGGCATGCGGATTGGATGACTGAAAGATTCCCGTGGTTTCGGCACAGGTACAGAGCGCCGCAAATCTGGTTCGATGCCTGCTCTCACCTGAACCTGCCGGCGTTCGAGGCCTGCCGCAGCATGCTCGCCAAGCGGCACCTTACTGAGCGCATTCATTCGCCTGTCCAACAGCTTTACTGGGGCTGCGGCAGCTCAATCAAGCCCCTCAAAAGAGTTGCCTTCGGGTTTAGAAACCTTGCCTTCTTCAGAGCAAGGATTCCGCTCGCCGCAGGGGCTTACCCCAACATTTGGACAAAGAACCCTTCTCGCACTTCCTTAATCGCCATTTAGGCGTGCACATCCTGACTGTGCCTGCCAAAATGCACATATTTGCGTTCCCATGCCTTATCCTGATAATCGCCATATTCGCCCATGCGGCAATGGTCGCACAGGTCAGTCGCCACCTCTTCAATCACGCCGCGAAGCTCCAAATCCTTCAGCCATACCGAATCAATCCGTTCATATCCAAGCAGCGCGCCCATGATGTTGCCCGCCACCGCGCCGGTAGAATCGCTGTCTCCGGAATGGTTGACCGCGGCAATGACAGCCTTTGAAAAATCCTCCGGGTATCTCAGGCAGCAATAGAGCGCAATCGCCAGCGTTTCCTCCGCAACCCAGCCGCCTCCAAGCGTTTCGATGTTTTCCGCATCGGGCAAATTGTTTGCGGCAAGCGTTTCGGCAAGCTCCATCAGAGAAAGCATCCGAGGCAGATGGGAGCGCTGAACCTCGCTGACAAACATATCCTGCATTCTTTCCCCGCATTCCTTCACGATGCCATGCAGTCCATTCCCATACGGACAGCCTCCGTAGGCTGCGCGAAAAACGATATGCGCAAACGCCGCCGCGGGCATATAGCCCAGTGGATGACCATGCGTCAACGCCGCCGCTTCTGCCGCGGTATTGCACATATCCCGCAGGCATTCGCAAGGCTCTTCACGTACGGAATGCAGAAACAGCGCCGCCGGCGCAACGCGCATAATCCCGCCGCAGCCCTTGCTGCGATTGATGGGGGCGTCCATCGTTCCATACCTGCCGGAACGCAGCGCACTCAGGCAGGTAAAGCCCGGCGCGCGCTGCTGATGCATTTCCGGCAGATAAGAGAGCCATGATATGTTCGCGTCCAAATTTCCCGCCGACCTTGACCACGTATCCGGCTTCCCCGCCGCACCCGAATCGCATTGGCAGTCATACCAGTTGCGATAAGCATTCAAGATGCAGCCTTCGGGCGAAGCCGCCGCACCCTGCGTCGCTCGCCGCGTTTCCCACACCAGCAAGCCGTTGGCAGTAAAGAGCGTCATTTGCGTGTCGTCCGAAATAAGCGCAAGATTCGTTTCAAAATCCTTTTCATAGCGCTGAATGCCGCACTCGCCGTATTTTTCGAGAATGTCGCTGTAGGTCATAAATTCCACCGCAAAGCCCAGCGCATCGCCGATGGCACCGCCAATCAGGCTGCCCTTGATCGCAGAAAGATGCCTTTTGCGGCCTTCGGCAATCGAATTTCGTATTTCCATGTTGAATTTCCAACTCCTTATGATAAGCCTGCGGGCGCTTCATCCTTGACGAGAACGCTGCGCATTCCTTCGTATCCGCCCCTCATTGATTCCGCAAGCCCTTTCAATGCTCGGCTTCATCCATCTGCCATTAGTATACA
>CAZMGO010000003.1:0-21992 GCA_964565845.1 uncultured Oscillospiraceae bacterium | reverse complement strand
AAAAATCTTTCCTCACGAGGATACAGCCATTTGGCCGCAGCTTTAAGAGGAAAATTCGGCGGCTATTGGGATTTCTCTTCTCCGAACACGATCGACTCCAGCGTGCGAAGCTCCGGGCAGTATTGCGGACATTCACGGCGCATGCATTCCACAATCTGCGGAACCTGATGCGCCCAGCCCGCCGCCGCAAAATCCACGCCGCAGGCATCTGCCATCTGCTTTCCTGGCTTCAGGTCATCCACAACCAGAAGCGCGTCCGGCGTAAGCGCCGTTTGCCGTAGAATCTCCTTTAGCGGCCACAGACTCGGCTTTCGCCTTTCGGGCGCATTGTCCCAGCCATACACGAGCTCCGGCTCCGGCAATCCGTTTGCCTGCCAATCGCGCAGAATATTTTGCTTCAGCGAATGCGAAACGACGCAAAGCCGAATGCCCCTCTCACGGCAGCGCCACAGAAATTCCTTCATGCCGGGATAAGCCTTCGGCACGTACCCGGCTATGCAGCGTTCCCAGATGCGCCCCTGCTCCGCATCCTCCTCCGCCGTGAAGCCGAGAATATCCCTACAAAACTCCGCAAAGCCCGGCTCGAAATTGTACAGAAGGTACTCGTCCAGCGTGAGCGATTCCCACTTTCCCGGGCGCAGCCGCCGAAGCGCTTCCATAAACGCAGGATAATGCACGCGAACCGTGCTGTCGACAACGGTATCGTCGTGATCGAGCACCAGACATTGGTAACGCATGAATTTCTCCCTCCAACGCTTGTCTATTTTCAGTATACCACCTTCGCTTTCCTGCGTCCAGTTCTGTTTTGTTGATTGCTTTCGCAGCTTGTTTGTATGATAAAAATAGGATAACCAGTATTAGGAAGGGATGGAAATCGAGAATTTGTATAGCAGATAGAAAGGACATCGGCAAACGCGACGCTGAACTGTGCGGCGGCATCTGAAATCGATTTGTTTGCCTCCAGCCCGTTCTGGCTCCCCGCCAGAAAACAGACGGGATTTTCGCATGTACCCATAGAAGCCGCATTTGACTGCCGCTCGCCCCCTGTTCCCTTATTATTGCTGAGCCTTCAGATGAAGCCCCGCGAAAACGGACGGGTGCTGCAGGACGGCGTTTTTCAGTGCCTGACCGGGCATGCCCGCCGTCAGCCTTGCACTCAAAAGCACCATGCACGTGAGAAGCAAAGCTGCCATCAGCTTATAAGGGCTGTCCTTTCTGCGATTCCTCGCGGCAGTGCTTCTCCTCCGCCGATTTCTGTCATTCATCGTCGAGTTCTCCTTCTTTCGTCTGTATCCGCATTATAACAGAACATACGTTCGATGTCAAGTCTTTGGCAAAATTATTTTGCCTCCCATTTGAACAGCACGACGCTGCCGATCATCAGCGCCAGCGCAAGGATTTTCTGAACGCCGAAGGGCGTTTTTTCGCTTTCCATAATGCCGAAGTAGTCAATCGCCGCAGCGACGAGCAGCTGCGCAATCAGAATGGTGGAAATGGCCAGCGTAGCGTTCAGCTCATGAATCGCCAGCATTACCGTAATCGTAATCACCAGCCCCACCGCGCCGCCCAGCCAGTATGGCCACGGCACGGTAGGAAGCAGCTTCAGATTGCCCTTTCCAAAGAAGCACATAACCAGCGCCGACAGCACAAACGCCGTGCCCTGCACATAGGCATTCGACTCCAGCAAACCGATTTTTTCCGACAGGCGCGTGTTCATCACGCCCTGCACGCTCATCGCCGCGCCCGCAAGCACCGCCATCAAAAATCCGAGCATAAAAATCACCCCCGCATACCTTGCCCCTTCGGGCAGAAAAGTATGCGGGAGCGACAGTTTTTCAGAGCTGCTTCCCTATTCCCTCTGCATGCGCTGAAGTGCGCCCTCCAGCGCAATTCGGCCATGCGCATAGGTCAATCCGCCCTGCAGATAGGCGATATATGGCGGCCGAATCGGCGCGTCCGCAGACAGCTCAATGGATGCGCCGGACACGAACGTACCCGCTGCCATAATTACCTGATCCTGGTAACCGGGCATATCCCACGGCTCCGGAACGGCCTCCGCGTCCACCGGAGAATCCATCTGAATCGACTGGATGAAGCGAATAAGCTTTCCTGCATCCTCAAAGCGAATCGCCTGAATGATGTCGCCGCGGGGATCGTCGTATTTCGGATGCACGGCATAGCCCAGCTTTTCGAACATGCGTGCGAACAGGCAGCTTACGCGAAGCGCCTGCCCCACAACGTGCGGCGCAAGGAAAAAGCCCTGATAGAACGGCTGATAGCCGCCTGCGTAGGAGCCGACCTCCGCGCCAATGCCGGGCGAGGTCAGCCGGTTTGCGATTCTGTCCACGCACTCGGCACGACCGGCAATATAGCCGCCCGTAGGCGCGATACCGCCGCCGGGATTCTTGATCAATGAACCGGCAAACACGTCCGCCTTCGGCTCATGCGTGCCCGTAAATTCGCCGTAGCAGTTGTCCACCATTACGTTTACGCCGGGATACACCGCATGAATTCGCTCGATCATATCGTCGATTTCGTCCACGCTCAACGAGGGACGCCAATCATATCCGCGCGAGCGCTGAATGAGCACCAGTCTCACATCCGGCGTAATCGCATTCAGTATGCCCTCTTCATCCAGTGCACCATCCTTCAAATCCACCTGCTTGTAGCCGATTCCAAAGTCCTTCAACGACCCGGAGCCTGCCTCGCCTGCAATGCCGATTACCTCCTCCAGCGTGTCATACGGCTTCCCCGCAGCGGACAGCAGCGTTTCTCCCGGCCGCAGCATGCCATACAGACACAGTGCCAGCGCATGCGTTCCGGAAGCAATTTGCGGGCGCATCAGCGCCTTTTCCGCGCCGAATACCTCCGCGATAATCTCGGACAGCGCATCGCGGCCAATATCATCATAGCCATAGCCGGTCGTAGGCGCGAAATTGCGCGCAGAAACCCGGTGCCTCTGAAACGCGCGCAGCACACGCCGTGTATTCTCGGTTTCAATCGCATTCAAGCGCTCGAATACGGGCGCAAGCTCCTTCTCGGCCTCACAAATAAGAGCCTCGTAGTTCTGCATGCCGAATACCTCGTTTCTTTTCTGTATTTACAGCCTTGCTTCGATTTCCTCTGCCAGCTGCGCCGCAGTCTTTCCCGCCGGATTCAACCATGTTACGCGCGGGTCGGCGCGGAACCATGTTATCTGACGTTTGGCATAGTTGCGCGTAGCCGTTTTCATGCGGGCAATCGCATCGGACATGGCGCAGTCGCCTCGCAGGCCTGCGGCAATCTCCTTATAGCCAATGGCCTGTACCGCCGTCGGATGCGCATCCTCGCCCTCGTCGATTAACCGCGCCACCTCGCGAATCAGCCCGCGCGCGATCATCTCATCCACGCGGCGGTTGATGCGCTCATACAAAACCTCGCGCGGCCAATCAATGGCGAACAGCCTCGCGTCAAACGTATCCGGCGTCTGCGCATCGATTTCCTCCTGCCGCCTGCGCGTCATGCCCGTCAGTCGATAAATCTCAATCGAACGAATCACTCGCCGCACATCGCCCGCCGGATACCGCTCCGCCGATTCCGGATCAACCTCTGCCAGCATACGATGCAGCCTTTCCGGGCCGCCATCCTCTACGGCAATCGCCTTCAGCTCCGCGCGCAAGGCTTCATCGGCGCGCTCGGACAGGCGCATTCCCCTCGTAAGCGCGTTGATATACAGCCCCGTACCGCCGCAGAGCACCGGCAGATTTCCGCGTCCCTCGATTTCCTCGATTTCCGCAGAGGCCATCTCGCGATACCTCGACGCGTTAAAGCGTGCGTTCGGCGGCAGCACGCGAATCATATGATGCGGAATGCCGCCCATTTCGCACTCGTCCGGCGCGGCGGACAAAATGTCCATGCCCCGGTATACCTGCATCGAATCGGCGGAGACTACCTCCCCGCCCAGTCGCCTGCAGACCTCCACTGCCACGGCCGTCTTCCCGGACGCCGTAGGCCCGCATACACCAATCAATCGCTTTGCCATGCGCGCTCCTACTGAACGCGCTTAAACATGCGTTCAATTTCATATTTGCTCATCACGCGCAGCACGGGTCTGCCATGCGGACACGTGGGCGGCGCGCCGGAGGCCGTCATTTGCTCGAGAAGCGACCGAATCTCTGCATCCGTCAGTCGATCACCCGCCTTCACGGCATGCTTGCACGAGGCCTGAATGACGCTCGCCATGCGCTTTTCCCGCTCCGCGGTCTTCAGATGCTCCAATTCGTCGATCAGCTCGGTAAACAGCATGCGCATATCCGATTGCCCCATGACGAACGGCACAGCGCGCACCTGAATGTCGCTTTCACCGAACGCCTCAATCTCATAACCTGCCTCGGAAAGCAGCTCCCTCGACGAAAGCAATATGTCCGCCTCGCGGCGCGATACGTGAATGATGTACGGCGCCAGCAGCTGCTGCGCGGCAATGCCATCGTCCAGCAACGCTCGATACCTCTCATAGTTGAGGCGCTCGTGCGCCGCATGCTGATCGATCATCAGGAAATTGTCACCGTGCTCCAGCAGGATATAGGTATGAAACAGCGTGCCAATCACGCGATACTGTGCCTTGGGAACCACCGTCTCCGGCATTTCAAGCTGCTCGGCCTTTTCCGGTACTGCGGGTGCATTGTCCCTTTGCGCGGACGGCTTTTCGCTTGCAGCTGCGGCCTTCGCCGCCGGACGCGCTTCCTCGTGCGCTGAGCCTGTCGGCTTCGGCACAAATCCGCCCTCGCGTACCTCGCCGAACGCCGCTCGCGCAGGCTTGGGAGCAAAGCTGCCCTCACGCACCTCGCCAAACGCCCTCGGCACGCTTGCAGGGATACCTGCCGTTCCCGGCGGCACCGCAGCGACCGGCGGTTTCTCCGGCTGCACCGCGGGGGCAGGATTCATCATATGATCCATCGCCGCCGTCACGCGCATCACCGTCGTATGAGGCATTTCGGGCACGCGCGGCGCGGAAAACGAATTCATCATCGTTTCCGCAGTGAACGCCTTTTGAAACAGCGACTGCGCCGTAAGCCGGAATGCAGCCTCGTCGCGAAAGCGCACCTCCAGCTTGCTGGGATGAACGTTGATATCCACGCTCTCCGGCGGCATGGTGACCGCGAGCGCGCACATCGGATACATGCCAATCGTCACACGACCGCGGCACGCCTCCTCCAGCGCCTGCGAAAGCAACGGGCAGCGAATCAGGCGGCCATTGACAAAAAAGCATTGCTGCGCGCGCGTCGGCCTTGCCTCGTCGCCCACGCCAATCAGTCCCTTTACCGAAAACGCTCCCTCGGACGCATCTACCTCCCGCAGCGCCTGCGCACATTCGCGCCCGAACACGGACAGCGCCGCATGCCGCACGTCGCCGTCGCCATAGGAGCGATAGATCGTTCGTTCGTTCGCAATCAGCCGGAACGACACGCCGGGATTGCCCAGAATCATGCGCTGCACAAGCTCGCTGATCAAGCCCTGCTCATATACCGGCTTTTTCAGAAACACTCTGCGCACGGGCAGGTTGAAAAACAGATCGCGCATCACTATCGTGGTGCCCTCCGGGCAGCCGACTTCGCTCACGCCGATAAAGCGTCCGCCCTCGATTTCCACCCTTGCGCCCGCCTCTGCGTCCTTCGTGCGCGTGGTCATCGTCACGCGCGAAACCGCCGCAATCGACGGAAGCGCCTCGCCGCGAAAGCCCAGCGTGCGAATATCAAACAGCCCGTCGGCGTTTTTAAGCTTGCTCGTGGCATGGTTTTCAAACGCCATTCTCGCCTCCGAGAAGGGAACCCCGCAGCCGTTGTCCGTCACGCGCAGATAGGAAATGCCTCCGTCCTTGATTTCCACGGTAATGCTCGTCGCGCCCGCATCCAGCGAATTCTCTATTAATTCCTTTGCTACGGATGACGGACGCTCAACCACCTCGCCCGCGGAAATCTTGCCCACGGTGGCAGCGTCCAGTATGCGAATTGCCATTTAAATCCTCCGTGCCTTTTCGCTCAGCCTGTACAGCGTGTTGAGCGCATCAATCGGCGACATGCTCATCACGTCCATCGTTCGAATTTCCTCCACAAGCTCCATCGGCTGATAGTCGGTAAGCGCAATCTGCCGGTCTCCGGCGTTCTTGCGCTTGTCCAGAATCGTCCTTCCAATGGAGCCGCGCGCATCGTCATCCACCTCAAGCCGCGCCATAATCTGCCTTGCGCGGGAGATTACGCCCGCAGGCAGTCCCGCCAGCTTCGCGACCGCCACGCCATAGCTTCTGTCCTCGCCGCCGGGCACCACCTTGCGCAGGAAGATAACATCCTCGCCCTGCTCCTTCGCCGTCACGCGGTAATTGACCACGCCGGGCAGCTGTCCCTCCAGCACCGAAAGCTCGTGATAGTGCGTGGCAAACAGCGTGCGCGCGCCGCACTTCTCCCCGGCAATGTATTCCACTGCCGCCCACGCAATGGAAAGACCGTCAAACGTGGACGTGCCGCGCCCTACCTCGTCCAGAATCACAAGACTGTGGCGCGTGGCGAATTTGAGAATCGTCGCCATCTCGCTCATTTCCACCATGAACGTGGACTGCCCCGCATACAGATCGTCGCTCGCGCCGATGCGGGTAAAGATGCGATCGGTCAGCGAAATATCCGCTCGTTCGGCAGGCACAAACGAGCCGACATGCGCCATCAGCACAATCAGCGCCACCTGCCGCATATAGGTCGATTTGCCAGCCATGTTCGGGCCGGTAATTATCATCACGCGCCCGTTTTCGTCCAAATGCGTATCATTGGGCACAAAGCGGTCGTGTCCGATGGCTTCCTCCACCACCGGATGCCGCCCGGCCACAATCTCATACCGTCCGTCGGTATTGATTTCCGGGCGTACGTAGCCGTTTTCGTTTGCCGTCCGCGCCAACGCGCAAAGCGCATCCAGCGTTTTAAGACTCATCGCCGTCGTGCGCAGCCGCGTAAGCTCTGCCTTTAGCTTCTGCCTAAGCTCGACAAACAAGCTGTATTCCAGCTTCACGGCGTTTTCGTCCGCGCCCAGAATGGTCTGCTCCAGCTCCTTCAGCTCGTCCGTAATAAACCGTTCGCAGTTTGCCAGCGTTTGCTTGCGCATATAGCGATACGGCACAAGCTCGTAGAACGACTTTGTAACCTCTATGTAATAGCCAAACACCCGATTATAACCGATTTTCAGATTTTTAATGCCTGTGGTTTCGCGCTCCTTTGCCTCCAGCTGGGCAAGCCATTCCTTGCCGTCGCGCGAAGCCACGCGCAGCTCGTCCAGCTCCGCGCTGTAGCCGCTTTTGAAAATGCCTCCCTCGCGGATAAGCAGCGGCGCATCCTCCGAAATGGCGCGTTCAATCTCCTCCGCCATAGTCTCCATCGGGTCAAGCCCCGCGCAGACGTCGGCTATCAGCCCCGTTTGCCCGGATAGCAGCTCGCGAATGCCCGGCACGGCCTTCAGCGAGCGCAGAAGCGACAGGCAATCGTGCGGATTCACCGTTTCATAGGCAATGCGGCTTAAAAGCCTTTCCACGTCGTACACGCCGTTCAGTGCATCCGCAAGGCCGTCCAGAAGCATCGGCGCATCCTTGAGCGCGGAAACGGCGTCCAGCCGCCGCTCAATCTCTTCCTTCGAAATCAGCGGCTGCTCAATCCAGCTTCGCAGCATGCGGCTGCCCATGGCCGTCGAGGTCATGTCCAGCACGCCCAGAAGCGAGCCCTTGCGGGACTGTCCGCGCAGCGTCTGCGTCAGCTCAAGGTTGGCCATCGCCGTACGATCGAGCGCCATATAACGCGTGTTGTCGTACGGAACGGCGGTCACAATGTGCAAAAGCGCGTTCTTCTGCGTCTCCGTCAAATATTCAAGCAGCGCGCCCGCGGCGGCAATGGCCAGCCTGCCGGTGCTCTCCGAATCATAGCCGCCTTTCCCGAAATGCGCGTCCATCACCTTTTTCGCGCGCGCATAGTCAAAGGCTTCCTCGCCGCGCTCGGTAATCGCGTTTGGAAGCCGAGCCGCCGTTTCGCGAAGAAGCGCCGCATCGTTGGTCAGAATCTCCTTCGGATCAATGCGCGCGATTTCGTCCGCCAAACGCATGCGCGCGCCCGCAAACTGATACAAATAGAATTCGCCGGTGGACACATCGGCAAACACGCAGCCCGCGCGATCCTTATGAAGCAAAAGCGCCATAATATAGCTGGGCTTTTTCTCCTCCAGCATGCCGGCCTCAATCACCGTGCCGGGCGTGACCACGCGCGTAACGGCGCGCTCCACCAGTCCCTTGGAAAGCGCAGGATCCGTCATCTGCTCGCAGATGGCAACCTTATAGCCCTTCTCGACGAGCCGCGCCACATACACATCCACCGCATGATACGGCACGCCGCACATCGGCGCGCGCTCGGAAAGACCACAGTCCTTTCCCGTCAGCGTCAGCTCCAGCTCGCGCGACGTCAGCACCGCGTCGTCAAAGAACATCTCATAAAAATCACCGACGCGGAAAAATAGGAGCGCATCCTTGTTCTGCTCCTTGATGTCCAGATACTGCTGCATCATCTGTGAAAGCGCCATGCGTCCGTTTCCCCCGTATCCGTTGATTAAGCCGTGGTCAGTTCACCTTGCTTGCGCACCCATGGCAGGTCGCACATGAGCCCGAGCAGCCCTCCTTATTTTCGGACGGCATTTCGCCGGTTACGATAAAGCGCAATACGGAATTCACCTCTTCAATCAGCGCGTTAAACGCACTCTGCGCCTGATTGAGCTGAATAACGTCGTCCACCATGCTCATGCGCTCCTGCCACGCGTCCATCTCGTCGGAAAGCTGCTTGATCTTCACCCAGTCCTTGTCGCCCTGTGAGACCATTATTTCTATCTGGTGACGAATCTCCAGATATTTGCTCATGGCCTCGGACGCCTCCGCGTTTTTCATCGCCTTGGCCTCCGCCGCCTTCAGCGTCAGATATTCTTCGCTGCGCTGGATTGCCTCGCCCAGATCCCGCGTTCTTTCAAAAACCTCGTTCATACTCTCATTCCTCCACTGCCTCTCCGCGCAGCGTGTTCTTGCCTGCGGAGGTAATCCGTACCGAAACCGTTTGACCGATGCGCTCCGCGCCTCCGGGGAAATTCACCATATGTGCGCGGGGCGTTTTGCCGCCAATCGTCTGCTCGCTGCGCGTGGATACGGAATCCACCAGCACGGGCTGTATCTGTCCAACCTGAGACGCGAGCACCTCGGAGGTAATCGACTGCTGAAGCGCGATCAGCCGCTGAATGCGCTCCGTTTTTTCCTCCATGGAAATCGGATCCTCCATCTCCGCCGCGCGCGTACCGGCGCGGGGTGAATAGATAAAGGTGTACGCTGCGTCAAAGCGCACCTCGCGCACCAAGGATAGCGTGTCCTCAAACTGCGCCTCCGTTTCGCCTGGAAAGCCCACGATAATATCCGTGGTCAGGCCGATGTCCGGCCGCACGGCGCGCAGACGCTTTACCAGCGAAAGATATTTTGCCCGGTCATAGTGCCGGTTCATGCGCTTCAGAATCTCGTCGTTGCCCGCCTGCACGGGAAGATGAAGGTTCGGCATCAAATGCGTAAGCTCGCCGTAGGCTGCAATCAGCTCGTCCGACAGATCCTTCGGGTGCGACGTCATGAACCGCACGCGCGGAATGTCCAGCCTGTCCACACGATAAAGCAGCTCCGCAAATTTCGCGCCGCCGCCCATATAGGAATTCACGTTCTGTCCCAGCAGCATGATTTCCTGCGCGCCCTCATCCCGTAAACGCCTGCACTCGTCCAGAATGTCGCTCATCTCGCGCGAACGCTCGCGACCGCGCACATAGGGCACGATGCAGTACGAGCAGAAGTTGTTGCAGCCGTACATGATGTTCACAAATCCAAAATGCGGATTTGTGCGCTTCTCCGGCAGCCCCTCGCAAATGGTTCCGCCGGTGTCCAGCACCTCGAATACCTGCACGCGGTCATTCAGCACCCTTTCGAGATACTCCGGGAAGCGGTACGCATTGTGCGTGCCGAATACCAAATCGATGAAGGGATAGCGGCGAATCAGCGATTCCGCCATGCCCTCCTCCTGCATCATGCAGCCGCCCACGCAGATAATCAGCTCGGGCTTGTCCTTCTTCAGCTCCTTCAGCCAAATCACGTTGCCCAGCGCCTTGTTTTCGGCATTCTCGCGCACGCAACAGGTGTTGTATAGAATTAAATCCGCTTCCTCGCGCGTTTCGGCCTCGGCGAAGCCCATTTCCGTCAGCATGCCGGCTAACGTTTCGCTGTCGCGCACGTTCATCTGGCAGCCAAGCGTCACGATGTGATATTTTCTTCCGGCAGGCAGCATCCCGCGCACGCGGGCCATAATTTCCTTCTGACGGAGGATTTCCTCCTCGGGAACCCTGCGCGTTTCGTTATTCATGCTCTTCCTCTCCGATTCTCCTTGCGCCCTTCGGAGGCACATCCGTGCGCGCGGGCGCGATTCTGTATTCGGTATCGTTCAATCCGTCGTCCGAAATCGCATAGGCGACGCCGGACAGCGTGCGCCTTTCTTTGAATATCGCCTGATATACGCGGCGGGAAACCGTCAGAAGCACGCATCCCTCGCTTCCGGAAGCCAATCTCCACTCCGCATCTGCCAGCGCATCCTCCGCGCAGGCCTCCGGCGAATGCACCCTTCCGGACGCACCGCAGACCGGACACGGCGACAGATAATACGTCTCCGGCGGCTCGCGCCTGCGCTTGCGCGTCATTTCAACCAAGCCCAGACCCGTCATGCCCACGACATTCGTGCGCGCCCGGTCATCCTTCAGCGCGTCGCGCAGCACCTGAAGCAGCGCTTCCCCGGCATTCGCGTCCTTCATATCAATAAAGTCGATAATGATGATGCCGCCGATGTCGCGCAGCCGAAGCTGATGCGCAATCTCCGCCGCCGCCTCCGCGTTGAGCCGAAACGCCGTTTCCTCGAAATCCGCTTTGCCGACGAATTTCCCCGTGTTCACGTCGATAACCGTCATTGCCTCGGTACGGTCAATCACCAGATAGCCGCCGCTCTTCAGCCATACGCGTCTTTCCAGCGCCTTTTCGAGCTGCGACCGCACCTGTGTGCGCTGAAACAGCGGTCGTGCGCCCTTGTCCAGCGTCGCGCGAACGCCGCCGTCCGGCGCAAGCAGCTGAAGCGCTGCCCTTCCCTTTTCAAGGGCAGCCTCATCCTCAAAAACAACCTCGTCCACGCCGCGCCTCAGCGCGTCGCGAATGGCGCGGTATACCAGATCATGATCGCGCGTCAAAAGCCTTGGCGCCTTTACACAGGCCGCGCGCCGGGCAATCTCATCCCAATCGCGCTTCAAGGCGCATACGTCCTCTGCAAGCGCCTCCTCGTCTGCGCCCTCGGCAGCCGTGCGCACGATCATGCCCATGCCCTTCGGGCATACGTGCTCCGCCGCCAAACGCAGCCGCATACGCTCGTCCTCGGAGGCAATGCGTCGGCTGACGCCGATGAAATCCAACGTCGGCATGAGTACAGCGAGCCGCCCCGGCAGCGTCACAAAACCGGTTACACGCGCACCCTTGCTTCCGCCGGGCACCTTCACAACCTGCACTAGCGTCTCCTGCCCGCGCTTCAAGCGCTTCTCAATCGGCTGCCCGCTGACGCGCGCATTCACGCGCTCCGCATCCGTTCCGAAATCGGAGGACGCAAAGGGAAAATCATCCGCAGCCAGAAAGGCGTTTTTCTCGTCGCCAATGTCGATAAACGCCGCCTGCATGCCCGGCAGTACATTTTCCACGCGCCCAAGATAAATATTTCCAACGTCGCCGCCGCCCGCCTCGCGCTCTACGGAGAACTCGCTCAATATGCCGTTCTCCATCAGCGCCACGCGCGTTTCGCCGGGCCGCGTTTCCACCAAAAGTCTCCCCGCCATGCTACAGCTCCATCAGCGGCGCGGGCTTTCCCTGCGCGTTCAGCCCTAAAAGCCTTGTGCGCAGAATCCGCACCTCCGGCACCTCAATGCCTGCCAGCTTTGACAGGGAATTCAAAAGAAGATCCGGCTTCAGCGTGTCCGTCTCCGTGAGCATCAGGCGCATGACGAGCGCCGTATCATCCGACGTAAGCGACACGCACAGCGGTCGAATGTCGATTTCCCTCTCTCCGGACTTCGTCTTGCGCACGGCCATCACCTGCTCGGAAAACAGAAACTCCCGCGCGCCGTTTTTAAGCGCCTCAAAGCTTTCCGCCGGCGTCACGCGGTACTCCGCCATCTTTACCAGCGCCATCATGCTGGGGTGACGGTCATCCACATAGCGCACGGAATACACCGGCATTTCCTCCGGCAGCGCGCCTCGCATGCGCGCAAGCGCCTCGCGCTCAGGCACGTGCTTCGTAAATTTGATGTCCAGCACCTCGTATTCGCTTTCCCAGCCCATAGCCAGTGCGGAGGCGAAGCTCATCACGGGATGCGGGTTAAAGCCCTGCGAAAACGCCACTGGAAGCCCTGATCGGTTCAGCGCGCGCTGCATGTATCTTTGCAAATCCAGATGCGACACAAAGCGCAGCCGGTCAAGCTTGCCGAAACGGAATACACACCTCATCTGCACGCCTCCTCATATCGCTTCATTCCGCATCCGACACAGCCCTTGCGGCAGTCGTGCGTAATCTCGGCGTTCTGCGCTTTTTCCCATTCGCGCTTCAGGAAGTCCATGCTCACGCCGCAATCCAGATGCGCCCACGGCAGCACCTCGTCCATCTCTCTTGCACGCAGCGCATAAAAATCCGGGTCAACGCCGGTATCCCTGAACGCCTGCGCCCACTTTTCGTTGTCGTAGAATTCCGTCCAGCCGTCAAACTCACATCCAAGCTCCGACGCGCGCGCAAGCACCTCCGCGCACCGCCGGTCGCCGCGGGCAAACACGGCCTCGATGTAGCTCACGTCCGACTCGTGATATTTGAAGTCCACGCCCTTGAGCTTGGAAATTTCCGCCTTCAGCATTCTCTGCCGCCTTTGCACCGTTTCCTTGTCCAGCTGCGCCGACCACTGGAACGGCGTATGTGCCTTTGGCACGAATACCGACGCGGAAACCGTGATACGCAGCCCGGGCGCGCGCTTTTCCTTCGGCACGGAGAAATAGCACCTTCGCACCTTCGCCGCCAGATCGGCGATGCCAAGCACGTCCTCGTCCGTCTCGGTGGGAAGGCCGATCATGAAATACAGCTTTACGGCGCTCCAGCCCTCCTCGAAGGCATCGGTCACGGCGCGCATCAGATCCTCCTCCGTCACGCCCTTGTTGATTACGTCGCGCAGCCGCTGCGTGCCCGCCTCCGGCGCGAGCGTAAGCGCGGTCTTGCGCACCTTCTGTGTTTCCTTCAGGGTATCCTTCAGGAATGCGTCGATGCGCTGAGACGGCAGTGAAATCTTCACGCGCCGCTCCAAAAAGCGCGTTACCATCTCATGCGCCAGCTCCGGAAGACAGGAATAGTCGCCGCTGGAAAGGCTCATCAGCGAAATCTCGTCAAAGCCGGTGGCGTTCACCAGCTTGTCGGCAATTTCGAGAAGCTTATCCATGCTGCGCTCGCGCACGGGACGATAGATCATGCCTGCCTGACAGAAGCGGCAGCCGCGCGTGCAGCCGCGGAAGATTTCCAGCATGATGCGGTCGTGCACCACCTCGCCGTAGGGCACAATCAGCTTGTCCGGGTAATCGGCAGCCGTCAGATCATTGACCAGCGCTTTATAGACCAACGGCTTCGCGCCGGAGCCCTCCTTCGGCGTTACGGCATGAATCGTGCCGTCCTCGTTGTACGTCACGTCATACAGGCTGGGCACATACGCGCCCTCGACCTCCGCCGCCGCGCGCCGCAGGTAATCCTCGCGCGGTTTTCCGCTCTCGCGCCAGCTCTTCAGAAGGTCGACCGTCTGATGGATGGCGCGCTCGCCGTCGCCCAGCGTGAACACGTCCACAAACGGCGCCAGCGGCTCCGGATTAAACGCGCAGGGGCCACCGCAGATCACGAAGGGGCCGCCGGTTCTGTCCTTGGAATACAGTGGAATTCCCGCCAGCTTGAGCGCGGAAAGAATGTTCGTGTAGCTCATTTCATATTGAAGCGTGATGCCGAGAATGTCAAATTCGCCGACGGGCGTGCGCGTCTCCAGCGAAAACAGCGGAACGCCCTCCTCCTTCATCAGCGCCTCCATGTCCGGCCACGGTGAGCATACGCGCTCGCAGTAGGTGTCCGCGCGGCGGTTCAGCGTATGATACAATATTTTCATGCCCAGATGAGACATAGCGACCTCGTATACGTCCGGAAACAGGAACGCATACCTCACGTCAACGCTCTTCGGATCCTTTTTTTCGCTGCCGAACTCGCAGCCCAGATAACGCGACGGCTTCTGCACCCGGCTCATCAGGCGGTCAATTTTCTGAGAAAGCTCCAAACCCATTCCTCCCGAAAACACAGATATACCCATTACATTCTATCACGATTTTCTACGGATTTCGAGGTGGGATTGTTAAACTATTTACGCGCAGCCGTTTTTTTATTTGCCGATGTTGACGAAGACGGCCTATCTCCTGTATAATCGAGCCAATTGCAAGAAGGAAGGATGCCTATGTCCATCAAGACCGCGCCCGACCGCGAAACCCTTGAAAGAATCGCCTCTCAGATTCCCACGCCTTTTCACCTGTATTCGGAGGCGCGCCTGCGTGCGCGCGTGCGCGCCTTTCTTCGCGCCTTTTCATGGAACGAGGGCTTTCGCGAATACTATGCCGTAAAGGCCTGCCCCACGCCGGGTCTCATTCGCATTCTTCAGGAAGAAGGCTGCGGCGTGGACTGCGCGTCGGAATGCGAGCTGATGCTGGCCGAGGCCATGGGCTTTTCCGGCGACAAAATCATGTTTTCCTCCAACGAGACGCCCCGCGGCGAATTTGCCTATGCGCGCCGACTGGGCGCAATCATCAATCTGGATGACTGCACGCTGATTCCGTCGCTGGCCGCCGAGGGCCCCGTACCCGAGCGCGTGTGCCTGCGGTTTAATCCCGGCGGAGAATTCCGCCTTGGAAACGCCGTAATGGGCGCGCCGGGCGAGGCAAAGTTCGGCATGACGCGCGAACAGCTCACGCTGTCCGTGCGCGCGCTTCAAAAGCTAGGCGTTCGGCAGTTTGCGCTGCATGCGTTTTTGGCCAGCAACACCGTCGACTCGTCGTATTACCCCACGATGGCGCGCCTTTTGATGACCACCGCGCGTGAGCTTCACGAGGAAACGGGCGCGGAGTTTTTCATGATTAACCTGTCCGGCGGCATCGGTATTCCCTACCTTCCGGACCAGCAGGATACGGACATTGCGCTGGTCGGCCGCGGCGTACGGGAAGCGTTTGAGGAAATCTGCGCGCCCGCCGGGATGGGAAGCATCCGCATCGCAGCCGAGCTTGGGCGCTACATTTCCGGCCCGGCCGGCTGGCTTGTGACCCGTGCCATCCATGAAAAGCACACCCACAAGGAATACATCGGCGTGGACGCCTGCGCCGCCGACCTGATGCGCCCGGCCATGTACGGCTCGTATCACCACATCACGATTGCGGGAAAGGAAGACGAGACGCCGGTTCAGAAATACGACGTGGTCGGCTCGCTGTGCGAAAACAACGATAAATTCGCCGTCGACCGCATGCTGCCGCGCGTCGATATGGGCGACCTGCTCGTGATTCACGATACCGGCGCGCACGGCCGCAGCATGGGCTACAATTATAATGGCCGGCTTCGCAGCGCGGAGGTGCTTCTTAAGGAGGACGGCTCCTTTGAATTGATTCGCCGCGCCGAAACGCCCCGCGACTACTTCGCCACGCTGGATTTTAGCGGTATTTTGGACGGCGTTCTGAGGCCTCACCGCTGAGCGCCCTCATACGGCGTCCTGCCGCAGCCGCGTTAAAATCTTCTTTTCCAGCCGAGATACCTGCACCTGCGTAAGCCCCATGATTCCGGCCACGCTGGTCTGCGTAAGGCTTTTGAAATACCGAAGCGTGAGCAGCGTCCGCTCCTTCTCGTCCAACGAAGCCATCAGCTTCTCGACGAGAAGGTTTTTTTCGACCCTTTCAAACGGATCCACGCCCAGTGTATCCTCCAGGCGTAAATCGCCGCCGTCCAACGGCTCGGACAGGGAACGCACCGTCTGATTCGCGCCCAGTGCCAGCACCGCATCCTCGCGCGAAAGCTTCAATTCCCCGCAGATTTCCTCAAGCGTCGGGTCACGCCCCGTTTCCTCGCGGCAGCGATTCACGAATTCCAAAGCGCGCTTCGCATTTTCCTTAATGGTTCGGGATACGCGCATCTGCCCATCATCGCGCAGGAAACGGCGAATTTCGCCCATAATCATCGGCACAGCATAGGTGGAAAACCGCACGCCATAGCTTTCGTCAAAATTCCGCACCGCGCGAACCAGTCCCAGCCGTCCCAACTGATATAAATCCTCATATTCCCGTCCCTGCGTTTTCAGGCGCTTTACCACATAGTGCACCAGCGCGTCATTGTCGCGCACCAGCTTCTCCATCGCGGCGGCGTCACCCCGCTGCGCCTCGCGAATGCACTCGTATACATCCTCAATCAAGCCTCCTTCGCGGCAGGCTTGCCGCTTTCCAGCCGCTTGTACAGCCGCACCGTCGTGCCGGAGCCAACCCGGCTGGCCACGTCGATGGAGTCCATGAAGCTTTCCATTACGGTAAAGCCCATACCGCTGCGCTCGAAGCCGTCTACACTCGTCCAGAACGGCTGCATCGCCTGCTTGAGATCGGGAATGCCGACGCCGTTATCCGTAATGTCCACGGTCAGAAACCGCTGATCCGTCAGCGTCGCGCGCATGCGCACCGTGCCAAGCTTGCCCTGATAGCCGTGAATAATAGCGTTCGTCACGGCCTCGGACACGGCCGTCTTCACGTCGCTCAGCTCCGACATTGTGGGGTTCAGCGGCAGAAGAAACGCGCTGATCGTCAGCCGCGCAAAGCCCTCGTTTTCGGGAACCGACAGAAAATCCACCTTAATTTCATTGACGATGCTCATTTGCTTTCCGTCCTTTCCTCGTTTTTGATAATCTGTCCAAGCCCGGACATGCGAAATACGCGTTCTACCGACTGCCGCATACCGCGCACGCGCACGCCTCCCCCGCGTCGCTTCATGAACTTGTATCGACCGATCATCATGCCAATCCCGGACGAATCCATAAAGCCGACCTCGCTCAGGTCAAACACCACAACCCTTGCATCCGTTTTCAGAACCGTCGCGTCAATCGTGTTCCGAATCCGCTCGGCCATGCAATGATCCAGCTCTCCCTGCGGCGCGACCGTGAGCACCCGGGATACGTCGTCAAACTGCAGCATACAAAAACCATCCTCCCGTTTTTGACTGGAAGGATGGTTCGCCATTCCCCTGCGCGCCGCCTGTTTCGGAATTACGGTTTCCTGCGCGAATCCTGCAAATCGTTCGACAGCCGTCCGCGCGTTTTCGCCCGAATTCCGCCGAATCCATTCAGCACGCGCCTTCCTTGGACGACTCATGAAGCGCCTTCAGCACATCGTCTACCGCCGCTTCGTCCAGCGCCTCGTTTTCAAGCAGCCGCTCCGCAAGCGCTCGAAGCGTATCCGCATGCGCGCCAAGCAGTGAAAGCGTCCGCTCATACAGACCTTCGAGCAGGCCGCGTGCATCCGCGCCGGTTTCCGCGCCGCAGCCGTATTTCTGAAGCACGGTCTCCGCAGCATACGGTCTGTGCCCCATGCCCAGCTCTCCCGCCATTTGACACGCCAGCTCCGTGGCGCGCTTCAGGTCATTCGACGCGCCGCCGCTCACGCCGGATTCTCCCGCATACAGCGTCTCCGCCGCGCGCCCGGCCAGCAGAACGCAGATGCGTCCCTCAAGGTCGCTGCGCGTGTACATCGTCTTTTCCACTGGAATCGACAGGTTATACCCCGCCGCGCCGTTTCCCGACGGCACAATGCTTACCCTGCGAATTCGATCCTCCGGCGTCAAAAGCCGCGAAATCAGCGCATGCCCTGCCTCGTGCAGCGCGATCAGCCTGCGTTCCTCCTCACGCATGCGGACGCTTCGGTCGCTTCCGGCAACCAGCGTCAGATAGGCCGCTTCAATATCCGCCTCGCAAATTCGCTCAGACCGCCGCCGCGCCGCGCAGATCGCAGCCTCGTTCAAAAGATTTTCAAGCGATGCGCCCGAAAACAGCACCGTGCGCGCGGCAAGATCGGACAGATCCACTTCTGTATCCATCGGTTTTCCGCGTGCATGAAGCTTCAGAATTTTCTCCCGTGCATCCCTGTCCGGCATACCCACCTCAATGCGCCGGTCAAAGCGGCCCGGCCGCAGCAGCGCCGGATCGAGCAGCTCCGCGCGATTCGTCGCGCCAATGACGATCACGCCCTCCGCCGGTCGAAAGCCGGACATCTCGCCCAGCAGCGCGTTCAGCGTCTGGTCGCGCTCGTCGGAGGAATTCGCGCCGCGCGCACGTCCCAGCGAATCGATTTCGTCGATGAAAATCACGCATTTTCCCAGCTTGCGCGCCCGTTTAAACGTGTCACGCACCCGGCTCGCGCCGACGCCCACGTACATCTCCACGAAATCCGACCCGTTCATCGCTAAAAACGGAACCCCCGCCTCGCCGGCAAGCGCTCGCGCCAGCAGCGTTTTTCCGGTGCCCGGCGGGCCGTAGAGCAGCACGCCGTGCGGAATCCGCGCGCCCAGCCTTGCGTAGGTCTCGGGATGCTTTAGAAAGTCCCGCAGCTCGCGCAGGCTCGAAAGTGCCTCCTCATTGGCGGCCACATCGGCAAAGCTCGCGCCGCTCTCCGGCTTCACGCGCACCGTGCGCGCCGCCGCATGTGCAGGCCTCGGTGCAGGCTCCCGCGCAAAAAGCGCAGCGCACAGGCACAGAATCGCCGCGAGCGAAAGCGCATAAAACAGCACGCCCGACTCCGAATCGCCCCGCACAGCTGCCGCAAGCAGAAACAGCGCCGACGCAAAAATGGAAAATTGTCTCTGCCGTTTCACCATAAACCCTCCCGTTTCTTTTTTGTAATTATAACTTACGAGTACCCCTCGCGTCCACGAACAAGTTCTGGCAAACGCATATTCGCCGCGCCGTCCGGGCAGAATATGGGAAAAACGGGAGGCTTCCATGAAGCGCTTCATACGGATTTTCGCCCTGCTCCTGCTGGCCACCGCGCTCGTCGGCGTCGTGCTGATGGACATTCCTTCATGGGAAAAACTGAATCTCGAAAAAATCACGAATACGGACGCATCCAGCGTGCTGCTGACCGCAGAGGGTGTGCCCTTTGCCCGTCTTCGCACGGCGACCGCCGGTGAAAAGCTGCGCGCGGATGAGATTCCCGAAATCGTCCGTCAGGCGTTTCTGGCTGCGGAGGACAGCCGGTTTTACGAGCATGCCGGCGTTGACTTTCGCCGCATGCTCGGCGCGCTCGTGCGCGACCTGCGCACATTTTCCTTCCGAGAGGGTGCCTCCACAATCACGCAGCAGCTTATAAAGCTCACGCACCTGTCCGGGAAAAAATCAATTTCCCGAAAGACAAACGAAATCGTCCTCGCGCTTCAGCTGGAAAGGCGAATGAGCAAGGACGAAATCCTTGCCGCATACCTGAACACGGTCTACTTCGGCGAGGGAGCCTATGGAATCGAGAGCGCCGCGCAAACCTATTTCGGCAAAGGCGCTGCCGAGCTGAATGCGGGCGAGGCCGCCCTGCTGGCCGGGCTTGTCAAGGCTCCCAGCTCCTATTCGCCGTTTGAAAATCCTGAGCAGGCGCAGAAGCGCCGTGCGTACGTGCTTTCGCGCATGGAGACGCTTGGCTATCTTTCGGAAAGCGAGGAAGCGGAAATGTGCGCGCAGCCCCTCCCGGAAACGCGCGCTTCGACAGCCAACGAATACCCATGGTATCGCGACGAGGTTCTCCGCGAATCCTGCGAATGCCTGAGCCTAACCGCGGACGAGCTGCTTTCCGGCGGCTACACAATCTACACGGCTCTAAATCCAGAGGCGCAGGCATCGGCCGAAGCGCTGTTTGAAAGCGCATCCGCTTTCCCCGACAACGCTTCGGACGGAACCATGGTACAGGCGGCATTCTGCGCCGTCGACCCCGAGACCGGCTCCATCCGGGCGCTTGTCGGCGGGCGGGAATATACCGTTCGCCGCGGACTGAATCGCGCAACTCAGTCCCGAAGGCAGCCCGGCTCCGCGTTTAAGCCGGTGTCCGTATATGCCGCTGCCATCGACGCGCTGGGACTTTCCCCCTCATCGATTCTCGATGACTCCCAGCGCACGTTTGACGGTCACTATACCCCGTCAAACGCGGGCGGAAAATACCATGGTCTCGTCACCATGCGCACGGCGCTGTCGCATTCCTATAATGCCGCCAGCGTGTCGCTGATCGAATTTACCGGTATTGATCTGGCGCGGGAGTATGCCCAGCGCTTTGGTCTGCCGCTTTCGGACGGCGACAACTACCTTTCGCTGGCACTGGGCAGCCTGACTTATGGCGTAACACCTGCCGAGCTGACGGCAGCCTATGCCGCGCTTTCCAATGGCGGACACGCCGTTCAGGCACATACCGTCGAAAAAATCGTGGACCGCAGCGGCCGCACGGTCTATGAATTCACTCCGCCTCTGCGCCGGGTCATGACGGAGGAAAGCGCCTACCTGATCACCAGCATGCTGACCACCGCCGCCACATCCGGCAGCGCCTCGGCGCTTTCGAACAGCGGCGTAAGCATCGCCGGCAAAACCGGCACAGCTGCCTGCTCCGCCGAAGGAAACCGCGACATCTGGACGGTCGCCTACACGCCCGACCTCGTCGCCTGCGCATGGATGGGCTTTGACAACACCGACGACGCGCACATGCTCTCGGCAAACGAGGGCGGCTCCGGGAAGCCGGCGCGGCTGCTTGCCTCCTTTTTCCGTGAAAACGCATCCGGCGCGCGCTTTTCCGTGCCGGATGGCATTGCGACCGTGCGGCTGGACAGGCAGCTTCTGAATGAAAGCCATGTCTCCCTGCTCGCCCCTGCCGACGCGCCGCAGGAGCTGACGGTCAGCGAGGTATACCTGCGCGGACATGAGCCGACCAAGCTGTCCGCTTCCTTGAACACACCGGATACGCCCGGCGCGCCCGTTCTCGAACGTCTGCCCGGCGACCTTGTGCGCATCTGCGCCGAGGATGCCCCGAACGCGGACACCGAATATCTGGTGGTACGCCAGACGGCAGAGGAACGCGAAATCCGCGCCGTGCTGACTGCGGAGGCTCCAAGCTTCGAGGAACCGATCGAATCCGGGGATGTCGCCTACGCCCTGATCGCGCGCAGCCGACGCCTCTACGAAGTAGGCGTCACTCGCCTAAGCGACGTTGGCCCGTTTGCCTCCCTTCCCCCGGAACCCTCGCTGACACAGAGAATCCGTTCTTTCCTCGCGCGATAAAGCATTCTCAAAAAACCATAGACTGTGTACGAATATGACGGGCGACATTCAATCTCGACTGGATGCGCCCGCCTTCACTCTGTAAGGTGAAGAGGACGGAATCCGTGAAATTGTTATCCAAAGTATCGCCGCCAAAAACGAATCACGGCGCAATGAACAGATTTCGTTGGAACGCACGCATACCAATCATTGTCTGCCAAATGCGGCACTTTTGCCAAGCCCATTAAAAAAAATATATTAGAATAAAGATAGCGACAGGGAACATTCCTACTGTGGCCAAAAAAGAATCGGACAGCGGAAGAAATCGCCCGACACACAAAGATCCGCGAGCTTCTGCGGAAGAGCAACATCAGCCGCATGGCAGACATCCAAAATCTGTTCAAGGAAGCCATCGCGGAGTTCATGGGAAACGATGGTGTTCATTCGGAATGTTGCGAAACATTCGTTTTACAGTTATCCAAAGGATGGTGTAAAATAGTCCTGGGGAAAAGAAACGGAAGAACCGGAAGCCCGAGAGC
>CAZMGO010000002.1:0-50824 GCA_964565845.1 uncultured Oscillospiraceae bacterium | reverse complement strand
CGGCTATCACGCGTACCTGCCGTGCCGTAAATCGCCCATTTTCCGTCTTCATCTGTCCATCCCATCCTTTTGTATAAACAGTTTTCCTTCTTGTTCAGCGAGAAATGTCCCCGCCCGCTCGAATGCCCTTGTAATAGCATACAAGCATCCGCCAGAAGCTCAGCCCGCTTTTTTTGCGTCTTCGCGCCTTGAGTGCGCTGCGAATCGCGAGTAGATATGCGCACCCTGGATACGCCTCGCCGAGCGCCGCACCCGCAACCGTAAAATACTTCTCGTCTGCACCCCTGTACCATGTGCTTTCCATCTGGGCAATGCCGGCAATGTCTACAGGAGATCGGTAGAATTTCACTTTTTTGTCGATCATCTGCATCAGGAAAATGGTATCTTCCCCGCAGTAGTTCGCTGTGCCGGTGCCAAAATTCTCGTGAAAGCGCAGATTGTGCTTTTTTAGAACCTCGTTTTTCACGACTACGCCCCAAACGCCGCTCGCCGACATGTTGCGCCGTGTAGCCCCTTCAAACCTTTCAATCCGGCGCATGCCGAGTCTTCGGCTGGAGGGCAGCTCGTGGATGTTGAATCGAATCGCCTCCGCCTCCGGATGCCTTTCAAATTCCTCCGCAATCATCCGTTCATATCCGTCGGCAAAAACCAGATCATCGTCAGCAAACAATATGTAGTCCACACGCTGGCTCGCATGCGCTAACGCCAGGTTTCGATTTCGGCTCACCCCACGCGAATCTGTTGAAATCATTTTCACAGAATGCCCGTCAATCTGTGCTTCCGCGTAGCCGTTTTGATCGGTCTGGTTGGCTATAACCGCATCCGTCTGCAAATTCATCCGCATATAGATGTCAAAGCCTGTCTGGTGCATGGTTGTAACCAGCGTTTCCAGCTTCATATTGTATCCTCGCATAACAAGAGTGCTCCATTTGTACCAAGAGCGTGCCTTATTGTACCATTTCTTCTGCGTATAATCAAGTTTCACCTATCACGAAATTTGCCGCTTGGCTTGAAGATGCGGCGAAAAAATGCTATACTGTTTCCAACACTTGAATCGGAGGTTCTGCTCATGCTTCATGAAACCTTCCATTATTCCTCATGGGAAGACATCGACCGCGTTGTCGCTTCCTTTGGCGGATTTCTGCCGCACAGCGACGATCTTTCCGTCCTGTTTGCGCCGCTCCCCCTCGGAAATGTCACCTGCCCGAACCGCATTGCGCTTCAGCCGATGGAGGGCACCGACGGCACGGAGGACAGCCGCCCCGGCCCGCTCACGCGGCGGCGCTATCTGCGCTTTGCCCATGGCGGCGCAGGCCTGATCTGGTTTGAGGCCGTTGCGTCCGCACCGGAGGTGCGTGCCAGCGCGCATCAGCTGATGATCACCGACGGCAACGTGGACGACTTTGCCCGCCTGCTGGACGAAATGCGCGAAACCTGCCTGAAGGAAAACGGATACGCGCCCGTCATCGTTATGCAGGCGACGAACTCTGGCCGCTATTCCAAGCCCACGGGTGTTCCCGCTCCGCTGATCGCCTACAACAATCCCGCGCTCGAGGATACGCCCATTGATTCCTCCCGCATCCTCACGGACGACCAGCTGAGGGCCTACGAGGAACGCTTTTCCGACATGGCACGTCTCGCGCAGAAGGCCGGCTTTGACGGCATGGACATCAAATGCTGCCACCGCTATCTCGCCTGCGAGCTGCTTTCCGCCTATACCCGCCCGGGCATGTATGGCGGCAGCTTCGAAAACCGCACGCGCTTCCTGCTGAACGCCTACCGCGCCGCCTCCGCCGCCGTGACGAAGCCGGGCTTCTTCCTCACCAGCCGCATGAATGCCTACGACGGCTTCCCGTATCCGTGGGGCTTCGGCGTGACGGCGGAGAACGGCCTTACGCCGGTGCTGGATGAAGCCATTCGCCTTGCGGGCATTCTGAAAACGGAATTCCACATTCCGCTTCTCAACATCACCATCGGCAATCCTTACAAAAACCCGCACGTCAATCGCCCCTACGACCGCGGCAATTACGTGCCGGACGAGCACCCGCTGGAGGGCGAGTCGCGTATGATGCACTGCGTGTCCACCATTCAAAAAGCGCATCCCGATCTGCCCATTCTCGGCAGCGCGTATACCTATCTGCGCCAATATTCACCCCAGCTTGCCGCGGGTATGCTGAAGGGCGGACACGCGCAGCTGGCAGGCTTCGGCCGCATGGCCTTTGCCTATCCCGACTTCCCGCGCGACCTGCGTGAAACGGGCGCGCTTGACCCCAAACGAGTTTGCATCACCTGCGGTCAGTGCGCGGCGCTTCTGCGCGCGGGCATTCCCTCCGGCTGCGTGGTGCGCGACCGCGAATGCTATCAGGCGGTGAAATGATATGAAAAAAACGGCAATCGTAACCGGCGGCGGCCGCGGCATCGGGCTTGCCATCGTCGAGCATCTGACACGGGCAGGCTATCGCGCTTGCCTGATCGGGCAAAGCCCGGAGGCGCGCTATGTGGAGGCCTTCCGTCCGCTGCGCGAGAACGGCGCGGAAATCTTCTATTTCCAAGGCTCCATCGCCGAGGCGGATGACCGCGAGGCCTTCGTTCGCGAGGTTGTCTCCCGCTTCGGACGCATCGACGTGCTGGTCAACAATGCGGGCGTTGCGCCCAAGGTGCGCATGGATATTCTTGAGACCACCGAGGAATCGTTTGAATACGTGCTCGGCGTGAATCTGATGGGCACGATGTTCATGACGCAGGCCGTCGCGCGCGTCATGACGAAGCAGGACGCGCAGGAGGGCCGCCGCGGCGTGATCGTGAATATTTCCAGCTTTTCCTCCACGGTTTCCTCGTCCAACCGCGCGGAATACTGCGTAAGCAAGGCCGGCATTTCGATGCTCACGAAGCTGTATGCCGACCGCCTTGCGCCCGAAAATATCTTCGTTTACGAGGTGCAGCCGGGCATTATTCGAACCGACATGACGGCGAAGGTCACCGAGAAATACGACCGCCTGCTCGCGGGCGCGGATTTCCCCCTTCATCGCTGGGGACTTCCCGAGGACGTTGCCCGCGCGGTCATGGTGTTTGTAAACGGCGAGCTGCCCTATTCCACCGGACAAGTGCTGCACGTGGACGGCGGCTATATGGACGTGAGGTCGATATGAATGGGTTTGACACGTTAATTGTCGGCACAGGCTGCGCCGCCCTCAAATGCGCGGACGAGCTGCACCGCATGGGGCGAAAAAGCCTCGCCATCCTTACCGATGACGAACGCGCGGGAACCTCGCGCAATGCGGGCAGCGACAAGCAGACCTATTACAAGCTGACGCTTTCGGGCTTCGACGGCGACAGCGTGGGCGAAATGGCGCGCACGCTGTTTTCCGGCGGTTGCGTGGACGGCACGCACGCGCTGTGCGAGGCCGCGCTGTCCGCACCCTGCTTCCTGCGCCTGTGCGAGCTGGGCGTTCCGTTTCCCACAAACCGCTACGGCGAATACATCGGCTATAAAACCGATCATGACCCCCGCCGCCGAGCAACGTCCGCCGGCCCGCTCACAAGCAAAATGATGGCCGAGGCGCTGGAGCAAAGCGTTCGCTCTGCGGGCGTTCCCATCCTCGGCCACCGTCTGGCCATTTCCGTTGCGGCGAGAGACGGGCGCGCAGGCGGCGTTGTGTGTTTGAACACGGAAACCGATGCATTCGAGATATATACCGCCAACCACATCGTGTGGGCAACCGGCGGCCCGGCCGCGGCATACCTGAACGTAAGCTATCCCCTCGCGCAGTCCGGCATGACCGGCGCGCTGCTGGAAGCCGGTGCGGCCGCCGTCAACCTGACGGAGTGGCAGTATGGTCTTGCCTCCCTTGCGCCGCGCTGGAACGTTTCCGGAACGTACATGCAGGCGCTCCCGGCCTTTATTTCCACCGACCGGGATGGAAGCGACGCGCGCGAGCTTTTAGACGGCTGCTTCGCCGCGCCCGGTGAAGCGCTGACTGCCGTGTTCCTGAAGGGCTACCAGTGGCCGTTTGACGCGCGCAAGGCCAAGGATGGCTCCAGCCGAATCGATCTGCTTGTGCAGAATGAAATTGCCCGCGGCCGCCGCGTGTTTTTGGATTATCGCGTGAATCCATTTGGAAATCGCTTTGCGCTTTCCGCCTTGGAAGACGAGGCGCGCGACTATCTTGTCCGCGCAGGTGCTTTGCAGGACACGCCCTTCGCGCGCCTTCAGCATATGAACGCGCCGGCGGTGGAATTTTATCGTTCACACGGCATAGACCTTTCCCGCGAACGGCTGGAAATCGCCGTGTGCGCACAGCACATGAACGGCGGCATTTCAGTGGATGAATGGTGGCAGACGGAGCTTCCCGGCCTGTATGTCATCGGCGAAGCAGCAGGCACGCACGGCGTATATCGTCCCGGCGGAAGCGCGCTGAATGCCGGACAGGTCGGCGCCGCGCGCGCTGCCCGCGCAATCAGCCGCGAGCCGGAGCAGCTTCCCTCGCCGCTGAATGAGGCCGAAGCCCTGCGCGCCGTTCGCCGCGTCGCTGCCGCATGTCATGCAGACGCATCCAATCTCGAAGCGCTCAATGCCGAAAACGCCGCCCGAATGAGCGCCTGCGCGGGCGCGGTACGCCAGCCGGACGCCATTCGAGCGCTTTTGTCGGACACGTCCTCCCTGCTGCGGGACTTCGAGCACACCGCGCGTTACCGCAAAGAAAGCGAGCTGGGACAGCTTTTCCGTCTGCGCGACGCGCTGATTACCCGCCGCGCCATGCTCACGGGCATGCTCGACTACCTATCGCACGGCGGCGGCAGCCGCGGAAGCGCAATCTACGAGCCGGAGCCGCAGAACGCTGCCGACCTGACCAAGCAGGTGCAGGAGGTTCGCATGACGGATACCTCCGTCACCTGCCGCTGGCGCAGCGTAAAGCCCATTCCCGAGGAGGACGACTTCTTTGAAAATGTCTGGCGGGAGTACCGTCAGGGAAAATGGTAGGAGGTTTTTTCTCATGTATGACACGATTCTGAACCGCCTGCGCGCGCCGCAGGGCATCATCGACGCCGTTCTGGATACGGATACCTTTAACGAAATCGACGACCAGTTCGCCCTTTCCTACATGCTTCGCAGCACGGAGCGCATCAACACCCGCGCTGTCTACGCCGCGCCGTTCTTCAACGAGAACTCAAACGGCCCTGAGGACGGCATGCTGAAGAGCCATGCGGAAATTAAAACGCTTCTGAAGCTTGCCGAGCGCGAGGATTTGATTCCCTTCGCCTTCGAGGGCTCGCGCCGCTACCTGCCCGATGAAAATACGCCGGTGGATTCCCCTGCCGCGCGTGACCTCGTCGCCCGCGCAGCCGCCTATTCGCCCGCGCAGCCGCTGTATGTTGTGGCAATCGGCGCCATTACGAACGTCGCATCGGCGCTTCTGCTGAACCCTGCGATTGCCGAAAACATCGTGGTTGTGTGGCTTGGCGGTCATTCGCTGGAATGGCCGGACACGAAGGAGTTCAACATGATGCAGGACGTTGCCGCCGCGCGCGTCGTATTCGGAAGCGGTGCCGCCGTCGTGCAGCTGCCCTGCATGGGCGTGGTCGATCGATTCACGCTCACCGAGCCGGAGCTTCATTATTGGCTGATCGGAAAGAGCGCCCTGTGCGACCATCTGGCCAACGCAACCATCGCGGCCGCAAATCGCTACGCCAAGGGCAAGCCGTGGAGCCGTGTAATTTGGGACGTGACCGCCGTCGCATGGCTTCTGAACGATGACGACCGCTTCATGAGCAGCCGCATCCTTCCCACGCCCATTCCGCAATATGACCATCATTATTCGCAGGATCCCCGGCGCGCACCCTTCCGCTACGTATGGAGCATCAAGCGCGACGCGCTGATGGCCGATCTGGTCGCCAAGCTGACAAAATAACTCCGTTTACGAGGAATCCCCGGACGCTTCATCCGGGGGATTCCTCGTACCGGCTCAGGCCAGCTTCTGCATGTCCCTTTGCAGCTTCACGATGATCTTCTTTTCGAGTCTGGATATGTAGCTCTGCGAAATGCCCATCAGGTCAGCCACTTCCTTCTGCGTGCGTTCGTTGCCGTCCTTCATGCCATAGCGCAGGTCGATAATTTGCTTCTCGCGCGGGTTCAGGTGGTCGATTGCCTGCCTAAGCGCCGTCTTTTCCTCGTCTGCCTCCAAATCGCGGGACACGAGGTCCGGCTCCGTGCCCATCACGTCCGAGAGCAAAAGCTCGTTGCCGTCCCAGTCCGTGTTCAGCGGCTCGTCGAAGGATACCTCCAGCTTCAGCTTGTTCGTCCGGCGCAGCACCATTAGAATTTCATTCTCGATGCAGCGCGACGCGTACGTCGCCAGCTTAATCTGCTTGTCCAGCTTAAATGAGTTCACCGCTTTAATCAGCCCGATTGTGCCGATTGAAATCAGATCCTCGATTCCCAGCCCCGTATTTTCGAACTTCCGGGCGATAAAAACCACTAAGCGCAGATTGTGCTCGATCAGGGACGCGCGAGCCTTGGTATCTCCGTCGTCCGAGCGCCTGACCATCGCCTCTTCTTCCTCGCGGGTCAGCGGTGCCGGAAGCAAATCGCTTCCGCCTATGTACGCCACGGTACCCCTGCGCATTCTAACTATTAACCCATAGACCGACCGTTTCACCAGAGGAATTGCCGCAACTCCCATTCGGCCGCCTCCTTCAAGCTCTTTTTTGTCCCAGTACTCCGGGTGCAAGCGCGTGCACATGGCCGCGCAGCCTTCCCGGATATAGCCCAATCCACAGATCCGGCGCCTGTCTCCAACGCTCGCCGGTGCGAACCTCTATCCGCTCCGGACGAACACAGAGAAGCTCTCCCTCTCCGCCCACCGTTTGAAACCCTGCCGTGCGCAGTCCCGCCTGAGCCGAAAGCGTCCGGTATGCCTGCCGTCCCAGCGCCGCCTCGTCTGCAATCAGCACCGGAAGCGCGCTCAGCGGCTCCCGAAGCAGGTTGCCCGTATCGACGAGCGCAGCAAATCTCCACCAGCGTCCTCCGCTCCACACGCGCAGCTGCACCCTGTCCTGCTCAGGCTGTATCTGCCTTCCCAGCGCATCGGCCGCCCACACGGCTGCCATCCCCGTCAATGCCTGAACGCCTCGCTCCGCACCTGCGCGCCGCACGGCGTCCATTGCCCCAGCCAGCAGAAACGCATACAAAAGCACTCTTGCGCAGGCCGCCAGAAACCGCCTTCCGTCCGTCAGCGGAAACGCAATCAGACACACGGGAACCACTGCCGCAAACGCCGCCGCTGGCAGCATCAGCGCCTCGAACACCAGCGCCGAAAGCGCGCCGAACAGCGCCGCCGAAGCCAATCGCTCCGGACGAAAGAACCACGTTCCGCGCGCCGACAGACATAGCAGGAAGAAATCGAACAGGAGATTGGCAGCCAGATATGCCTCTGCGCTCACATCCACGCCCGTCCCCCCTCGCAAAGCCATTATACGGCAGAGGCCGTCTGCATTTCCCCGGTTTTCTGTCGCATCGTTTCCACCGATTTTCGACAATTCGACACGCGTTCGACGATTTTTCTTCCGCGTGCCAAAAACAAAAAAAGAGCCGAACGTCCGTAAAACGAAACATCCGCCCCTCAGGCAAAGAAAACCTCGTCGACAAATTCGACACGCGGCCAACCGCGTGTCGAAGAAAAGAAATGAATTTTTCGTGCGTATTCGCGTGAATACAGAAAAAAAATGGTTTCACCTATTCAGGCGCTCCGATCCTCCACCGAATCCTCCATTTCCTCCATCGTCCGATTGATTCGATGCGGAATCGGCTTCCACTCCACCTTTACAAACAGCGCCGCGACAGAAGAGAACAGGCCGATCAGATCAAATATCGGAAACAGCAGGCAATCCAGCGCGGCTTTGCCAAGGGATAGCCGCTGAAGCCTCCTTCGCTCCATCACCAGCACATAGGCAGCCAGCAGCACACTGCCGCCCCAGCTCGCCGCAAAGCTCCTTCCGTAATCCAGCAAAAGAGTCCCCGCGCTCAGGCCGCAAATCAGACCCAGCGCAAGCCGGACAATGCGAATAAAGAATAGAAACAGCCCCTTCGGCACAACCGTCCACAGCATATCGTAGCAAATCGCCGCGCGACTCATGAACACACCCCGCAGCAGTTTTCCGCCCGACTCCGTAAATGACTGCAAATGCCCCTTTGCCCAGCGCAGGCGCTGCCGAAGCGCCACGCGCATATCCTCCGGCTGCTCATCGTAGAATTCCGCCGCATCCTGATAGGCGATATGATAGCCCTTCACAACCGCATCCGCCGAAAACGCGCGATCCTCCGTAAACGACGTATAGTTCCACCCGTCTCGAATCAGCTCGCCGGAAAACAGCACGCCCGTCCCCTGTACGCGCGCGGAAAGCCCGAGGATGCTGCGTCCCCGGTGCTCCGTGCGGCAGGTACGCAGCCAATGCAGCGCATAGGAGGCCGCAATCCAGCTTCCATCCAAATTTTTGCTGTTGCGAAAGGAGACGACAACCTTTTCTCCCGCATCAAACGCATCATTCATGCGCGCCACATAATCTCGCTTCAGCACGTTGTCCGCGTCGAAGATAAAATAGCCCTCAAACGCGTCTATGCCATAATCCCTGCGAATGCATTCCACCAGATAGCGCAGCGCAAAGCCCTTCGTGCGTTCCTTGGGATTTTGATGCTCGTAGACCAGCGCACCGGCTCTTCGCGCGGCAAGCGCCGTCGCATCGGTGCAGTTGTCTGCAACGACGAATACCGTAATCCGTCCCGACGGATATTCCTGATTTTGAAGGCTTTCCACCAGACGCGCAACTACGGTTTCCTCGTTTCGCGCCGCCACAAGCACGGCATATCGATGATAGGCCTTGGCTCCGCCATATCGCTTTGTCGTAAAAAAGCCGATTACGGAAATCAGCATCGTATACATCGTAAGCGCGCCCATAATCTGCGCGATCACGCCCAGCCCGTCGCACATCCCCATGAGCCACTCCATGTCCTCGCCTCCCTTTGCAGGGCCAGTATAGCATGTATTCGTAAACTCATCGAGCACTTTGGAATCAAAAAAGGAACACCCGCAGGTGCTCCCATTTTGGTTTTGATGCTGTGAGATTCTTGAATGTGGAATTATTCGCCCTTCTTTTCGCGGTTGCCAAGGAAGCTCGGCCGATCCGGAGAGAAGCCGCGGCGCGCGGGTCTCGGCTCAGCAAACGCATCGGAGTCACCATAGGTTCTCGGCGTCTGCCGCGGCGGAATGCGCGTGGAGGCCTCGCCTGCGGGGCGCGCCTGCGGACGCTGCGCCGGGCGCTGCGTGCTGGGACGGGCTGCCGGGCGATGCGTCTGCTCTGGACGGCGATCGAAGATCGGCGGAATGCTCGCGCCCGCTTCATCCGCGGTCTCGCCGGCTTCCGGGATGCCCGTTTCCGCGGTATCCTCGCTCGTCCGCGAACGTTCCGGCTTTCTTGCGAAGGGGTTGCTGCTCTTCTTATCCGGGAACGGCGTCTTTTCAAAGCCGGTTGCAATTACGGTGATGTGCACCTCGTCCGTCAGGCTTTCATCGATGCCCGCGCCGAAGATGATGTTCGCCTCGGGATCCGCTGCCTGCGTGATCAGCTGGGCGGCCTCGTTTACCTCAATGATGGAGGTGTCCGGGCTTCCCGTGATGTTGATCAGCACGGCGCGCGCGCCGTCAATGGAGGTCTCCAGCATCGGGCTGGAGACCGCCTGCTTGGCAGCCTCTACCATACGGTTTTCACCGCTTCCAACGCCGATGCCCATATGCGCAAGGCCGCGGGATTCCATTACCGTGCGCACATCCGCAAAGTCAAGGTTAATCATCGCAGGCAAAGCGATCAGGTCGGAAATGCCCTGAATGCCCTGACGAAGCGTATCGTCGGCAATCTTGAAGGCCTCGGTCATTGTGGTGCCCTTGGAAACGATCTGCAGAAGACGATCGTTCGGAACCACGACCAGCGTATCCACATTGGCCTTCAGCTGCTCAATGCCGTTCTCCGCATTCTTCATGCGCTGTCTGCCTTCGAACATGAACGGCTTCGACACCACGCCAATGGTGAGAATGCCCTGATCGCGGGCGATTTCCGCAATGATCGGCGCCGCGCCGGTGCCCGTGCCGCCGCCCATGCCGCAGGTAACGAACACAAGATCCGCGCCCTTCATGATTTGAGCCAGCTCCTCGCGGCTTTCCTCCGCCGCGCGCTTGCCGACGTCGGGATTTGCGCCTGCGCCCAAGCCCTTGGTCAGCTTTTCGCCGATCTGAACCTTGTTTGTCGCCTTGCTGAGCTGTAGCGCCTGCTTATCGGTATTTACGGCGATAAATTCCACGCCGCGCAGACCACTATCCACCATGCGGTTTACCGCGTTTGTTCCCGCGCCGCCGACTCCGACTACCTTAATCGAAGCGTAGTTAGACGATTCCATTTCAAATTCGAGCACAAGGCATCCCCCTCGCTATAGTTTGTAATCCTTTATCTCCTGTTAAACAAGCCGCGCAAGCCGTCCGCAAGGCGGTTCGGCAGCGTATCCTGATCCGGCGAGCGCTGCTCAATCGAATCAAAAATCAGATGGCACAGCCCCATCATGCTGGAATACACGGGACTGCTCAGATTGGGCGACGTCCTCGCCGCAGGCAGCTTTACCGCCCGATTCAGCTTTCCGGCCAAATATTCGCGTCCGCCGCGAATCAACGCCAGTCCGCCGCCGGTCAGATATACCTGCGATCTCGGCAGCACGGCACTGCCCGCATCCTCAACCGTCATCCGGATCATTCCGCACAGCTCGTCCACGCCCGTTTTCATGCATTCTTTCACGAATTCGGCTTTATAATCCAATTTCCTGCCGCTTTCATCGTAAAATTCCGGTGGATTTACCAAATCGAAATGATCTTTGTCCAGCACAAAGCAGCGCTTGAGCTGTTCGGCCTCGTCGCCGCGAATTTCCATCGCCTGCGCCAGATCCTCCGTCAAATGCGCGCCGCCCATCGGCAGAACCGCATGATACACCATTGCGTCGCCCTCACAGACGCTTACCTCGGTGTTCAGGAAGCCTACATTGACGAAAATGCACGGCTTTTCGCGCTCCTCGTCCGACATAAGCAGCAGCTGTTCGCCGAATGAGGACGACAGAAACCCATTGATTCCTACGCCCATGGAATCCATCAGCGAGCGCATGTCGTCCAGAAAAACCTGATCCGCCACGATAAACGAAACGCAGGCCGTCAAATTCTGACCCTGCATGTTCCACGGCTGCATTGTACGTTTTCCGTTATCAACGGAAAACCACGCCGGCGAACGATGAATTACGTTGCCGCCGTGTCGGTCAAAGCGAAATACATTCGCCGCCATGTCCTGAACCTCGTCAATATCCTCGTTGCATACGCGTCCGCGCTCTCCGCGAATCGGCACTGTGGCTTCCGTATGCTTGACGTGTATATATTCGCACGGCACGCCGATATAGATATCCTTGATTTTGGTGCCCGCGTCCTTCTCCGCCGCACTAATGGAATTGTACACCGCCTGAGCCAGCCGGTTCGGCGTTACCCAATCGCCGCCCTGGTACCCGTCGTATGGCACGGTGCCGCTTCCAATGATGTCGCACCGGTTCATGCCGTTCACCGCAACCACAGTAACGATCTTCGAGGTGCCAAACTCGATAGCTGCTACCTGTGTTCTCATCTTGCTCTATCTCCCGCCTCGTTCACGAGTATCTTCTCTAAGCCCTATCCTCTGTACTCTTATTATACAGGATAGACCGGTCGTCTGTAAACACTTTTTTGTGAATATTTCAGTTATAATTCAAATTTATTACGTTTTTACATTCCAGGTTGGGTGCTTGCATCGCTGTATCCTCCTTCCCGCGGCGAATATGCCGCCTCACCCGCTGAAATGATTACCTCGCCCGAGGTCATCCCCTCGTTGAGAAACCCGCGGACAATGTCGATCATTTCCACCAGATCGTCGTCAATATAGAACTTCACAAGCAGACCGGGTCGAGTGATCAGACGGTATTCGTTGTTGTTAATCACAAGATCCGAAATCAGGCTCGCGGCGTCACAGCTGCTGATGGCGCGGCTGATCTTCAGAACGTCATCGAGCTGGGAGGAACGCTTGGTCGCCGCCAGCCGCCCGGCAAGCATCTCCGTCAGCTCCACACCCTTCACATTCAGAACGTCATAGGTTGGAAGCTCATCGAGCCGCGCCATCACGTATCCGTCCGTATCGATCAGCACGTACATACCCCCAGAGGAAATCACCGCGCATGGCACGCGATTTTTGACGGTCAGCGTCACACTCTTGGCTCCGGTGCGTTCGAGATTCACAAACGACACATACCCAACGTCGTTAACGCCGCGCTCCACCGTTTCGAGCATTTCGTCAATCGCGCTTATGGACGCGCCCATTTTCAGGCCGGAGGCGCGGATAATCTCCTCATCCGAAATATACGCCGCGCTGACAGTGCCCTCCCGTATGACGCAAACCTCCTCCAAGACGTTCCGTCTTCCGGTGAACACGACGAGCAGTAGAACGCCCACAATCAGAAGGAAGAACCATGTCGGCATCATGTTTCGCGTTGATCTTCTTCTCTCGTTTGCCATGCGCTTCTCTCCGTTTCTCCGTTTTCGCAGGTAATTGCCGTTTCAGGCGGCGTTCGTTTCCGATGAAATGTTTAAAATCAGCCCGACGGCACCCATTACAATCGCCACGGACGTGCCGCCCGCCGAAAACAGCGGCAGCGGCAGACCCGTCGTTGGCATGACGCCGGTTACGACTGCCACGTTCAAAACCGTCTGCACGCCAATCATGCACGCAATGCCTCCGGCAAGCAGGCTGCCGAATCGATCCCGGCAGCGAATCGCCGTTCGAAGCGCGAAAAACAAAAACGCAGCGAACAGCGCCAGAATCCACACGCAGCCGAAGAAGCCTAAATCCTCTCCGATGACCGCAAAGATGAAATCGCTCTCCGGATACGGCAGGAAGGAATACTTCTGTCGCCCGCGGCCAAGCCCCATTCCGAATAAGCCTCCGCTTCCGAACGCCATCAGCGACTGCGCCAGCTGATAACCCTCGTTGGACAGATAGCGAAACGGATCGACGAACGAGATCATGCGTGCCCGACGATACGGCTCGCTGAAGGCATAGTATACACCCACGCACAGACCCGCCGCGCCGATTAAGCCCAAATGGCTGAACCGTGCGCCCGCAAGCATCGTCATCACTGCCGCGACAATCACAATCGATCCCGCCGTAGAGAGATTCGGCTGCAGGAGCACGAGCGCAAACATAACGCCGGGCACGATGAACAGCGGCACAAGCCCATGCCAGAAATCCCGAATGTTCCGTGACGGAGACGCAAGCGCCCGCGCCATAAACAGCACCATCGAATATTTCGCCAGCTCCGACGGCTGAAACGAAATCGGCCCCAGCTTCAGCCAGCGGCGTGAGCCGTTCAGATACACGCCGATTCCCGGAATCGCCACCATTCCCAGCAAAAGCAGGCTTACCATCACAAACGCACCGCTGATTAGCGGATTGGAAAGCGCCCGATAGTTCAGCTTCCAAACTGCCGCCATCAAAAACGCGCCCACGCCCACGCCGATCAGCTGACTGATAACCTCCGAGAGCGAGCTGCCCTTGTCCTGCGCATTGTAGTAGCTCGCGGCATACAGCGCCACAAGCCCGCTTACCAGCAGCAGGAGGAAGGTAATCCAGAGTCCCTTCTCTGCGCGCTTGCCGCGCACCTCGCGCAGCAGCGGCGCGCCGTTTTCCATGGCCCCGCGTAAGCGGAGACCAGTCAAGCCTCCTTCAGCGCGTTTACGATGCGCTTAAACTCGCGTCCGCGCGCCTCGTAGTCGGAAAACATGTCAAAGCTTGCGCAGGCCGGAGAGAGGAGCACATTGCCGCCCTCGACCGCATGTGCCCGCGCAATTCCAATCGCTCCTTCGAAATCATACCCGGCATATTCAAACGCCGTGAAGCCGTGCGCCCTCAGCGTCTCGCCAATCCGTTCGCCGGTCTTGCCGATCAGCACCGCGTATGTAATCGGGTTTTGGCGGATGACCTCGCACATCCTTCCAAAATCGGAATTCTTCTCCGATCCGCCAAGGATGATGACCGTGGGCTCCTTCATCGTTTCCACCGCCTTGATCGTGGAATCCGGATTCGTGCCCTTGGAATCGTTGATATACCTTACGCCGTCCAACATACGGACGCCTTCGATGCGGTGCTCCACGCCGCGGAAGGTTCGCAGCGTATGCCGTACGACGGGCGCAGGCACATTGGCGCAAATGGCCGCTGCCGTCGCTGCAAGCGCATTTTCCAAATTATGCGGCCCCGGAATATACACGTCATCCACCCTGCTCACGGGCGTGAATGCGTCGCTTTTCCCAAATACAATCATTCCATCCTTCACAAACGCGCCCTCCGGCGGCACCTGCGTGCGGGAAAACCACACCACACGGCATCTCGCGTGCGCCGCCATTCCGCGCGTGATGGGATCGTCATAATTCAGCACCACGCAGTCGTCCCCGCGCTGGTTCATGAACACGCGCTCCTTCACGGCCGCGTAATTCTCCATCGTGTGATGCCGGTTCAGATGATCCTCGGTCAGGTTCAGAATCAGCGAGATTTCCGGTCGAAACGCATCCACCGTTTCCAGCTGGAACGACGAAAGCTCACATACGACCATATCGTCATCCTTCATTTGCGAAGCGTATGCGCTGTACGGGTCGCCGATATTGCCAACCACATAGCTGGTACGCCCGGCATTTTTAAACACCTCGCCCAGCAGCGTCGTCGTGGTCGTTTTTCCGTTGGTTCCCGTCACGCCAACCACATGACCGCGCCCCAGCCGGTACGCCAGCTCAACCTCTCCAATCACCTCAATGCCCTTCGCTCGCGCAAGCGACACCGCCGGATGCTCCGCCGGAATGCCCGGGCTGATGACCAGCATGTCCATGCCCTTCAGGCAGTCCTCTACAGGCTCGCCCAGCCGCCATTCAATGCCATCCGTCCTCAGCGGTGCCATCGAATCGCCCAGTGCCTCCGCCGTCTTCAAATCGTTTATGCGCACGTACGCGCCCGCGTCATTCAGCAGCTTCGCCGCCGCGATACCGGATCTCGCCATGCCCCAAACAAGCACATGCCTTCCAATCATGTCAATTCCTCCCCCGACCGTTTGATCAGCCGACAAAGCCGCTCAGCGCAATCAGGCACATCATTGCGGTTACAATGTCATACATGGCGACGATGCGCGTTTCGGGGATGCCGCTCAGCTCAAAGTGATGCTGAAGCGGCGCCATGCGGAACACGCGCTTGCCGTGCGAAATTCGGAAGTACGCAAACTGAATCAGATCCGACAGCGATGCAAGCACCATTGTGAACGCAATGATGGGCAGAATCAGCATTTGCCGAGTCACAATAGCCACCGCCACCATGGCTCCGCCAATCGCAAACGAGCCAACGTCGCCCATAAAAACGCTCGCAGGATGCGTATTGAACCGCAGAAAGCCCAAAAGCGCGCCGCAAAGCGATGCGCAGAAGATCGCCGTGTTGAAAAGGTCGTTATCCGTCGTCCCGTCCGGCAGAACAGACAAGGACAGCGCAATCAGCGCCAGCGCGGCAAAATCGATCATGCCGCTGCCCGCGCACAGCCCGTCCAGTCCATCCAGCAGGTTCGACGAATTCACCATTGCCACAATGACGAACGCCGTGAACGGAACATAGAACCAGCCCAGATCCCATTCAAGGCTCGAAAACGGCACATGAAGCTTCGAACCGATATATGGGCTGTTGTAAGCAAACAGGGCAATGGCAGTCCCCAGCAGAATCTGCGGCAGCAGCTTCTGCTTCGGCGTCAGACCCTCCGAACGCCTTTTGACCACCTTGATATAGTCGTCCAGAAAGCCAATCGCCGCAAACAGCAGCATTGTAAGAATCAGAAACCACAGGTCATGCTTCGGCGTTTCTCCCTTCACGGAGAAAAGAATCGCGCAGACGATTGCCGACGGAATGAATATCAAGCCGCCCATCGTCACCGTGCCCTGCTTGCGCATATGCGAACGGGGGCCAAAATCATTAATGGTTTGCCCCACCTTCAGCTTCTTCAGCCACGGGATCAGAATCGGGCCTACCAGCATCGCCGCGACAAACGACGCAAGCACCGCGAAAATCAACCTCTGCATCTTCCGTTTCCTCCGTTATTACACTCCTGCCATTTCTTCCAGAAGCTCCTGCACGATGACCTTTTCGTCGAACGGATGCTTCTCGCCCCGAATCTCCTGATAGGTCTCGTGTCCCTTTCCGGCCAGCACGACGCAGTCGTTTTCCCTCGCCATGCCAAGTGCGTATCGAATGGCCTCTCTGCGGTTTTCAATCACTACATATTCGCCGTCGGTGGGCTGAATTCCTTCCACAATCGCGTCAATGATTTCCATCGGCTCCTCATCGCGCGGGTTGTCGGAGGTGATAATGCTGAAATCCGCCAGCCTTCCGCCGATTTCGCCCATGATGGGGCGCTTGCTGTGGTCTCGCCCGCCGCCGCAGCCAAACAGCACAATCACGCGTCCCTTTGTGGTCTCACGCACGGTCGTCAGGATGTTTTCCAGTGCATCCGGCGCGTGCGCGTAATCCAGAATCACGCGATACGGCGTGTGCGTGTCCAGCAGCTCAATGCGTCCCGGCACGGACTTGACGGTTTCGAGTCCCTCGCGAATCGCGTTCACGCCCACACCCACCTGATCGGCCAGCGATGCCGCCATCAGCGCGTTGTACACATTGAAAATGCCCGTCATCGACATATGCACAATTGCGGCTGCGCGATTGTGGAAGCACAGGCGGAAGCTGAGACCGCTTTCGGTGAATTCGATCTCGCGCGCATATGCGTCGGCTCTCTCGCGAATGCCGGTTCGAACATAGGGAATGTTCATCGCATCCACTGCCTCGGCTACGCGTTCGTCGTCCGCATTCACGGTGTTCTGCTCCGCCATCGGAAGTATCTCCAGCTTCGCCTTCAGATACTCCTCCATTGTGCCGAAATAGTCCAAATGGTCACGGGAAAGGTTGGTAAATCCCGCTGCCGCGAAGCGAATTCCCGCCACGCGGTGCATGGCAAGCGCGTGCGCGGAGACCTCCATCACCACGAAATCCATCCCCGCATCCCGCATCCGCTTCAGCGTTTGCTGAAACTCTACCGGATCCGGCGTTGTCTTTCCGGCGGCGTATTCGGTATCGCCAATCAGCGTACACACGGTGCCAATCAGTCCCACTCTGTAGCCAGCCTTTTCCAAAATCGCCTTCAGAAGAAAGCTTGTTGTCGTCTTTCCCTTCGTGCCCGTAATGCCGATTATCTTAAGCGACCTTGACGGGTTTCCAAAAAACGCCGACGCAAGATAGCTCATGGCAAGCCGGACATTCTCCACGAGGATCTGCGGACAGTCAACCTGCAGCTCTCTTTCCACCACCAGCGCCGCCGCGCCGCGGGACACTGCCTCCGGCGCGTAGTTGTGAGCGTCGAAGTGCATGCCCGGGATGCAGAAGAACAGACAACCGGGCTCAATTTTTCTGGAATCGGTGCACAGCGACTGAACCTCCCTGTTTTTGTCTCCAATCAGGCGATATGCAATAGGAAGATCGTTCAGCAGTTCTTGAATCCTCATGGAACCATCGGCCTCCAAACCTCGTGTCTTATTCTTCCCCCGGAAACGCGAACGTGACGTCCACCACCGTATCCGGGAATACGTATTCTCCCGCTTCGGGCGACTGCGCACAGGCAATCCCGCTGCCGGAAAGCTTCAGCTTCAGCCCGCAGGAGACCAGCGTCTGGTTCGCCTCCATTACGGACTTCCCCTTTACGTCGGGCACCTCAATCCATGCATCGGCGTCCACCTCCGTGTCGCCGTCCATGTACAGCATTACGACGGAGCCCTTCGTCATTTCCGAGCCCGGCTCGGGCAGCTGATCCTGAACCCGCGCGCCCGCGCCGCTCAGCACATAGCCCAGTCCCTCTGCCTTCAGGCTTTTAATCGCCTGATTCAGCGTGTCGCCCGTGACATTCGGCACCGTCACGGTCTCATCCGCGCCTGCCGTGCTCTCTCGCGGCACATTCAGGTAGGCAAGCGTCTGCAAAAGAATGTCCCTTGCAAACGGCGCTGCCGTCGTGGAGCCATAATCGGGACGCCGCTCGGCGCGGTCGATAATCACCATCAGCGCAATCTGCGGATCGTCCATCGGCGCAAATCCAATAAAGGAACCAATGTGCGTGTCGCTGGAAACCACTCCGTCGATATACACCTGCGCCGTGCCCGTTTTCCCGCCAATATGATACCCCTCGATATACGCGTTTTTGCCGCCGCCATTCTCCACGACGCTTTCCAGCATCTCGCGCATGATCTTTGACGTGCTCTCCGAAATCGGCGTTGCACGCACGACCGGCTCGCCGCGCTCAATCACATTGCCTTCGGAATCGCGAATCTCCTTCACCACATACGGGGTCATCAGCTTTCCGCCGTTCACCACGGCGCAGGCTGCCGTGAGCAGCTGAACCGGCGTAACGGCAATCGACTGACCAAAGCCAATGCGCGCAATGTCCACGCGCTTGACGCTGCTTTCCGCAATCACAATGCCGCTTCCCTCGCCGGGAATGTCCACGCCCGTCTTCTGCCCGAAGCCGAACGCGTCCAGATACTTATAAAAACGCTCCGTTCCCAGCCGCAGACCCAGCTCGACAAACACCGGGTTGCAGGAGTTTTCCAGCGCCTGCGTCAGCGACTCGGAGCCGTGCGGCCGTCCCCAGCACTTGATGCGGCCGCCCTCCACATACACGCTTCCCGAGCAATAGAACCACTCGCTGCGGTCGGTGAGCTTCTCCTCCAGCGCCGCCGACATGGTAATCATCTTGAACGTGGAGCCCGGCTCATACGCATCGGTAATCAGCCGGTTGCGCATCCGCTCGGTGAGCGTCTGAATGTCGTCGCGCGGCGGGTCGTTTGGATCATAGTCCGGCTTGTTTACCATCGCCAGAATCTCGCCTGTTTGGGGGTTCATCGCAAGAATGCGCACACTCTCGGCCTGATTAACCTCCATGGCCTCGCGCGCAGCCTTCTCGCAATAGCCCTGAATCGTCGCATCGATCGTCAAAACGGCGCTGCCGCCCTCAATCGCCTGCACATATTCCCCGGAGGAAATGTTCAGCGTTCGACCCTTGCCGTCAATTTCCTTCACTACGCGGCCGCTGCGGCCGCTCAGATAATTGTTCAGCGATTGCTCAAGTCCGGCCTGCCCCACGCCGTCGATCGTGGTAAGACCCAGAAGCTGCGTGAGGAACGCGCCGTACGGATAATATCGCTTGCTGTCCTGCTCCAGATACAGTCCGTCGAGCTCGTGCGTCTTCCGCTGCGCCCCATCGGCCATCATCAGCTTCAGCTGCTGCGTGGTGGCATACGACAGCTGGCGCTTCAGCGTCACGCCGCCCTTCGTCGTATCAGAGGCGCGCTTTTGAATGGTCTCCGCGTCCACGCCGATCACCGGCGACAGCAGACGCGCCAGCGCTTCTGCGTTTTTTACCTGCCTTGGGCTGACCGACAGCGTGTATGCCGTTGCGCTCATGGCAAGCACCTCGCCGTTGCGATCAAGAATCGCCCCGCGCCGCGGCTGAATCACGGCCTCGGTCGTCCATTGGGACTGCGCCTTCGCCTGCAGTGCCTCCGAATCAACCACCGTCAGCACGAACAGGCGCGTGGAAAGCCCTATGAACAGCAGGAAAAACAAACCCATACACATGGCAAGGCGGCGACGAATGACCGGCCCCGTCGGAACCAAACTCATCCCTCCCCGCTTGTCGAACTTGGATTAACGGGCGCGCGTCACATTCTCCGCCGTCTGAGCCGTATCCGTCGTTCTTCTGACAACCGTCCGGAGTACGCATACCTCGTTCTCCGCAGGCGTTACCATGCCAATTGTGCTCGCCTTTTGTTTTATGATCGAGGGGCGCGTTTCCATGCACAATTCCACCTCAAGTCCCTCAATCTCTGCGGTGAGCGTCTTGTTCTCCTCGTAAATGGCATTAATCTGCTTGCGCTGGCTGTTGATTTCGCTTATCTTGTAAATCTCCATAACCAGCACCGCAACCACGAGAATGAGCGTTGCATACATTACCGCGATGTTTCGATAGTTCAAATGCCGCTTATACTGCGCCTCCCGGCTCTCGCGCGGCTCGTACGCGGGGCGCCTGTCCTGCCTGCACTCCGAGCGATCCTGCCAATGATACGGCTGGTCGGCATACCCGGAAATTCTGCGCTGCGTCGTTTCGCGATTCATCATGCTCTATCCTCCCTGCCGCCTACGCTTCGTGCCCGGCCGGCGTCTTAAAATACGTGTCGTAAATATAGTCAAGAATGCGGTCTGCCTCGTCGTTCGGCGTCATCGTGAGACCATGGTACTGCTCGATATTCCATAGCTCCAGATACTCGCCCACGCCGATAAAGCGAATGTCCTTTTGCTCCATCAGCCCAAACATGGCGCGAAGCGTCTGGGGAATCAGGATTCGCCCCTGCCCGTCCAGATTGCATCCGGTGAAGGTGTTTCCCATGACGTAGCGAACGAAATTGCGGCCTACTCGATCCGCATCGGGAATCCGACCATAGCCCTCGCATTTTTCGCGCCAGATTTCCCGCGGATACATGGCAATCGTCCGCAGGTCGTTGTTCAGCGCGATGGTAAAATCGCTTCCCAGCGCTTCGCGATAATTGGTGGGGATGAACACTCGGCCCTTTGGATCGATGGTATGCACCGCGCTTCCGGTAAATGACTCCATGCTCAAGCTCCCACCCCCTCTCGCGGCTGTGCGTTGCTCCTATTTCCTCCTTATTATACCACTTTGCTCGACAGAATGCCACTCTTCTTGACGAAATTTCCCACTCAAACGCCAATTTATTCGTGTTAAATTGTTGTTGCGTGTGTACTTTTGTGCGCAGCTTCATCGAAACATAAAAAACGCCCTCCCGTTTCACGGAAAAGCGCTCAAATTCGGTTCAATATAAGACTATTTTTCGTTTTGCCAGATGGGACAGAGCCGGAAGCCAAGCGAATCGCAGGAAACCAGACGGTAGCGAATGCCATTCTGCTCCCCCTGAAAGGCGCTGCCAATCGCCGCGCCATGCAGATGCCCATATACGACGGTATGTACGTCATACTTCTTCAGTATGCGCGTCATTTCGTTGTCGCGATTGCCGTCCGTCAGTGGTGGATAGTGGAGCATACAGATCAACGGCGCGGACGCATTCAGCCGACGCGCCCGTTCCAGCGACATATCGAGCCTTTGGCATTCCCGCGCGAAGATACGCCGATCGTCGTCCGCCGCATCCCTTTCCGGCAGCATCCAGCCGCGCGTTCCCGCAAACAGCAGTCCGCCCAGCATCATCGCGTCGTTCTGAAGCGCATGGGTGTTCCCGGTCAGCCTCTCGCGCACGCGGCTAATGGAGCTCCACCAGTAATCGTGGTTGCCCCGGGTCAGAATTTTGATGCCCGGCAGACGGCCAATGGCATCCAGATCCATGCAGGCATCCTCAAGGCGCATGGCCCAGCTTATGTCTCCCGGTAAAAGAACCACGTCCTCCTCCGTTACACGCGCGCGCCAATCCTCGCTGATGCGCTCAAAGTGACGTTCCCAGTGCGCACCAAAGATGTCCATGGGCTTGTTGGCCCCGGCAGGCAAATGCAGATCGGCGATTGCGTATACGGTCACCGGCTACTCCTCCTCTTCGTCTTCCTTATCCTCATCATCCTCGTCGTCAAACTTTTCGTCGCCAAACGGGGATTCCGACGAATCGGGCAGCTCGATGTCGATTTCGTCCATCGTACTGACGGGGTCAATGCTGAGGCTGGTTTCCTCCGGCGCCATGCCGCTGCTGTCGTCGGTCGAGGATGCCTCGCTGCGCCGCTGCATTTCCTTGAAGCAGTAAATGCAGATTTCCTGTCCCGGCATCGCCGGATGCTCGCCGCATTCGGAGCAGAGCTCGACCAGATCGTCCTGTTCGACCTCGCCCTTAACGTCGCGCTTGCACACGGAGCAGATCCTCTCGTTTTCCATGATGTAATTCAGTTCACACCTGGGGCACTTAATCAGTTTCATAGCAATCCCTCCCGTTTATTCAAACCATACGGTGAATATTCCCATGGAAGCGCACCGGTAAAATCGTTTACACCCGCGCGTTCCTGCGATATGATAGAGCCATTCCGGTATACGAAAGGAGCGACTCTCTCATGACCCGTTTTTCCAAACCCATCGTTCTTGCCTTAGCCGTTCTGCTTCTGTTCTCCTGCTTCCCTGCGTGGGCAGAGACGGCGGAGTCTGCCGAGCAGACCCTCATCCGTCTGGTAAATGAAGACCGCGCCCGCTACGGGCTGAGCGCCCTGACCGTCGACCCTGCCCTGTGCTCCGTCGCACGAATTAAGGCGCAGGACATGCTGTCCGGCGGCTACTTTGCACACACGTCGCCTACCTACGGCGACATTCGTCAGATGCTCACCACCTTCGGCGTATCGTACTCATACGCCTCCGAGAACATTGCGCGTTCGCGCGACGTAACCCACGCGCAGGCGCAGTTCCTTTCCTCCTCCACCGGACACCGGCAGACACTGCTCGGCAGCCAGTGGACGCGCATGGGCGTGGGCGTAGCTATAACGGCGCAGGGATTCGTATACGTATCCCAGATTTTCGCCCGATAACGGCTCGTTTCCCGCTTCGAAAACGCAAGTACTATCATACACAAAATGAGCGCCATGAAAACCCCCTGACGCTCATTTTCACGTTAATTTATTGCTACATTTATGATATATTGAGTGTAACGGCGTACAGGATGCGCTTTGAAGCGCTCCGCCAGCGCGCGGGAGCGCGGATTGTCCTCTCGGATGACCGATGCCTCCGCCCACTTCTCTCCACTTTCGATGCAGGAATCCACCGCTGCACTCAGAAGCACTGCGGCGACCGGCGCGGAAAACGCGCCCGGCTTCGTGAGCAGCGTGGTAAACCGAAGGCAGCCCCCTCGCTCGCGGAGTGCCAGCAAATAGCCCCGTACCTCCTCGCCCGCGCACGCGGCAAACGAATGCCTCCCGTCTACCAGCGGTCTCAGGCACGCAAGCAGCTTGGCTGCCTCGTTTTTCTCCCGGCTCCCGGACAGCTCCAGAATTCGCCGCATCCATGCTTCGCGAAGCAGCGCGGCCCTTAGCGGCTCCACGCGCAGCCCGAATCGGCGCGCGGCTCGCGCCGCAGGCTCCCTCAGCGCGTTCTCCTCCGGTACGCGGATGCAATACGCCGTATCCGCCGCCTCTGCCCGCGCGCCCATCCGAAGAAGCACGCGCTCCGCCACGGGATTACACGCGCCGGTCAATACGCCGCGGGACATTCGTCCAAACGGCGCTTCATCCGCACTCGCCGTGCCTACACCGCAGAAAAAGCCGCTCCCGTCCGGCGATAATGGGCCTATCATCTCCACATTTTCCCACTCACGCTGAAGACGGCAGGCTTCCTCCAGCGCCGCCCGCAGTGCTTCCTCGTCGCCAGCGGAATTGAACAGGGCAAAATACCCCCGTCTATATCCCGTCTGCGCTTCATACACGCGATCAACGCCGGTAAGAATGCGCGCGCGAACGCCTTTTCGTCCGTTCACCGTCACAAACCGCATCGGCCCGTTGGCATAGAGCGGATTTCGCGGGGAAAACGCATGGCTTCGTAGAAACGCGCGCTCCGCCCGCGTATATCCGCATGCTGCCGAAAATGCAGCAAAGCGTCCGTTTGGACGCTTCGAAACGAGAACCTCATTCATTTTCCCGGTTCCTCAGCCACGCGCCCAGCCGCTTTACGTCCTCCGCATACACCGTGCGCAGAGACGGATTGTAAATCAGACTTGCCGGATGATACAGCGGATACAGCGTGCGTCCCTCGAATTCCAGAAACTGCCCGTGCACGTCGCCGATCACGGCCTTATCGCCCGCCAGCGCCTTCAGCGGCACATTGCCCAGCGTGGCGATGCATTCGGGCGCGACCAGCGCGATCTCTCTCTTCAGCCACGGAAGAAACAGCGCGATTTCCTCCCTCGACGGCGTCCGATTTACGATCCGTCCCGCGTCGGAGCGCTTCGTGGGACGGAACTTCACCGTGTTTGTGATATAGATTTCCTCTCGCTTCAGCCCGCTCATTTCCAGAAATTCATTCAGATTTTTTCCGGCCTTACCGACAAACGGCCGCCCCATCAGCGTTTCCTGCTCGCCGGGCGCTTCGCCAATCATCATCAGCCTACTATGAAACGAGCCCTCGCCAAACACCAGCGAGCGCGCGTTTCCTTCGTAGATTTCCGTAAAATGCCCTGCCATTTCAGTCCTGAACTTTTCCAATGCCGCCTACCTCCGCAAGCTTATCCCTGACCATTTTGAAATCCTCCCATGCCTCACGCTTCTTCGCTGGCTCGCGCAAAAGCGCACTGGGATGGTATGTAGGCATGAACCAAATGCCCTTGCGCTCAATCCAGTGTCCGCGCATGCGGGAGATGGGCGCTTCCTCACCCAGCACATAGCGGCACGCTACCTTGCCCAGAAGCACGATCACCTTCGGCGAAACCAGCACAAACTGCGAGCGCAGATAGGGCAAACACGCAGCCGCTTCGTCCGGCTCCGGATTGCGGTTCATCGGCGGACGGCATTTGACAACGTTGGCGATATATACCTCCGTGCGCTCCATGCCGATGGCGTGAATCATCCGATCCAGCAGCTGCCCGCTGACGCCCACAAACGGTCGTCCCTGCTCGTCCTCGTCGCGTCCCGGCCCCTCGCCGATGAACATCAGGCTGGCGTTCGGGTTTCCCTCGCCGGGCACCACGTGCGTGCGCTTTTCGCACAGGCGGCACCTTTCGCACCCGTTGATTTCGTCGTATAGCTCCTTCCATGATGTCCGCACGCCGTTCCCCTCCTCAGCTCACGCGCAGCGCTTTTTCAATGATGTCAAAGAACACCTTAAACGTAACAGGAATATCCTCGGCAGCCCAGCGATACAGTGCAATGAGCAGATACACGCAGAACACGATGACGACAAACGCCAGCATGGTCACCATGAAATCATACAGCCCTGCCGCAACCTGAAAGCGAATTCTGCGCCTGCGATACTCCCTTTTTGTGATTACCTTTGCCATGCCCGTTCATCCCCTTCGTCGGCTTCGTTGGCAGTATTGTATCATATCCGCGCGAACTTTGCAATTACAGATAATCCTTCCATTCCTTCTCCTCCGGCGTAGGCAGGCTGTGCAGCCGGCCGGATTCGCATAAGCCGGGGAAATCCTGCTGCCGAAGCGCTTCATACAGCACAATCGCCACGGAATTTGCCAAATTCAGGCTGCGCGCCTCCGCCCGCATCGGAATGCGCACGCAGCGCGCGTAGTTTTCCTGCAAAAGCGCCTCGTCCAGCCCGCGCGTTTCCCTGCCGAATACCAGATAATCGTTTGCTTGGTAGGAAACCTCCGTGTACGCGCGCGGCGCCTTTGTCGACGCGTAATACAGGTTCGCACCCGGGTTCTTCAAAAGAAAGTCTTGCCAGTTTTCGTAAACGGCATACTGCATCAGATTCCAGTAATCAAGCCCGGCGCGCTTCAAATGCTTATCGTCCAGCACGAAGCCCAGCGGTCGAATCAAATGCAGCTTTGCGCCGGTCGCCGCACAGGTTCGCGCGATATTGCCCGTATTCTGCGGAATCTCCGGCTCCACCAGCACTATGTTCATTTCGTCCTCTCCCCAAGCACGTATTCCTCGAGCACGCGCGCCTCGCCGTCATCCCGGCAGTCCGGCGCGATTTTCCATGCGTTCTCCTTCAGCAGCTGCACGCCGTTGGCCATCGCAACCGGCCAGCCGACCGCCCTAAGCATCGTGAGATCGTTGGAGCCGTCGCCAAACGCCATGATCTCGCTTCTGTCAATGCCAAAGCGCGCCGCCAACGCCTCTACCGCTCGGCCCTTTCCGCCGCCCGGCGCCAGAATCTCCAGATTATACGGAAACGCGCTCGATACCGAAAGCCCCCACGAGAGAAATTTCCCGCGAAGCCGGTCAATCAGCGCCGTGTCGTCGGAATAGGCTTCATATTTGTACGGATGCACCGTGCCCTCGCGCAAAAAACGCGCCTCGTCGTTCACGATAACGTGGCTGCCGCCCTTTCGAATCTCGCTGGTGCTTGCGCATTTGGAGCCGAACCCGTTCGTTTCATCCAGCGCATAAATCCGCGTCCCCACATAGCTGGTCATAAAGCAGCCCGCTTCCCTCAGCGCATGGTAGATTCGCAGGGAAGCCCCGTCCTCCAGCGCGTCCTCAAAGATCGCGCCTTCCTCCGGCGACTCATCCGCGCGCCCGCCGTTTGCCGAAATTATGGGGCCGTGCAGCCCGGCCTCAAGCGCTACCTCGCGCGTGCCGTAGAACGTGCGTCCGCTTGCGAGCACCACGCGCACGCCCTTTTCCTCGCAGGCTCTCAGCGTGCGCTTTGTGTATTCCGAGAGTCTTCCGCCGCCCGGAATCAGCGTCCCGTCAATATCGGAAACGATCATTCGTATGTTCATGTCAGTTCTTTTCCTCCAGCACATAGCGAAGCAGCACCTCGCCCAGCCCGCCGTCTCGGTTTACAGGCGCGACGATCTCGGCAATCTCCTTCAATTCCTCTACCCCGTTCGCCATCGCCACCGGATGCCCGGCAGCCTTCAGCATGGGCAAATCGTTTGTGTAGTCGCCAAAGACCATCACGTCGGCGGTATCAACGCCAAAGTAGCTCGCAATCGCCCGCACGGCGTTTCCCTTGCCCGCCTCCCTTGGCACGATTTCCACATTTTTTGAGGCGGACGAGCAGTGCTCAACGCCTGCCGCGTCCAGCGTCTCGCGTACGCGCGCAATTTCCTCGTCGGATTCGGAAAACACCACAAATTTGTAGGCGCGCGTCGCTGCATCCAGACGCGCCCGCTCTTCATCGAAGATTACCTCGGCGTCCCTGTGCATGACGTTGCGCTGCAGCCCTTCCCTGTGACGGCTGGGCATCCTGTCGGCGCGAACGACAAAGCTGCCCTCGCGCGTGTAAACCTCGAAATTCACGTTCAGCGCGTACAGCCTGTCAAAGAGCTCTTGGCCCTCCTCCGCGTCAAACGTACACTCCCGCACGCACGGCCCGTCCGGCGAAGCCTCAATGCGTGAGCCGTTCGCCGACGCAATCACGCACGGAACGCCCATTTCCCTTGACAGACGGCACAAAAACCCGTTGTTGCGCCCGCTGATCAGCGCCACGCGAATGCCTCGCGCCGCGCAGGCTCGCAGCGCCCGCACGTTCTTTTCCGGAACAAACCCGTCTCCATACAGCGTACCGTCTATGTCCGTGCAAATCAATCTTACGTTCATTCGTCTTCTCCATTCAGGGCACGCACGCGCCAGCTCGGCGCATCGGCACAAAAGCTTCTTCCGGCATGCTCCGGAAAGCTCTTCTCATCCCGTATTTCCAGCGATTGGCACCACAGGCATACGCCTGCCGCCGAAAGCCTTTTGTTTGCGTTTCGGTCGCCGTATTTGTCATCGCCCACCAGCGGATGACCGATATGACTCATGTGCGCGCGAATCTGATGCGTGCGCCCGGTGGGAATCATTACGTCCAGCTCGGAAACCACAAGCCCCGCCGCCGTTCGCGCTCGCAGCACCTCATACCGCGTTTCAATGGGCAGCGCGCCCGGAAGCGGATTGTCAACCACCCGCGCGCGCGCGTCCCTCGCGTTCTTGAGAAGATACGCCTTCAATGTGTCGCTCCTTCTCGGAAGCCGACCCAATGCCAGCGCCCGGTAATGCTTCTCGATTCGATGTCCGGCAAAGGCGGCGCGCAGCGCATCCTCGCTTTCATCCGTCTTTGCTGCCAGCATCACGCCGCCCGTGCCGGTATCCAGCCGATGAACCGGGCGCGCGGACGCGCAGTGCCGAACGAGCCGCGTTTTCACGGTGTCCTCGCCAATGCCGTCCTGATCCACGTCCGCGGGAAGCCCGACCTGCTTTAAAAACACAAGCAGCCGTTCATCCTCAAAAAGCACGTTCAGTCTCGCAGACTCCTGCCTCGCGGGCAGATATACCTCCACCCGATCGCCCCCGCGCACAAGCGTATCCGGCAGCGCGCGCATGCCGTTCACCTTCACGTCCTTCTTTGAAAACGCATCACGAACGGCATAAGACGGCAAAAGCGGCCACGCGCGCGAAAGGTAGCGCGCAGCCGTCATCTCCTTCACCCGCACCGGCACAACCGACGCAATCATTTGCTTTTTTCCCCCGGCACAAGCGCCGCGGCTATACCGGTCAGAAGCTGCACGCCCGCCGTAAGCAGAAGCGCGTTGTCCGCGCCGAAAACGCTCTCGGCCTTTCCGTAAATGGGCGCGTACACCGTCTGCCCCGCCATCATAATCAGCATGGCAACGATGGTAATCATGAACCGCTTCTTTTCGTCCTCGCGCCCGGCAAGGTTCAGGGTGAACGGAATCACGGGACCCATGCAGAACACGCTCAGGAAGATCATAATTAGCGAAACGACCACCGAGTGCGAAAGCACGGCGACTGCCAGACACACGCCGCCCAGCGGCTGCGTTATGCGGATGTACTTCATCATCGACACGCGCACAAACGCCATCAGCAGTCTCGAAAGCGTCAGACCCAGATAGACCGCCGGAAGCACGAACGCGCTCAAATCGCTTTCAAGACCAAGCTCCATGTATCTCGGTGTCCATACGAGCACGCCGTTCAGATACAGCCCGACCATGAACATCACGACCGAGAAGCCGACCAGCCGTTTGTTTCCGAAGTAGCTCTTTACATCCGATACCGTTACCGGACGAACCGCCGTGCTGCCCTCCAGCTCACGCGTGTGTCCCCGCGTTACCGCGAGAATGGCTGCGGCAGCAAGCAGCTCGCCGACGCCCAGCGTCATGAACACGCTGCGCCAGCTCACGCCCGCGCCCGTCATCGCGCGAATGATAAACGGCATCACAAAGCCCGCCAGTCCATATGTCGCGTGCAGCGCACACATTATGCGCGCGCCCGCAGGGCCGGTGTACAGGTCGTTGATGCTCGAGGATGCCAGCGCATCGGTTATACCCACGCCCGCGCCCACAGCCGCCAGCACCGCGAGGAACATGCCGTAGGGAAGCTCGAAATGAACCGGCAGAAGACCCACGGCCGCAATCACGGCGCCCGCCAGCAGCATGCCCGCCTTGTGCACGCGTCCAATCAGCAGGAGCACGGCAAAATACGCGATCACGCTGAACAGCGTCAGCGTGCCGCTTGGAACGCCCTTGCCGGAATCGCTCAGCGAATATGCGTCGATCATCGACGTCTGAAGTCCGCCCATTGCCGCATGCACCGAGGCCATCAGCCACATACCCAGAAACACGCACGCGGTGTATGCAATCAGTCTTTTTCCGTTTACTCTGTCCATGCCTTATACATCTCTTCCATAAAAATCGGTTCGATTCGCCCGTCGGTTCCGCTCGTCACCGCCGAAAGAAACGCCGCATCGTCGCGCGCGCGCACGACCAGCGTCATCACAATCGCGTCGGAAAACTGCTTGTCCTCGATTTCGACCGGCAGGCTTTTCAAAAGATACTCCACTCGCCCCAGCATCGGATAGGGAATTTCCATCATATACCTGCGCGTCGGCGATACCTCGCCCACGCCCGACGCGTTGATTGCCGTCACCGCGCCCTGCGTATAGGCGCGCGTAAGCCCGCCCGCGCCCAGCAGCACGCCTCCGAAATAGCGCACGACCACAACGCACGCGTTCGTCACCTGCCGCGCCTTCATCACCTCGATGATCGGCATGCCCGCCGTTCCGCCCGGCTCCCCGTCGTCGGAATAGCGCATCACGCCCATGTTCGCGCCGATAACGTACGCATAGCAATGATGCGAAGCGTCCTTGTGGGCGCTTCGCACGTCGGCCAGAAACTCCAGCGCCTCCTCCTCGGAGGCCGCCGGAGCTCCATAGCCGATAAAGCGGGACTTGTTGATAATGAATTCGTCGCTTGTCCGCGTAAGCAGCGTTTTGTAGGGCTTGAGCGTCATTTACTTCTTCAGCGTAAGCAGATGATACGCCTTCTTGCCGCGGCGAATCAGCAGCCCGCCCTCCAGCATTTCCTTGGTAATGCGCATCTCGGGATCGGTCGCCTTGTCGTCGCCGACGTACAGACCGCCCTGCTGCATGGCCTTGCGCGCCTCGCCGTTGGACTTAAAAAGACCAACCCGCGCTGCCCACGCAAGCAGACGGTTTTCCTCGGCCAGCTCCTCCTCGCTGATCTCCGTGGTGGGAGCGGAGCCTGCCGCGCCCGCGCCGCCAAACAGCGCCTCGGCTGCCTCGCGCGCCTTGTTCGCTTCCTCCTCGCCGTGAATCAGCTTGGTCACCTCGTAGGCAAGCACGCGCTTGGCCTCGTTGATCTGGCTGTCCTTCAGCGCACCGAGCCTTCGAACCTCGTCCATCGGCAGGAACGTGAGAAGCGCAAGGCACTTTTCCACGTCCGCGTCGTCCACGTTGCGCCAGTACTGGTAGAAGTCGTACGGGCTGGTCTTTTCGGCGTCGAGCCACAGCGCGCCCTTCTCGGTTTTGCCCATCTTCTTGCCCTCATGGGTGAGAAGCAGCTTGAAGGTGAGCGCGAATGCGGGCTTCTCCAGCTTTCTGCGAATCAGGTCGGCGCCGGAGAGCATGTTGCTCCACTGATCGTCGCCGCCGGTCTGCAGTGAGCAGCCGTACTTTTCAAACAGCTGCAGGAAGTCGTAGGACTGCATCAGCATGTAGTTGAACTCAAGGAACGTGAGACCCTTCTCCAGACGCTGCTTGTAGCATTCCGCCGTCAGCATGCGGTTTACGGAGAACAGCGCGCCCACGTCGCGCAGAAAGCTCATGTAGTTCAGACTGCGCAGCCAGTCGGCATTGTTCACGATAATGGCGGCGTTCGGCTTGCTCTCATCAAAATCGAGGAAACGCGCCATCTGCTTTTTGATGTGGTTCACGTTGTCATCAATCGTTTCCACCGTCATCATCTTGCGCATGTCGGTCTTGCCGGACGGGTCGCCGATCATGGCGGTGCCGCCGCCCATCAGCGCAATGGGACGATGTCCGGCGCGCTGCAGGTGCGCCATGGCCATAATCGGGATGTAGTGACCGATGTGCAGGCTGTCCGCCGTGGGGTCAAAGCCGGTGTAAAAGGTAACGGGGCCGTTTTCAAAGGCCTTGTCCAGCTCGTCTTCATAGGTCGTTTGGGCAATAAAGCCGCGTTCGCGCAGAATGTCAAGTGCGTTTTTCATTGATCTTCTCCTTATCCCTTTCGGTTTGTTACCGGTTTTCGTTCATAACAGCCGCCAGCTTCTCCATGCCCTCGGAAATCTTCTCCACCGGGCTGTTCGAGAAGTTCAGGCGGAAGGTGTTCACGTGCCCGCCGTTTGCATAGAAGTGCGTGCCGGGCACATAGGCAACGCCGCGCTCAATCGCCTTGCTCAGAAGCGTCAGCGCGTCCATACCCTCCGGCAGGCTTGCCCATACGAACAGGCCGCCCTCCGGCGACGTGTACGTTGTGCCCTCCGGGAAGGACGCGAAGCCGTCCAGCATCGCCTTCAGCTGCGCGCGATAGCCGCCCGTGATGCGCTCGATGTGCGACCGCAGAAGTCCCTTCCTCAGATAGCTGTCCACAATCGCCTGCGTCATCAGCGGGCAGTGCAAATCGCTGGACTGCTTGCCGATCACGCATTTGCGCATCAGCTTCGGAATCGAGATCACCATTGCGCCCACGCGCATGCCGGGCGAAATCAGCTTGGAGAAGCTGGCCAGATACACGACCCAGCCCTCCCGGTCAAAGCTCTTGATCGTGGGAACCGCCTCGCCGGAATACCGAAGGTCGCGATACGGATCGTCCTCCGCAACAACCACGCCGTACCGCGCCGCCAGCTCCGCAATGCGCCTTCTGCGCTCCATGGGCAGCGTCAGTCCCGTCGGGTTCTGGAAGGTGGGAATCACGTAGAGCAGCTTGGGATGATGCGTGCGAATGGCATCCTCCAAAGCCTCCGGGATCACCCCCTTTTCGTCGGACGGCACGGGAACGATGTTCGCGTGATACGTGCGAATCGCCTGAAGCGCGCCCAGAAAGGTAGGATCCTCCACCAGCACCGTGTCGCCGGGGTCAATCAGCGTTTTCAAGAGCAAATCCATGCCCTGCGTCGAGCCCTCCGTGGGCAGAATCTCCTCCTCGGCGCAGTCAATGCCATCCTCCTTCAGAAACGCGCGAATACTCCCGCGCAGCGGCATATAGCCCTCCGTCGCGCCGTATTGCAATATGGGCGCGCCCACCGTGCGGATAACCTCCTCGGCAATCGGAGCAATCACCTCCGGCTCAAGCGCCTGATTGCTCGGATTCCCGCCGGCGAAGGAAATCATCCCCGGTCTTCCCAGCAGCTTGAAGATGTCGCGAATCGCGCTGCCAGAAATCGGCGACATGTGCTTTGCAAATATTTTTTCCAAAAACTCCATGGCTTCCTCCTTCTGCGGACATACATGAAAAGCGCCCTCCCATCGGGGAAGGCGCCGTAAACGCTGTACCACTTCCGTTCGCCGGAAGCATTCTCCGGCCTCATGCACGCGGTAACGGGCGCAGCCGGGACGGACTACAAACTCTTCGCCCGTCCTGCTCCGGGATGTATTCCCCCGCGCCTCTCCTTCCGCCTCGCACCAACCGGCGTATCTCTTTCGGAGAAAAAAGCGGGCTACTTCTTCCCTTCCCAGCAATTACGAACAATATACCATACATCGGAAGCGTTTGTCAATCGCGCCGAGTGATTTTCTCCGTCAATTAACGCATGCGGCTTGAAATCGGCGTGGAAATACGGAAACGGGCTTCAAACGCACGCTCTGCGTAAGCCGCGCTCGAAGCCCGTACGCGCCGCGAATTACATGCGGGAATAGTTCGGCGCTTCCTTGGTGATGGTGATGTCGTGCGGATGGCTTTCAATCAGACCGGCCGAGGTAATACGGATGAATTCGCCGGTCTTCCGCAGTGTCTGAATATCCCGGCTGCCGCAATAGCCCATGCCGCTGCGCAGGCCGCCGATCAGCTGGAACACGGTTTCGGACAGCGCTCCCTTGTACGGCACGCGTCCCTCAACGCCCTCCGGCACCAGCTTCTTCTGGCCCTCTTGGAAATACCGATCCTTGCTTCCCTGCGCCATTGCGGCCAGCGAGCCCATGCCGCGGTATACCTTAAACGAGCGTCCCTGATAGATTTCCGTCTCTCCGGGGCTCTCCTCAGTGCCGGCAAACAGGCTGCCCAGCATCACGGCGCTTGCGCCGGCGGCAATGGCCTTGGTGATGTCGCCGGAATACTTAATGCCGCCGTCGGCGATAATCACCTTGCCCAGCTTGTCCGCCATCTCGGCGCAATCCATGATTGCGGTGATCTGCGGAACGCCCACGCCCGCGACGACGCGCGTGGTGCAGATGGAGCCGGGGCCGATACCGACCTTCACCACGTCCGCGCCCGCCTCAATCAGCTCGCGCGTCGCGTCGGCAGTCGCCACGTTTCCGGCAATCACGGTCACATTCGGGAACGCGCTCTTGACCCTGCTCACCATTTCAATCACGCCGCAGCTATGGCCGTGCGCCGTGTCGATGCCCAGCACGTCCACCTTCGCGTCCACAAGCGCGGATGCGCGCTCCAGCGCGTCTCCGGTCACACCGATGGCAGCCGCGCAGAGCAGGCGGCCGCTCGAATCCTTGGCGCTGTTGGGATACTTCACGGCCTTCTCGATATCCTTAATGGTAATCAGGCCGCGCAGCTCATATCGATCGTTCACGATGGGCAGCTTCTCGATGCGGTGCGCGGCAAGAATTTTCTTTGCTTCCTCAAGCGTGGTGCCCTCGGGCGCGGTAATCAGATTTTTCGCGGTCATAACCTCGCGAATGGGACGGGAAAAATCGGTTTCGAAGCGAAGATCGCGGTTGGTGAGAATGCCCACCAGCTTTCCATTCTCGGTAATCGGAACGCCAGAAATCCGATAGCGCTCCATCAGCGCCAGCGCGTCGGAAATCAGATGATTTGGAGAAAGATAGAACGGATCGATAATGACGCCGTGCTCGGAGCGCTTTACCTTGTCAACGCTTGCCGCCTGCTCTTCAATGGACATGTTTTTGTGAATCACGCCCAGACCACCCTCGCGCGCAATGGCAATCGCCAGCCGTGCATCGGTTACGGTGTCCATCGCGGCGGACAGCAGCGGAATGTTCAGCTTGATTCCCTTCGCAAGCGTTACCGAAAGGTCAACCTCTCTGGGCAGTACGTCGCTCTTGTGCGGAACCAGCAGAACATCGTCAAACGTCAGGCCTTCCCGAATCATCGCCATTTCCCATTCCCCCTTGGTTTTTCCGACGATTCTACAGAAAATTTGCCCGTCTGTCAATCCCCGGCATGTAAATTTCCTCTTTTTCGACCAAAAGTTTGCCTGCGGTTGACATTCGAAGAGAAAGCCGCTACAATATGAAAAAAAGCTTTGCACAGGAGGGCTCATGAACAGACCGAATATCGTGCTGATCGTCGCCGACCAATTTCGCGGCGACTGTCTCGGCGTCGCCGAGCATCCGGACGTAAAAACGCCCTATCTGGATACGCTCGCCTCGCAGGGCGCGTACTTCCCGAACATGTACACCGTCTGTCCGTCCTGCATCCCGGCGCGCGCGGCGCTTCTGACCGGGCTTTCGCAGGAGCATCACGGCCGTGTAGGCTACCAGGACGGCGTGCCGTGGCGCTATGAGCACACGCTGCCGGGCGAGCTGGCGCGGCTGGGCTATTACACGCAATGTGTGGGCAAGATGCATGTGCACCCGCTGCGCAGTCTGATGGGCTTTCACAATATCGAGCTGCACGACGGCTATCTTCATTACTATCGGCGCGAGGATACTCCCGCCCGCGAATACCAGCCGTGGGCAGACGATTATCTGAATTGGCTCAAAAACGAGCTGGGCACGCTGCGGGACATCGACGACAGCGGCGTGCAGTGCAATTCGTGGGTTGCGCGCCCTTGGCCGCACGAGGAGAAATATCACCCAACGAACTGGGTCACCGACCGCGCGCTCGATTTTCTGCGCCGCCGGGATCCTTCCCTGCCGTTTTTCCTGAACGTGTCCTATGTCCGCCCGCATCCGCCGTTTGACGCACCCGCCTGCTATTTCGATTTCTACCGCGCTCAGAGGCTCACCCCGCCGCTCTCCGGCGACTGGGACGACTCCGAGGCATGGCTCCGGCACGGACGCGAGAAGGATTCCTTTACCGGCCCGTCGGATCCCGCAATGATTCGCGAGGCGCAAATCGGCTATTACGCCTGCATCACGCACCTTGACCACCAGATTGGCCGCCTGCTTGAGGCGCTGCCTGCCAACACCGTCGTCGTGTTCACCGGCGACCACGGCGAGATGCTGTGCGACCATCACCTGTACCGCAAGAGCCTTCCCTACCGCGGCAGCGCCAACGTGCCGCTGATTATCTCCGGCGCGAACGCACACGGGCGCATGGAGCGGCTGTGCGAGCTGCGCGACATCCTGCCTACACTCACCTGCCTTGCAGGCGGGGAGGCTCCGGCCTTCTCGGACGGCGAAAACCTGCTGGACGGCGCGCCCGGCCGCGAGTTCCTGCACGGCGAACACACAAACGGCGCGCTTTCGAACCATTTTATCGTCACCAAGCGCGACAAATATGTCTGGTTCTCCCAGACGGGACGCGAGCAGTACTTCGATCTTGTGACCGACCCGACCGAGAGCCACAACGCCGTAAACGACCCCGAGCGTCAGTCGGACGTCGCGCGTCTGCGCGACGCACTCGTGGACGCACTTCGCGGTCGCCCCGAGGGCTTCGTCGCAGACGGCGCGCTTGTTCCTGGCCGTCCGCTTTCTCCGCTTCTTCCATTTGTCGAGACCTGATTTTTCCCATCGAAAATGCATCGGCTGCGAGCTGCCCGCAGGCAATCCGCAGCCGATGCATTTACAGCTGTTTCAAAAACGGACGAATTTTTCCATCCTCAATTTCCACAATGGCATACCGACCGTCACGCAGCGCGCCGGGATTTACGAACACGCACGCGCCGTCATTTTCCACGCTTGGAATGTGCGTATGCCCGTACAGCGCCAGCTGCACGTTCATCGTTTCCGCCTTCAGGCTCAGAACCGTCAGGCCCTCCTTCACATTCTGCCTGTGCCCGTGCGTAAGCAGCACGCGAATGCCGCCCAGCTCAAGCAGCTGCTCTGCCGGAAACTGCGAAAACCAATCGCAGTTCCCGCACACGACGCTCAGCGGCGCATCGGAAAGCCTTCCGATCTCGGAAGCGTCGTTGTCATGGTCACCCAGATGCGCGATTGCGTCTACATGCCCCATTTCGCGCACGGCGCGCGTCACGTTTAAAAGCCGTCCATGGCTGTCGCTCATCACGCCGATGCGAATCATGCTTCCGCCTCAAGCGCTCGCTTCAGCGCGCGAATCGCGTTGGCACGGTGCGAAATACGGTTTTTCTGCTCCTCGCCCACTTCCGCAAAGGTCAGCCCGTTCAGCTGCGGGCAGATGAACAGCGGATCATACCCAAAGCCGCTTTCGCCCTTCTTTTCAAAGCCAATTTCGCCCTCGCACGTGCCCTCGCACACCAGCGGCTCGTGACCGGGACGCAGCAGCGCCACGGCGCACGCAAACCGGGCCGTGCGCGGCACGGGCACATTGGAAAGCTCCTTCAGAAGCTTGGAGTTGTTTGCCTCGTCGTCGCCGTGCACGCCTGCGTAGCGCGCGCTGTAGATGCCCGGGCGACCGTCCAGCGCATCGACCACTAGACCGGAATCGTCGGCCACGACCGCGCATTTCGCCTGATTCATCAGCGCCTGCGCCTTAATCACGGCGTTCTCGGCAAAGCTTGCGCCCGTCTCCTCCGCATCCTCGGAAACGCCGGCCTCCGCCATGCTCATCACGTCGAATCGATCGCCCAGCAGCGCCTTTATTTCCTTGAGCTTGCCGAAGTTGCGCGTCGCAGCGACCAGCCGCGGCTTTTTCCCGATGATCTCGGCCTTGTCGCCCAGCGCCGCAAGCTGCTTCTTCATCAGCGCCTTCACGCCTTTCTCGCCCAGCGCGAGCAGCCTTGAAAGCTCCTTTTTGTCAAACGCACGCCCCTCGCCGGTACCCTGCACCTCGACATAGCGCATTTCGCCGTTCGGCTCGCGCGTCATAATCACGTTCATGTCTACCTGCGCACGGGAATCCTGCGCATATTCCAGATCCAGCGTCGGCACATTGTCCACAATGCCCACGCTTATGGCCGCAACCTGCCGCACGACGGGCGAATCCACAATCAGCCCGCGCTTTATCAGCTTATCGCATGCCAGCGTCAGCGCCGCAAACGCACCCGTGATCGACGCCGTGCGCGTGCCGCCGTCCGCCTGAAGCACGTCGCAGTCGATGTAAATCGTGCGCTCGCCAAGCCGCGTCAGGTCGCATGCGGCGCGAAGCGAACGACCGATCAGCCGCTGAATCTCCACGCCGCGTCCGTCCTTTTTAATGCCGTCGCGTTCCTTTCGGCGCTCGGTGGAGCCGGGCAGCATGGCATACTCTGCCGTCAGCCAGCCGCAGCCGGTTCCCCGTTTAAACGGCGGCACATTCTCCACTACCGATGCCGTGCACAAAACGCGCGTGCGTCCGCACTCAATCAGCACGGAGCCTGCCGCCATTTCGGTGAAATCCGGGGTAATCCTTATCGGACGCATTTCGTCCGCTCTTCTTACGTGTTCCATAGGAATCTCCTCTGCGTATCCTTACTCCGCGTCAAACAGTTCGTCCGACTGTCTGCGAACGAACGCCTCCGCAATATCCGCCGCACTGTTTACAAACGTCGGCATGGCCAGCGTGCCCTCGCCGGGATCATAGGGCTGCCCCTCAACGAGAATCTGCACGTCCTTCACATCGTCAAAGCTTTTGCATGTAAGCACCAGTGCCTTCATTGCCATGCGCCCGCCGTCGCTCTGCTCGGCCACGCGAATGAACGATTCGGTGAAATTGATTTTCGCCACGCCGTTTTTCAGCTCTACTCCAATTAGCCCGCAGTCAGAGGGCAGCACGCCTTCCAGCGGCGATGCGCCGCTCGGCCCCTTCACCAGCTCCAGCACGGCGGTCTGAAGATCCGCGTTGCCGTACACCGCGCGCGTCACCGGCACGATGATGCTGGGCGTGTCGTTCAGAAAATACAGCGTCACGGCGTTTTTGCTGTCCTCGGGCGCGCCGCCCTCCGGATTGATTGCGCCGCGCGTGAACTCGTTATTCAAGCTCGTTCCATGCGGCAGCTCCTTCACTTCCTTACCGCCGATCAAAAACTTCACGCGATCAACCGTCGGAAAATCCGTGAGCGTCTGAACGATGGCGGATACCATGTTGCTTTCCGCCGCCGCATCGGCGCACAAAAGCGCCTCCTCGCTCAGGTCAATGCGCGCCAGTCCGCCGGAAATATCCAGATCAACCTTCGTCCCCTCCGGAATCACCGTGCGAAGCCCCATGCGCGCAGCCTCCATGTCGTTAAACACGCTTTTGACCATCAGGTTGACCGTCGCCTTTGCGACGCCCTCCTCGGCCTTAATCGTGCGCGTAACCGGCACCAGGTAGCCGTAGTCGTCCTGATAATACACCACCGTGCTTATTGTCGCTTCCACCGCCTCTGCGGAATCCGCATCTGCCTGTCCGCCCTCCGCCTGCGGCGTGGGTTCCGCGCTCTGGGAGCCGCCGCGTACGCGGGACGGGCCGAACGCCGCCAGCAGCATCATGGAGACCAGCATCAGAACGACAGCCAGCAGATAGGTCTGTTTCCGGTTCCAGCCGTGAATCATCCCGTTCCCTCCTCTTCCAGCATGGATCGTTTTCCATGCTATTCAGAAACGGAACAGGCTATGCGTCCGCCATACGCGGAAATGCGCATGGCGGACGCAGAAAAGCTTTTCGGTTTTTGACGGATTACACCTTGAAGTTGACCGAGGTGTCGCCCTGCTCACTCTTGCCGAACTGGTAGTCGTTGCCGGGCAGCACGGCGTTGATGATGATGCCAACCAGCGCGCCCACAGCCAGACCGGTCAGGGAGATCGGGCCAAGCACGAGCTTGCCGGTGCCGGAGAAGTTAATGCCCAGCGAGAGGGACATAATCAGCGCGGCAATGATGATGTTGCGGTTCTTGGTGAAGTCCACCTGATTTTCGACCACGTTGCGCACGCCGACGGCAGAAATCATGCCGTACAGAATCATGGACACGCCGCCGATGGTCGCGGTGGGCATGGCGGATACGACCGCCGCAAATTTCGGGCAGAAGGAGAACAGCACGGCCAGCACGGCGGCAATGCGGATGACGCGCGGGTCATAGACCTTCGTCATGGCGAGCACGCCGGTGTTTTCGCCGTAGGTGGTGTTCGCGGGCGCTCCGAACAGCGCCGCCATAGCGGTGGCAAGGCCGTCGCCCATCAGCGTGCGATGCAGGCCGGGCTCGGCAACGTAGTTTTCGCCGACAGTGGAGGAGATGGCGCAGATGTCGCCGATGTGCTCAACCATGGTGGCCAGCGCGATGGGCATCATGATCAGAATCGAGCTTCCAAGCATGCCCAGATCGCAATCCTTGAACAGCGCAAAGACGGTTTCCTCCATCTGGAAGGGCAGACCAATCCATTTGGCGTTCTTGATTGTGTCGATGGCAGACTGATCAAACAGCTTCATGGACGAATTTCCGAAGGCGTAAATCACGTTCTTCGTCTGCTCCACGCCGTCGATAACCTCACCCGTGGGCACGGCAACCGTCTCTCCGAACACGGCGGCAAGCAGCACCGCAACCAGATACGAGCCGACAACACCCAGCAGAATCGGCACAATCTTGACCATGCCCTTGCCCCAGATGTTGCAGGAAACCACGATAACCACCGCAAGCGCGGCAATCCACCAGTTGGCTTCGCAGTTGTTGATGGCGGAGTTCGCCAGCGTGAGGCCGATGCAGATGATGACCGGCCCAGTCACGATGGGCGGGAAGTAGCGCATAACCTTGCGCGCGCCGAAGGATTTAAACAGCGCGGCGAGTACCACGTACAGGAGGCCGGCACAAACGACGCCCACGCCCGCATACGGAATCCAGTTCACATCGGGGTTGTCCGCAAACAGCGCCTGCACTGCGGCATAGCCGCCGATGAACGCGAAGGAAGAGCCGAGGAACGCAGGAACCTTACCCTTCGCGAGGAAGTGGAACAGAAGCGTTCCAAGTCCGGCAAAGAGCAGCGTCGAGGAAACGGAAAGTCCGGTCAGCGCAGGCACGAGTACCGTTGCGCCAAACATGGCGAACATGTGCTGGAAGCCCAGCAGCAGCATTTTCGGCTTTCCAAGCGTGCGTGCATCTCTGATTCCATCCTGAGACATACGTGTTACCCCCTCAAATGTAATCAACCTTTATGCTTCAAACAGCCGAACGCTGTTTTCGCCATCGTACTCCATCACATTTACGCCGATGCGCTCCGAGAGCGACGTGGGCACGTTTTTGCCCGCGAAGTCGGCGCGGATGGGAAGCTCCCTGTGTCCCCTGTCCACAAGCACTGCCAGCTGCACCTTTCCGGGACGGCCCGCGTCCATCAGCGCGTCCATTGCGGCGCGCGCCGTGCGCCCGGTAAACAGCACATCGTCCACAATCACGACCGTCTTGCCCACGATGGAGAACGGAAGCCTTGTTCCGTTCACCTCCGGCTGCTCGGTACGGTGCGTCAGGTCGTCGCGGTAAAAAGTGATGTCCAGCTCCCCAATCGGAACCTCCGTTCCCTCTACCTGACGAATCACGTCCCGAAGCTGCGCGGCTAGCGGCACGCCGCGGCGGCGGATGCCGACCAGAACCACGTCCTCAACGCCGTTGTTGCGCTCAATAATCTCGTGCGCAATGCGCGTAAGCGCGCGCTGAATGGCGCGTTCGTCCATAAGCAGGGCTTTTTCCTTCATTCTGAGTCCTCCACGACAAAGAAAAAACGTCTTCACCGGCATGGTGAAGACGCATACATGCATACAAAGCTTATGCCTGCCCGTCGCCTTGCCGATCTCACTGGATCCGCTTAAAGGAATCGGATTCAACGGTGGCTATAATACCATAATCCGCTCGGTCGATAAACGCTCAAAAGGTAAACTTATTCGCATACTTTCCGTTAAATCGGATTCGTGCAGGCGCGCGTACGCCAATCTCCTCGTCAGGCATACACCCGGCACGTCGACCCGGCGGACACGTTGTTGTAAATCCACTTCGCGTCCTCCACGGCAAGGCGGACGCAGCCGTGCGACCCGCGCGTGCCCAGCGCATAGACCGAGCCCTTGCGAAGCGTGCTTTCGTCCTTTTCCGAATACAAAACCGAGTGGAACAGAATTCCGCCGACGATGCGCGTAGCGTACTGCGCCCAGCAGTCGAATTTCTTGAAGTAATACCAGCGTCCGCATGGCCCGCCCATCTTGTAGCTGCCTAGCGGGGTCGGCGTATCGACGGCGCCCGTGGTGCAGGTCATGGTCTTTACCAGCTTCGAATACGCGCCGTAGTACCACTCGTACACATACACCTTCTGGCGGCTGACGTTGATCTCCACGCGATACTTATGCGACGGACGCTGCGCGGCCTTGCAGTCCTCCGAGAACAGCAGAAGCTGGGTTTCCTCATCAGCGATACCCGTCTCCTCCAGCTTGTTTTCCCGCTGGAAATAACAAACCGCCGCCTTCGTGTTCGCGCCATATTGTCCGTCTATGCCGCTGGGCAGATAGTTTTTGCCGACCAGCCGCGTCTGAAGCCGACGAATGTCGCTGCGCTGCGCGCCATACTTCAGATCCCCCACATAGGCGGGCAGCTCATCCCTCAGAAAGTCCCGCACGCGCTCTGCCGTAATCTCCCCGCTCGCCTCCTGCGTCTCATCGACAATCGTCCGGAATGCAAGCCCTGCCTGCTCCGCCGTGATCTCGTTCCCCTCCGCAGGGATCAGCGCGTTCAGCGCCTGAAGCGCCATCTCCTCCACGGGTGCCAGCTTTTCGCGCAGCGCTGCCTGACGCTCCGCCTTTGCGCGCGCTTCCACCTCCTGAACATACGCCCGCGCAAGCGCCACGCCGCCCTCCGTCTTCGAGCCGTAAATGCCGTCCGCGCTGCCGTTCATAAAGCCCAGCCGAATCAGAAGCGCCTGCAGCTCCTTTACATCCTCGCCCCTCGCGCCGATTTCCAGCTTTTGGGGTTCAGAAAAGGAAGCCTGCGTCTCCGTCTGGCTTCCTTCATCCTCTGTAGCATCCGCCGTTTCCTGTTCCTCGGTCAACCCTTCCCCCTCCGCGTACGCCGCCGGGAACAGAAGGCTTCCGAGCGTCCGGCGCTGTGTATCCTCAACGGCCACGTATCCGCAGCCGGTCAGAAGCAGCGCCAGAAGCAGGATCAGCGCAATGAGTCTTTTTTTCATATCCGCGTCACTCCTGTCTTTTTGATTCACGCTGTTTAGACCGGCGCGGGGCGCGCATGGTTGCAAAAACGCATGCGGTAATTTATGTATGCGTCACTGTGCGTAGCCGCCGAAAACGAGCCAGTTCTGAAGAAGTCGGCTCCACTGCCTGACCGAGGGATTTCCTTCCGCCAGCCCCAAGCCATGCTCGCCCTGCGGAAACACATGCAGTTCAAACGGCACGCGGTGGTCGGACAGCGCCTTTGCCAGCGCCAAACTGTTCTCCACCGGAACCGCACTGTCCGCAGCCGTATGCCAGATGAACGCCGTGGGCGTATCGTCCGTCACGTTCAGTTCGCCAGAGAAAAAGCGCAGATCACTGCCCTTATCCTGCTCGTCACCCAGCAAATTGTGAACGGAGCCCTTGTGCGTGTAGGAAATCATGCTGACAACGGCATAGCAGGGAACGAAGGCATCCGGACGTGAGGAAATGCGTTCGATGGGATCATCGCTGTCCGGATTTCCCGCATCATAATGCGTTGCGGCATTGCAGCACAGGCTGCCGCCTGCGGAGAAGCCCAGCACGGCCACCCTCTCATAGCCCATCGACCGAACAAGGCGCACCGCGCGGTTTGCGTCCGCCAGCGGCGCGAGCTTATGACACGGATACACGCGATAATCCAGCACAAAGGCACTGATGCCCGCCTCATTGAGCATTTTCGCAATCGGCGCGCCCTCATGCTCCGCCTTCATGCAATACGCGCCGCCGGGAATCACGATGACCGCGCCCCTCGAACCGGAGACGGGAAAGGGTGTCAGGCTCGGCTGCGCCTGTTCGGGCGAAAACTCGCTGTACGGCGCGGTCTCCTTCCACAGATACATCACCTCGGACATAAAACGTCCCCCTTCTGCAATTATAGATAGCGATTCATTTCGCTCAGTCGCCCAAACACCAAATCGGGCTTCGTCTCGCTCGCCAGACGCATTGCCTCGGTCGTTTCGCCGCTCATCACCAATATGGACAGCATGCCGTTGCGCAGACCCGTTTCAATGTCGGTATACAGCCGGTCGCCCACCATGGCCATTTCGTTCGCCCTGCAGCCGGTGCGCGCCAGCGCCGCACGGACAATGCCCTCATGGGGCTTTCCGACAATCAGCTCCGGACGGCGGAAGGCAGACGCCTCGATAAACGCCATAATCGCGCCGATATCCGGCGCAAAGCCGGTTTCGGTCGGGCAGTTGAAATCGGGATGCGTCGCAATATACGGAAGTCCGGCGCGCACAAAATCGCATACCGCCGTCATTTTGCGGTAGTCCAGCGTGGTATCATAGCCGATAACCACAATTTCCGGGTTCTCGTTGTCTACAACCACGCCCGCCTCCTGCATTTCCTCCACAAGAAACTCATTGCCCAGCACAAATGCCCGCTTGCCGGGATACCGCTCCCGCACGATCGCCGCAGTTGCTTCGCCGGATGTGAGAATTTTGGATCTGTCAACCTCCAGCCCCATTTTTTTGAGCTTTTCCACGTAAAACCGCGCGTTGTGGCTGGAATTATTGGTCAGAAACAGGAAATCGCGGCCGGTTTCCAGCACGCGCTCAATAAAGGAAAGCGAGCCGTCAATCAGCCTGCCGCCCAGATAGAACGTGCCGTCCATGTCCAGCAGGAAGCACTTTACATTACTCAGTCGTTCCATTATGCCTGCTCCTCTTCGTCGTCGGCGAATTCCACAAAGCCCTCGCCCATTTTTTCGATTCCCGCCAGACTCTTCACCTTGTATCCCGCTTCCTTCAGACGACGCATACCGGGCTGGAAGTTTTTTGATATGACCGCGCCAATGCCAACGACCTTGCCGCCCGCGCGCTCAATCAGCCTTGATGCGCCCAGCGCCGCCTCGCCGTTGGCAAGGAAATCGTCGATCAGCAGCACGCGCTCGCCGGGCTGAATGAACTCCGTCTTCAGCGTCAGCTGATAGGACGTGCGCTTCGTGAACGAGAAAACCTCCGTCTGCATGATGCCATCGGACAGGATGACCGAGGTCGCCTTTTTAAGAATGACCATCTGCACGCCCATGCGAAGCGCCGTCATGGCTGCCGGAGCGATGCCGCTGGACTCGATGGTAATAACCTTCGTCACGCCCTCCGCCTCAAACAGGCGCTTGAATTCCGCGCCGATTTCGTCCATCAGCGCGCAGTCCACCTGATTGTTCAGAAACATGTCCACCAGCAGTACATCACTGTTGAGCGCGCGTCCGCTCTGACGAATCCTTTGCTTCAGTGCTTCCATGTCCGTTTTCCCCTTCTTTGTCAAATATCGTTTTCCGGCTTATTCCGCCTGCGGCATGGCCTTGAGCGCCTTCACAAATTCGGCAGGATCCTTCGCCTTGAAAAACGCGGAGCCGGCCACCAGCATCTGCGCGCCTGCCTCCGTCACGAGATGCGCGGTCTCCAGATTCACGCCGCCGTCCACCTCGATCACCGGGCTTACGCCTGCCTGCCTGCACATTTCGCGCACCTGCCGCACCTTATCCACGGTAAACGGAATCAGCTTCTGGCCGCCCTTGCCGGGCTCGACCGTCATAATCAGAATCAGATCGACCTCGCCAAGCACGTCCGCAATCGCGTCCACCGACGTAAACGGCTTTACCGACACGCCCGCCAGACACCCTGCCTCGCGAATCGCACGCAGCGTATCCTTCAGCTCAAAATTCGCCGCCTCCTGATGCACGGTGATATACCTTGCGCCCGCCTCGGCAAACTCGCGTACATGCTTGATCGGATTTGCAATCATCAGATGCACATCCATGGGAATGGGCTTTTTTGAAATCATTTTCAGGATGCCCTGACCAAAGGTAATGCCCGGCACGAAGGTTCCGTCCATCACGTCGTAATGCAGCACATCCGCGCCGGATGCGACAACCTTGTCGATTTCCGAATCCAGATGCAGATAATCCGCTGCCAGCATCGAAGGAGCCACCTTAATCATATCGGTTTTTCCACCTTTCCTTCATTTCGTTCAGCAATTCCCGGTATCGTTCATATCGCTCTGGCGCGATTTCTCCGGCACGAAGCGCACGCAGCACGGCGCAATCCGGCTCGGTCACGTGATAGCACGGCACAAAGCGGCACTGGCCCGCATAGGGACGGAACTCGGCATACTGCTCCTCCAGCAGGCGCGGCTCGATCAGCTCCGTCTCCAGAAGACTGAAGCCCGGCGTATCCAGCACCCGACCGCCGCCCTCCACCGGAATCAGCTCGCAGCGGCGCGTCGTGTGCTTTCCGCGCTCGATTTTACGCGAAATTCCGCCCGTTTCCAGCTCGAAGCTGTACAGCGCGTTGATCAGGCTCGATTTTCCCGCACCGGACTGCCCGGTGAACGCATGCGTCCTTCCCCGCAGATGCGCCTTCAGCGCCTCAACGCCCTCGCCCGTGCGCACGCACGTACGCGCCTCAAAGACACCCGCACCCGCATACTGCCGAAGAAGCGCCTCGGCGGCCTCGCCGTCCAGATCGCTCTTTGTCACGCACACACATGCGGCAACGCCGGCCTTCTGCGCGGCAATCAGCATCCGGTCAATCAAAAGCGGATCCGCCTTGGGCGATGCGGCCGCGGCTACGATGACGATTTCGTCAATATTGGCGACCGCCGGGCGCACAAAGGCGTTTTTCCTCGGCAGGATGGCCGTCAGCCAGCCGTCCTCCCCTTCCTCTCCGGGGACGAACTCCACCTCGTCACCCACCAGCGGCGTCAGCCGCTCCTTGCGGATTTTTCCCTGCGCGCGCAGCGTATACGACCGTCCCTCTTCGTCCAGCACCGTATAGAACCCGCCGATTCCGCGCAGTATCGTTCCCCTGTTCATCATTTGAACTCCACGTTCTCGCTCTCATGCAGCTCTCCGTCGAAATAAACGGAAACGACGTGCACGCCCTCTTCCTCGCTCTTCATTTCAAGCTCCATGTACTCGTCGGCGTTCACCGTATCGTTGAAAAGCTCCTCCGTTATGCCCGACGGCGTTGTCATCTCCACGCGCACATTCATCTTCAGCGGCACAAACACCGTGTATTTCGCATAATACACCGTGGGATTCGGCAGCGAAACGGTGATGTTTACCTTGCTTCCGCGCACCAGCGGCGTGCCCGCCAGCGGGTACTGCACGATGACGGTGTCCGCCGGGTCATCCAGCGAATAACCCGTCGATACGTCTCCCAGCTTCAAGCCCACGCTGTTCAGCGTCATTTCCGCATCGCTGCTCAGCTTTCCGATCAGCTGCGGCGTAGGAATTTCCACGCTGTTGATTTTCAGCGTGATGATCTCTCCCGGCTGCGCCGTGCCGTCGTTTGGCTCCTGTGAAATAATCGTATCCACCGGCTGGTCGGAAACGACGACGTATTCCTCGTTCAGCCGATCGAAACCGCTCAAGGACAGCGTGCTTCGCGCCTCCGCCAGCGTCATGCCCTCCGTATTCGGCAGCTCCACGGGCACAGAGCCTAAGCTCACGTACATATCCACCTGATCGCTGCGTCTGCCTCGCTCGCCCGTTTCCGGCACCTGCATCACAACGTCGCCCGCCGCCACGTTATCGTCGTATATCTCGATCACGTTGGGCTCCAGCTCGTAGTTATACAGAATCTGCTCCGCCATTTCCCGCGTGTAGCCGGTCACATTCGGAATATCCACGCCGTAGAGAATGTCGGAAATCTTCACAACGCCGACGGACACAATCGCGAGCACCGTTGCGCAGGCAAGCAGCGCCAGCAGAAGGTTCAGTCCCTTGGTCTGCATATACTGTCTGAACGCACTCGGCGTGGAATCGCCGTTGTAGCCCTCGTCCAGCCCGGCAATAAAGCCGCCGCCCGGCATGCGCAGCGCGCGCTTTAGATCGTGCGCCATTTCCGCCGCCGTTTGATAGCGATCGTCCGGCTTCTTTTCAAGCGCCTTCTGCACCACCTCATCCAGCCCGCGGGAAATATCCCGATGATACGAGCGCATGCTGCGCGGCTTCTCCTTCACCTGCTTGAGCGCCACGGCGACCGCCGTTTCGCCGTCAAAGGGCACGGTGCCGGTCAGCATTTCATAAAGCACCACGCCCAGCGAATACAAATCGCTCTTCGCGTCCGCATGCTCGCCGCTTGCCTGCTCGGGCGACACATAGTGCACGGAGCCAAGCGCCGTCTTCGTGTCCGAAATCGTACCCGTCGCCGCGTTGACCAGCCGCGCAATGCCGAAATCCGCCACCTTCACGGTGCCGTTTTGATCGACGAGGATGTTCTGCGGCTTAATATCCCGGTGAATGATGCTGTTTTTGTGGGCATGGTCGAGCGCCGCCAGAATCTTCAGCGCATAGCGCACGGCCTTTGTCGGTGTAAGCCGCCCTTCCCTGCGGATAATTTCCTTGAGCGTGGAACCGTTAACGTACTCCATGACGATATAGCGCATGTCGCCGTCGATTCCCACGCCGTACATCTTCACGATATTTTCATGCGACATCTTCGAGGCGGCAATCGCCTCGTGGTCGAACCGACGCACAAAATCTCTGTCCGCCTCAAATTCGGGGCGCAGAACCTTCAGCGCCACCGTGCATTTTTTAATCTCATCCCACGCGCGGTATACCACCGCCATGCCGCCGGTTCCGATGATGCCCATAATGCGATACCGGCCGGAGACAAGCTTATTCATGAGCGTCCCCCTCCCCGGTAATCAGCATCACCGTAACGTTGTCCGCGCCGCCGCGCTGAAGCGCCGCATTGATCAGCGCGCCAACCTGCTCGTTGCGCGGATTGGGTGAGTTCAGCGCCAGCTCCAGATCGCTGTCGGGCACATAGCGCGTCAGACCGTCCGTGCACAGAAGCCACACATCGCCCTTCTGCACGTCAAAGCGCGCAATGTCCGCCTCCACGCGCGGCCACGGGCCGATGGAGCGCGTAATCACATTGCGCTGCGGATGGGTAAGCGCCATTTCCGGCGTAATCACGCCGCTTCGAACCAGCTCCTCCACATAGGAATGATCGTTTGACAGCCGCTCGATATGTCCGCCGCGCAGACGATAGGCGCGGCTGTCGCCCACGTGGCCCAGCAGCACGTCATTTTCGCCGAACCAGAGGCCGGTCATCGTCGTGCCCATGCCTCGCTTGGCGCTGTCGCGCTCGGACTCCAGATATACGTCCCGGTTTGCCTTGTTGAACGCATAGCGCAGCCGTTCGGGTGACGGAGTCTTTTCCTGCTGAAGAATCTCGGAAAAAACGCGCACCGCCATGCGGCTGGCGATTTCCCCGGCGCGATGCCCGCCCATGCCGTCGGCGACGGCCATGAATTTCTGACCGTCTACGGGCATGTAGTAGGAATCCTCGTTCAGCGTTCGCACGCATCCGATGTTGGTCGCGCAGTATACCCTCATAGTCATCCTCCGTATGGTTCCTGTGAAAGACGGGAACGGCGCAGCTGCCCGCACGCTCCCTGAATATCGTCGCCCATTTCACGGCGGCGCGTGACCGAAATATGCCTGTCCTCCAATCGCTTTCGGAACGCCGAAATCATCTCCTCGGTCGGCCCCAGCAGATTGCGCTCCTTCACGTCATTGAGTGGAATCAGGTTCACGTGGCACTGCATGCCGCGCAGCCTCGCCGCCAGCTCGTCCGCGCAGGCGAGGTCGGCGTTCACGCCGCGCACCAGCGCGTATTCGAAGATCACGCGCCGCCCCGTCTTTTGTATGTACAGCCGACAGGCAGCCAGAAGCTCGTCCATTGAATAGGCGTTGGCCACCGGCATCAGCCTTTTGCGTACCTCGTCGTTGGGCGCATGCAGCGAAACCGACAGCGTAACCGGCAGACCCTCGTCCGCGAAGCGCTTCATTTTCGGCACCAGCCCGCAGGTGGACAGGGACACGTTTCGGAGCGAAAGCCCCAGTCCGCGCGGGTCATTCAGAAGCCGCAGGAATTTGACCACGTTGTCGTAGTTATCCATCGGCTCGCCGCTGCCCATCAACACAATGTTGTGCACGCGCGAACTCTCCAGCTCGATGCGCCGATTCACGGCGATTACCTGCCCGAGCATTTCGCCCGGCGTCAGCGAACGCACGCAGCCGTCCAGTGTGGACGCGCAGAACGCACAGCCCATTCGGCAGCCCACCTGCGTGGACAGGCACAGCGTATCGCCGTAATGATACCGCATGCGCACGCCCTCGATCAGGTTTCCGTCCGGCAGCTCATAAAGATACTTCTCGGTACCGTCCAGCTTCGAGGTGACGCTTTCGTGAATGGTCACGGGATTGGCCAGACAGGTTTCCCGAAGGCGCTCGCGCAGAGACTTTGAGAGATTCGTCATCTCGTCAAAGTCCGCGCCGCGCTTCAGCCACTCAAAAACCTGCTTCGCCCGAAATTTCCCCTCGCCCATCGAGGTGATCAGGCCTTCCAGCTCCTCATACGTCAGGCTCAGCAGTTCGTTTTTCTCGCTCATCACAGACTCACGCGCCGCATGCGCGCAATGAAAAATCCTTCCACGCCGTCCCGGCAGGGGAGAAGCGCCAGCATGCCGTTATGGAAGCGCGGCTTCAGCTTCTCCGGAACCCACATATCGCTCTCATCCAGCTTGAACTCCGGATGGTTCAAAAGGAAGCTCTCCACCTGCTTCTCGTTCTCCTCCGGCAGAATCGAGCAGGTGGAATACACCAGCAGGCCGCCCACCCTGACATAGGACGAGCAGGTGTCCAGTATCCTCTTCTGCTCCGCCTTCAGCGACTCAATGCCTTCGTCGGTCACGCGGTATTTGAGATCCGGCTTGTCGGTCATCACGCCCAGACCCGAGCAGGGTGCGTCGACGAGCACGGCGTCCATCTGGCACTCCATGTCCTCGCGGCGCACGGAGGCGTCGCGTTCGGCGGGGCGCAGATTATCCAGACGCAGCCGCTTGCCCGCAGCCTTGATCAGCTGCACGCGATGCTCATGCAGATCCCACGCATGCACGCGACCGGTTCCGCGCATCAGCTCGCACATCAGCGCTGCCTTGCCGCCGGGTGCCGCACAGGCATCCAGCACGGTCATGCCCGGACGCGGCTCCACGGCGCGCGCCGCAAGCATCGAGCTTTCGCCCTGAACGGAAAACTCGCCGGAATAATAGTCCGGATCGTTTGCCAGATTGCCCGCCTGCGCCACCAGATACGCGCCGGGCACGGTGCCCCTGCGCCAATGCCAGCCGCGGCGAGTCATAAACGCCTCGAACGCTTCGCCGTCCATGCGCATCATGTTTGCGCGCACCGTTTCCAGCCTTTCGGTGGGACGGAAGGACACGATCTCCGCCGCGGCTTCAAAGCCGTATGC
>CAZMGO010000001.1:17156-60469 GCA_964565845.1 uncultured Oscillospiraceae bacterium | reverse complement strand
GGACGGGCAAGCCGGTCGCTCGCGTGGCACGCCTGCTCGATAAGAGCCGGGCTTTGCAGGCCGAAATGGATTCGGCGCACGAAACGGTTCATATGAAGGCACAGCAGGTCAAGGCTGCAGCTGATCGCCTGCTTGCGCCGATGGCGATGGAGTTTTTGAAAACCGTGCCCGTGGAGGAAATCGGGCGCGAGCAGTCTGGCATTCGTTTCAAGACACTGCGGGACAATGGCTATGAGATGGTGTCGGACGTGTATTGCGCGACGCAGTCGGAGCTTGAGGCCGTGCGCGGCATCAGCGAGGACTGCGCGTGGCGGATCAAGAAATGCGCACGGGAATACGCCGAACGGGCAACGGCGAATGCGAAGATCCGGCTTTCGGTGGATGATCAAAGCCCGGAGGCGACGGGACTGGTTTCGGCAATCTGTGATTACCGGAGGCGATGTGCGTTTGTTGATCCGCTGGAGGCCAAGGCGAGCACAGGAAGAATCATGTGTGCAGTTGAAGCGCTTCAGCGCATTGGAAACGGCGTTTCGTGGGCGTTCATGGATGCTGCCGAAAGGCAGAAATGCATTGCGGAGGATAAGTACCTGACGGAGCTGCATGCGGGCACGTATCCGAAGGAGGTTCAGAAATGCACGCAGGCACTGAGGGCGCTGCGGGACGCGGATGCGAAAACGGCGTGGGAGGACTTCGCCCAGAACAGCATCGCCTATTTTGGCGTGCTGGAAACGCTCGTGCCCGGCGTACTTGGAAATGACGACACGCGCTATGGCCTTCCGGAGGAGCTGGCGCGGGAAATTCAGGGCGAGTGCTTCTTCCCGGACGGGCTGAAGTGCGATTTGCGCCGGTATCAGGAATGGGGTGTAAAGTACATTCTGCATCAGGAGCGCGTGCTCTTGGGCGACGAAATGGGATTGGGGAAAACTGTGCAGGCGATTGCATCGATGGTCTCACTTCGCAATACCGGCGCGACGCACTTCATGGTGGTGTGCCCGGCCAGCGTTCTGCCCAACTGGTGCAAGGAAATCGCGCAGAAAAGCCGCCTGCGTGCGCTGAAAATCCATGGTGAGGGACGTATGCACGCGTTCGGGGAATGGAAGAAAAGCGGCGGCGTGGCCGTGACGAACTTCGAGACAACAGGCTATTTGAAGCTGGAGGATGGCTTTACGTTTGATATGCTGGTTGTCGACGAGGCGCATTACATCAAAAACAGCGAGGCGCGCCGCACGAAAAACGTGACGGCGCTCGGCGAGCACGCAAAGCGCATCCTGTTTATGACGGGTACGGCACTGGAAAACAAGGTGGATGAAATGATCGCCCTTGTGAAGGTGCTGCGGCCGGGGGTGGCTTCTCAGCTGCGCGGCCTTGCGTTTATGGTTGCTGCGCCACAGTTTCGGGAGAAGGTCGCGCAGGTCTACTATCGCCGCAAACGCGAGGACGTGCTGACGGAGCTTCCCGAGCTGATCGAAAACCGGGAATGGTGCACGCTTTTGCCGAAGGAAAAGGAGGTTTACGAGGCCTCCCTGCGGAAAAAGCGCTACATGGAAATCCGGCGCGTATCGTGGAATGCGGACGATCTGGCGGCCTCCTGCAAGGCGAATCGGCTGAAGGAGCTTGTGGAGGAGGCCGCGGAGGACGGGCGCAAGGTTATCGTGTTTTCGTTCTTTCTGGAAACGATTGCGGCGGTTCGGGCATGCCTCGGTGAACGTTGCCTTCCGCAGATCAACGGTTCCATCCCGCCGCAGAGCAGGCAGGAGATCATCGACGAATTCGAGCGTGCGCCCGCAGGGGCAGTGCTGCCCGCGCAGATACAGTCCGGCGGCACGGGACTTAACATTCAGGCGGCGAGTGTGGTGATTTTGTGCGAGCCGCAGCTGAAGCCGTCCATCGAAAACCAAGCGATTTCCCGCGCTTACCGCATGGGGCAGGCACGTAACGTGCTGGTGTATCGCCTGCTGTGCGAGAAAAGCATTGACGAGCGAATCATGGAAATGCTCGAGGAAAAGCAAAAGGTTTTTGATGCCTTCGCGGATAAATCCGTCGCCGCCGACGCTACGCAGAAGAAGGAAGCCGAGATCGATGACAAGACGTTTGGAAAGCTTGTCAACGAGGAAATCGAGCGCATAAATGCGGAGAACGCGCAGACGGAGGAAACGTGAAGGGGCGGCATCGCAGAGGATGCGGAGAAATTCCTTTTGGACATGAGAGGGTTTGACCGGCAGACTGCCGATGGGAAAGGAACGAGCGCGAATGTCCTGCGGACAGGATGAGCGCAGGCGCGTTCGAAGCGGCCGCAGCTATGCTCTGCGCGCGTCAAAGCAAGGATGGCACGGGACGCGGGAAAATGTCAAATAAGTGGAAAATATGCGTCCCAGCATTGCTTTTCGCGGGAGGTTCTGGTATAATGCGTGTGTTTGCGAGGTTGCCGGGCGGCCGCAGGCGCTTTGCGCGCTTGAGGAAAGTCCGAGCACCACAGGGCAGGGTGCCGGTGAAATGCCGGCGGAGGCGACTTTAGGGAAAGTGCAACAGAGAGATACCGCGAAATCGCGCCTCGTGCGCGACCGCAAGGATGGAAAGGTGAGGTAAGAGCTCACCAGCGGCTTGGCGACTTGTCCGCTATGTAAACCCCACCCGGTGCAAGATTGATAGAGACATATGCGGCGGCCCGTCGCGTCTCTTAGACATCGCTTGAGCCTGCTGGCAACTTCAGGCCCAGATAGATGGCCGCTCAAGACAGAACTCGGCTTACAGACATCGCTCGCAAACATGTTTCGGAGGAAGACGCGCTCTTCCTCCGAAGGTCTATAAATCGGGGAAAAGCCGCACGGAACGCGGCGGGTTGGCAGGGAGGAATTCTTTGTGAAGCTCGGCTACAAGCATACGACGATTGCGTGCTATCTCGGAATGATCTCGCAGGCCGTCATGAACAATCTGGCACCGCTTTTGTTCATTATTTTCAAGGACGAATTCGGCGTGTCGGACGAGCAGCTTGGAAGGCTGATTCTGTTTAATTTCGGAACGCAGATCGTCGCCGACATTCTGGCGACGCGCTTTGCCGATCGCATGGGCTATCGCCTGACCGCGCGGCTTGCCGACGCCTTCTGTGCGGTTGGACTGATTATGATGGGCATTCTGCCGCGCGTGATGGCGGATCCCTATGCCGGGCTGTGCGTGGCGGCCGTTTTGTATGCGCTGGGCGGCGGACTGATTGAGGTGGTTGTCAGCCCGATCATCGAATCGCTGCCGGGCGAGGCGAAGGATAAGGCAATGAGCCTTGCGCATTCGTTCTACTGCTGGGGGCAGATGGCGGTCGTGATTCTTACGACGCTGGCGCTGAAAGCCTTCGGACGCGAATCGTGGGTGTATCTGCCGCTGGCATGGGCGCTTTTGCCGATCGGCGATTTCCTCCTGTTCCGCTGGGTGCCGCTGATGCCCACCGTGCCGGAGGAGAAGCGCACGAGGATGGGCGAGCTGTTCAAAAACCGCGTGTTTATCATCGGCATGGTCATGATGGTCTGCTCCGGCTCCAGCGAGCTTGCCATGTCTCAGTGGTCGAGCCTGTTTGTGGAGGAAACGCTGGGCGTGAGCAAGACGATGGGCGACCTGCTTGGCCCGTGCATGTTTGCGCTGACAATGGCGCTCGGGCGCATGTTCTATGGAATTAAGGGCGATAAAATCAATCTCGAACGCATGCTGATGCTTTCTGCCGGGCTGTGCGTCGTGTGCTACGCGCTTGCGGTGTTTGTTCCGGCACTGACGCTTGTGGGCTGCGCGCTGTGCGGCCTGTCGGTCGCCATCATGTGGCCGGGCACGCTGTCCGACGGCGCGAAGCGCTTCCCGATGGCGGGCACGGCGCTGTTTGGCCTGTATGCCATTTGCGGCGACATTGGCTGCTCGGTCGGCCCGTGGCTGACGGGTCTTGTGTCCGATCTGACGCAGAACAGCGAGAGCCTGCTTGCGTGGGGACAGTCGGTCGGGATGAGTGCGGAAACGCTGGGGCTGCGCGCAGGTCTCTTGGTGGCTGCGGTTTTCCCGCTGCTTCTGCTAATCTGCACGCTTCTGCTGGCGCGCAAGCCGAAGGAAAGCCGGTGAGCACCCATTCGAAAAGCGCCCTGAACGGTTCACGGAGAGCCGTTCGGGGCGCTTTTTGATGGATAAGGGAATCAGGAGGAGGATACGCGGCTTACGGAGTCCAGAATCTTCTTGCCAACCGTCATCATATCCGTAAAGCGCTCCTCGGGGCCGGAGAAGTTCATGCAATAGATGCGCCGGTTATACGTGGCGATAATCACGAAGCCCTTGATTGTCACGCCGTACTCGTCCGTGTAGGTATAGTACGTGGAATAGCCCTTGAAGCGTACCAGCGACAGGTCTCGGGAAATGGTTTCGTCGTACTGGAAGTCCGTGTAAACCTCGCTCATGGAGGTGAGCAGCTTTCGAAGCTCGGTGCGCATGGTGCTGGCGTCGGGATCCTTGTACTTTTTCTTGTTTGCAAACGCGACGCGGAAGCCGGTTTCGCCGTCGGGCACGGGCTCGTAGAACACGGAATAGCGTTCGCCGGTCTGCGACTCCTTCCAGTGCGTGGGAACCATGTAGTTCATGCCGATGCGGGTGTTGTTTTTCCAGATCAGCACGTAATCGGCCACGTCGACGCGCGGGAAGGGCGTCGCGGTAGGCGCCAGCGTAGGCACCGGCGTCGCCTGCGTACCGACTGCAGGCTCCTGCGTCGGGCTGAGATCGGCGGTCTGCGCGTCATCGCTTCCGCAGGCGGAAAGCATGGCGACCAGCAGCAGCACCGACAGCAGACGCAGGGCGCGGGAAAATTTCGCTTGCTTGGAAATCATTTGTGCGTGTCTCCGTTTCTGGCAATCTGTTCGTTCAGAAGGTCAATATCGCCGCAGCCGAGGGTGACGACCACGTCGCCGGGCTGCCAATGCGCACGCAGATAGGCCTCCGCATCGTCAAACGACGGCGTGAGATGCGCGCGAATGCCCTTTTCAACCATTGCATCCACCAGCATGCCGGAGTGGATGTCGCCGGGATCGACCTCCCGCGCGCCGCAGATGTCGGTTACGAGCACCTCGTCGGCTTCGTCAAAGCAGGTCAGGAAGCCGTCAAACAGCGCCTTCGTGCGGGAATAGGTGTGCGGCTGCAAAACGGCCCAGAGCTTCTGGGGCGCCTGAATGCGCGCGACATGCAGAACGTTTCGCGTTTCGGTGGGATTATGGCCATAATCCTGATAAACGCGCACGCCGTCGGTCACGCTTGTCAGCTCATAACGGCGGTGCACGCCGCGGAATTCGTGCAGCGTTTCGGCCACAAGGCTCATCGGCAGGGAGAACAGGCTGGCGACGGCAATGACCGCAAGCGCGTTTTTCACGTTGTGCTCGCCGGGTACCTGCAGCTCGACCTCCGCAAGCGGATGTCCGTAGAGCGTGGCAGTGAAGAGCGCACAACCGTTTTCGTCGTAGGAAATGTCCTCGGCACGAACCTCATTCTGCGGCTCAAGGCCGTAGGTGCGCGTGCGGCATTTCAGGCCCTCAAGCACGCTGCGCACGCGCTTTTCGTCGCCGCAGCCGACAACCCATCCGTCCTCCGGCACCAAGGAGGCAAAGCGGCGGAAGGCGTTTTCAATGTCATCCAGATCCTTATAATAATCCAGATGATCCTCGTCAATGTTCAGAATGACGGCGACGGTGGGGAAGAAGTGCAGGAAGCTGCCGTTAAACTCGCAGGCCTCGCAGATAAACTGCTCGCCGCGCCCCAGCCGCGTGGAGCCGCCCAGATAGTCCAGCTCGCCGCCGATATGTACCGACGGATCCTCGCCGCAGCCGACGAAGGTTTCCGCCATCATGGCCGTGGTGGTGGTTTTGCCGTGCGTGCCGGAAATTGCAATGGAATGACCGAAGCGCTTCATCAGAAGACCGATCAGGTCGCATCGCTCCATTTCCGGGACGCCAAGCTCACGCGCGCGTGCGCGCTCCGGATTGGAGGCCGCGATTGCGGCGGAGTAGACCACGAGAGATGCGCCCTCGACGTTTTTCCCGTCGTGGCCGATGTGGATTTCGATTCCGTCCTGCGCAAGCGCATCGGTTTTGTGGCTGCGCGTGCGGTCGGAGCCCGCCACCTGACAGCCCATCCATTTGAGCATCTTCGCCAGTCCGCTCATCGAGCAGCCGCCGATGCCTACGAAAAACACGCGTTTGCCGATATATTCATTCAGCGTATCCGCCATGAAAAGCAGCTCCTTTCGAGAGGTTCTTTCATTATACGCCAAAAGTCAAGCGAGAGCAACCGTTTTTGTGCGCGCGCTTCCTTCCGACGCGGCCGCAGACCGTTAAATGTTGGTTTGTAATCGGATAATCTTCGTGGCAGGGGCTGGAAATTCGCCGCAATACGGATTATAATAGACATAAATGCAGAAATGTTCGGATTTAAGGAGCGCGGCAGAATGGACCGTATTAAAAGAAACGAGAGACTGGGCGCGATGACGCGCCTGATTACAGGGGATCCCAACCGCATTCATACGCTCAGCGAGTTTTGCGAGCTGTTCGGGTCGGCGAAATCGACGCTCAGCGAGGATATTGATCTGATTGCCGAGAGCCTGGAGCGCTTTGATCTGGGTCGGCTTGAAACGGTGGCCGGGGCGGCGGGCGGCATGCGGTATCGTCCGGTAATGTCGGCTGCGAAGGCACGCAGAACGCTGGAGGAGGTGGCGGCGCGCCTGTCCGAGCCGGGACGGCTGCTGCCCGGCGGCTTTCTGTATACCTCGGATGTATCCAGCGACCCGCGTCTGACCGAAGCGCTGGGCGAAATTCTGGCGGCAAGGTTCTATGATTGCCAGCCCGACCTTGTGCTCACGATGGAGACGAAGGGCATTCCCTTCGCGCTGATGACGGCGCGCGCGCTGAACGTGCCGCTGGTCATTGCCCGGCGCGACAGCAAGGCCTACGAGGGCAGCGCCGTGAAGATTAACTATATTTCCGGCGGCGACAGCGGGCGCATTGAGACGATGGCGCTCTCCCGCCGCGCGGTAAAGCCGGGACAGCGTGCGCTGATCGTGGACGATTTCATGAAGGGCGGCGGCACGCTGCAGGGCATGGCGGAGATGATGGCGGAGTTTCAGGCGGAGGTCGTTGGCATCGGCGTGATGATTGCGACGGCGTCGCCGGAAACAAAGCGCTGCACGGGCGCAAAGGCGCTTTTGATGCTTCAAAGCATTGACAGCGAAAACGGCACATGCGAGGTGGTTCCGTCCGCGGATTTTTCCGAATGACGGGCGGTTGACAGGGGCATATGAAAGATGGTAAAATGAATAATCGGTTTCAGGCGGGCGGAAGAAGGGCTTCCTCCCGTCACAAACTTTTGGAATTGGAGGGCTTATGTACGTAATCGTCGGTCTGGGCAATCCGGGCAGCAAATACGAGCACACGCGGCACAATGTGGGCTTCGAAATCATTGACGCATTGGCGCGCCGCAACCGCATTTCGGTGGAGAGAACCAAGTGCAAGGCGATTGTGGGGGAAGGAATCGTCGGCGGTCAGCGAGCCGTGCTGTGCAAGCCGCAGACCTATATGAACCTTTCCGGCGAAAGCGTCATCCAATTATGGAATTGGTATAAGCCGGAATCCGATCAGCTGATTGTGCTGTTTGATGACTGCGACCTGCCGGAGGGCAAGGTGCGCTTTCGCGCGGAGGGCTCGGCAGGCACGCACAACGGCATGCGCAACATTATCTATCTGCTGGGCCGCACGGATTTCCCGCGCATACGCGTGGGCATCGGTCGTCCGCCGGAGGGCTGGGAGCTGTGCGATTTCGTTTTGACTCGTCCTACGGGGGACGAGGACAGAAGGCTCATGAACGAGGGCTATGAAAAGGCCGCGCAGGCGGTGGAGATTTATCTGAAGGATGGACTCGACGCCGTCAGAGCATTTGTCGGACGGTAAGAAAGAGGAGGCACATGAGCAGGAAAGCGCGTCATGAATATCTGTTTGCACCGCTTAGGGAGCTGACGGAATACGGACGAATCCTCGGCGATTTGGGGCATGGAACGGCCTTCTGCGCCTACGGGCTGGATGACAGCCAGCAGGTGCTTCTTCTGTCTGCGCTGCAGGCGGATACGAAGCGCCCAATGATTGTGGTTTGCCCGAATGAAAGCCTTGCGCAGCGCGTGATGGAGGATTACAATGCGTTCATGGGCGGCGGCGCGGCGGTGCTGCCGGCGCGCGAGGTGTCGTTTCTGCACGTAGCCGCGTCCAGCAAGGAGCTGACCATGCGCCGCCTTGAAGCGCTGGGCGGCTTTCTGACGGGAGAAATCCGCCTGCTCGCCGTGCCCGCGGATGCCGCATTGCACCGGCTGATGCCGCGCGCGCAGTTCATGGAGGGCATGATCGACATCGAGGAGGGGCAGCGGCTGGAGCCCTCTCAGCTGATGGAGCGCCTGATTCGCGCGGGCTATGAGCGCGTGGAGCTGGTGGAGGCGCGCGGACAGTGCGCGCTGCGAGGCGGCATTTTGGACGTATTTCCCATCGGACGTCCCAGTGCCGTTCGCGTGGAGTTCTTTGATGACGAGGTCGATTCCCTGCGCGATTTTGACGTGATGACGCAGCGCAGCGTGAACCGCATCAAAAACGCGCGAATGTATCCTGCCGGCGAGGCGCTTTTGAACGCAGACGAATCGCGTGCCGCGGCCGTACGGCTTGAAGGGCTGCTTGCCACGCGCGTGCGCGAGCCGGCAGACGATCGGCAGCGCAAGCTTGAAAAGGAATACGACCTGATGCCGTTCGAGGAATTCTTTGAAATGGCATCGACCGCCGACAGGCCGATGGAGGAGCTGCCCTCACCCTTTGAAGCTGCCGCCCGCCGAAAGCCGGAAAAAAAGCCGGACGGCAAAAGACCTGCGCTCAAAACGACCATTCAGCGCAAGTATACGCCCACCGTGGACGCGCTCAAAACTGGCCGCAGCTTTGACGGCCGCGAGGCGCTGATGCACATTCTCTATGAAAAAACGGATACGATCTTCGATTATGCGCCCGACGCCGTGATCGTGATGAATCAGCCCGATCGTCTGCGCGAACGGTGCGAGAACCGTCTGCTGGAATTCGAGGAATACTTCAAGGCTGCCATGGAGCGCGACGAGGCTATTCCCGAGCAGGCGGAGCTTCTGCTTCGCTGGGATTCTCTGCTTGCGCAGACGGACGGGCGCGACGTGATGGTGACGGAGCCGTTTCTGCGTCAGCAGAAGGACTTCATATATAAGGATTTGGTGAAGCTGGAGGGGCGCGGCGCGACCGGCTATTCCGGCAACATGAGGGAGCTGGCGCGCGACGTCGTCATGTGGAAGAGAGACGGATGGCGCGTGGCATTGATGTCCGGCGGCGTGGCGCGCGGGCAGCGGCTTGCGCGTTCGCTGATGGATGAGGATGCGATGGTTCCGTTTCTTGAGGAGCTGCCCGAGGCGCTGGAAAAGGGAATTCCGGTAATCCTGCCCGGCACGATGACGCGCGGCTTCGTTTGGCCGCAGCTGAAATTCGCCGTCGTATCGGAGGGCGACCTTTTCGGCATCGGCAAGCAGAAGACGCATGCCATTGCCCGAACGGGCAGCAAGATGGCGGCGTTTACCGACCTGAACGTGGGCGACTATGTGGTGCACGAGAATCACGGCATCGGCCAGTATATGGGCACGGTGCGGCTGTCGTCCGAGGGCAAACTGCGCGATTTCCTGCACATCCGCTATCAGGGCACCGACAAGCTGTATGTGCCTACCGATCAGATGGATCGCGTGCAGAAGTATATCGGATCCGAGGGTGAAACGCCCAAGCTGAACCGTCTGTCCGGCGGCGAATGGCAGAGGCAGAAGGCAAAGGTCAAAAGCTCCATCAAGGAAATTGCGGGCGACTTGATCAAGCTGTATGCCGAAAGAAAGGCCGTGGCTGGTTATGCGTTCAGCCCGGACACGCCGTGGCAGCGCGAGTTTGAGGATGCGTTTCCGTTTGAGGAAACCCCCGATCAGCTGACGGCGATTGCGGAAATTAAAAGAGACATGGAGAAGCCGCAGGTTATGGATCGCCTGCTGTGCGGCGACGTCGGCTACGGCAAAACCGAGGTGGCTCTGCGCGCCATCTTCAAGTGTGTAATGGACGGAAAGCAGGCGGCGCTGCTCGCGCCGACGACGATTCTCGTTCAGCAGCACTACGCGACCATGCTGAACCGCTTCCATGAGTTCCCGATTCATGTGGATACGCTGTCGCGCTTTAAGACCGCCGCAGAGCAGAAGCAGACCATCGAGGATCTGAAAAGCGGCAAGCTGGATGTAATCATCGGCACGCACAGGCTGCTGAACAAGGATATCGAGTTCAAGGATCTGGGGCTGCTGGTCGTGGACGAGGAGCAGCGCTTCGGCGTGGGGCACAAGGAGGCCATCAAGCAATACAAGAAATCCATCGACGTGCTTACGCTGTCGGCTACGCCCATTCCGCGCACGCTGCACATGTCCATGGTGGGCATTCGTGATATGTCGCTTCTGCAGTCGCCGCCGGAGGAGCGCTATCCGGTGCAGACCTATGTGGTGGAATACTCCGACGGCCTGATTCGCGATGCCATCCTGCGCGAGCTGGGGCGAGGCGGGCAGGTCTATGTGCTTCATAACCGCGTGCAGACGATCGACATGATGTATCAGCGTCTCAAAAAGCTGGTGCCTGAGGCACGCATTGCCGTGGGTCACGGTCAGATGCGCGAGCATCAGCTGGAGGACGTGATGCTTGACTTCTACGAGGGCAAGTTCGACGTGCTGCTGTGCACGACGATTATCGAGGCCGGCTTGGATGTGCCGCGCGCCAACACGCTGATTGTGTGCGACAGCGACCATTTCGGTCTGTCTCAGCTGTATCAGCTGCGCGGACGCGTAGGCCGAAGCAATCGCTTGGCTTATGCCTATTTGACGGTGAATCCCAGCAAAATCCTCACGCAGGATGCGGAAAAGCGCCTGAACGCCATTCGCGAGTTTACGGAGTTCGGCTCCGGCTTCCGCGTGGCGATGCGCGATTTGGAGATTCGCGGAACGGGCAACCTGCTCGGCGCGGAGCAGAGCGGGCATATGGCGGCGGTCGGCTACGACCTGTATGTGAAGATGATTGAGGAAACCGTGCATGAGATGCGCGGGGACGTCGGTCAGGGCGACATTCAGACGCGAATCGAGGTCAAGGCGGATGCCTATCTGCCTGCCGAGTACGTATCCAGCGACGTGATGCGCATGGAAATGTACAAAAAAATCGCCGGAATCGACGGCCCGGAGGCGCGAGGCGATTTGATTGAGGAGCTGATCGACCGCTTCGGCGACCCGACGCGCCCGGTAATCAATCTGATCGACATTGCGCAGCTCAAGTCCCTGTGCGGGCGGCTGGGCATTGATCTGGTCAGCGGCCGCGGCGATGCGCTGGTGATGCGCTTCTCGGTGCTGGCCGATCTGGATATTGTGGCGCTTTTGAAGGCACTGGAGCCGTATAAGGGCTGCCTGCGCCTGACGCCAACGAACCCGCCCACGATTACCTACACGGAGTCCGGCAAAAAGCAGGAGCAGCTGCTCAAGGGCGCGGTGGAGGTTATGCAGCGCGTGGCGGATGCCGCTGCGCCGCAGGACAAGGCAAAGGAAGAAACCTGAGGGAGGAAGCATCCGTGAAAACGCGGGACGACAGACGGTTTTTGCCGGTAACCGCAGAGGAAATGCGCATGCGCGGCTGGGACAGACCGGATTTTGTGTACGTGACGGGCGATGCCTATGTCGACCACCCGTCGTTTGGGCTGGCGATTATTTCCCGCGTGCTGGAGGATGCGGGCTACCGTGTGTGCATGCTGCCGCAGCCGGACTGGCACGACAAGAGCGCGTTCATGCGCTTTGGCGAGCCGAGGCTCGGCTTTTTGGTGACGGCGGGCGTAGTCGATTCGATGGTTAATCACTATACCGTTGCAAAGAAGCATCGCAATACCGACGTGTATTCGCCCGGCGGCAAGGCGGGCATGCGCCCCGACCGCTGCACGGTGGTGTATTGCAACCGCATCCGCGAGGCCTATGGCAGCATTCCTATCGGCATCGGCGGCGTGGAGGCGTCGCTTCGCCGCTTTGCGCATTACGATTACTGGGATGACCGCGTGCGCAATTCCGTTCTGGTGGACAGCGGCGCGGACGTCCTGATGTTCGGCATGGGCGAAAGGACGATTCTGCGCGTGGCGGAATGGATGAAGGAGGGCAGGCATTTTTCGGAATGTGACATTCCCGGCACCTGCATAATGACGAAGGATGCGCCGGAGGACGCCGTGGTCATTGAGTCCGCCGAGGAGGTTATGCGCGACAAAAAAGCGTATGCGCGGGCATTCCTTGTTCAATATAATGAACAGGATCCCGTGCGCGGGAAACGGATTGCCCAGAAGCACGGCGCGCGATACCTTCTGCAGAACAAGCCTGCCATGCCGCTGCAGACGGAGGAGCTGGACAGGGTATACGCGCTGCCGTACGCGCGGACGTGGCATCCGATGTACGATGCGGCGGGCGGCATTCCGGGCTTTCAGGAGGTGGAGTTTTCCATTGCCTCCGAGCGCGGATGCTTCGGCGCATGCAATTTCTGTGCGCTCACGTTTCATCAGGGACGCATCGTCACATCCCGAAGCAAGGCCTCCATCGTTGCGGAGGCGAAAAAGCTGATTGCCCGCCCCGGGTTTAAGGGCTATATTCACGATGTCGGAGGTCCGACGGCAAACTTCCGCCATCCGGCCTGTGACAAGCAGCTGAAATCGGGCACGTGTCCGCAAAGACAGTGCCTGTTTCCCACACCGTGCAAAAACGTAAACGCCGACCATTCGGAATATGTGGATATTTTGAAGGCGCTGCGCGCGCTGCCGGGCGTGAAGAAGGTGTTTGTGCGCTCCGGCATTCGGTTTGATTACATGCTGCTGGATAAGAAGAATCTGCTGATGAGCGAGCTGGTGCAGCATCACATCAGCGGTCAATTGAAGGTTGCGCCGGAGCATGCGGCGAAGAACGCGCTGAGGTACATGGGAAAGCCCGACGTTTCGGTGTTTGACGAATTCCGTAAGCGCTTTGACGCAGCCAATAAGAAATATGGCAAGGAGCAGTATCTCGTGCCGTATTTCATGAGCAGTCACCCCGGCTGCACGCTGAAGGATGCGGTGGAGCTGGCGGAATATATGAAGCGCACACGCCTGCATCCGGAACAGGTGCAGGATTTCTATCCGACGCCGGGCACCCTGTCCACAACGATGTTTTATACCGAGCTTGACCCGCGCGACATGTCGCCGGTGTACGTGGCAAAGTCGCCGCACGAAAAGGAAATGCAGCGCGCGCTGATGCAATACGACCGGCCGCAGAACCGCGCGCTTGTGGTGGAGGCACTCAGGCGGGCCGGGCGCACCGATTTGATCGGACGCGGGCCGGATTGCCTGATTCCGTCCGTTGCCGGCGGCAGCCGCGAGGAAAAGCGCACCGACGGTCGAAATGGCGGCGCGCGTGCGGAGAAGCGCGGCAGGGACGATCGTCGCGGAGGCGCGCGTGAGGAGAGCCGCGGACGGGATGAACGCCGCGGAAATGAGCGTGCAGGGAATCGCGGCAGGGACGAACGCCGCGGAAACGAGCGCGGACGAGATGAGCATCGCGGAGGCAGCCGCACGGATAATCGCGGGCGCGGAAGGCCGGGCGCGGGAGGAAAACGCAGGTGAGGGTCAACGTTACGGTGCTCATGGAGGGGCGAGAGACGATTGTGCCCGCGCAGACGGGCGAAACTCTTCTGGAGGCACTGGCACGCGCGGGAATCGCAATAAGCGCGCCGTGCGGAGGGCTTGGCCGATGCCGCAAGTGCGCGGTGCGAGCAACGGGCGCGCTCATGTGTGAGGCAGGTGCGCGTCTGGACGAGCAGACCGTGCTTGCCTGCCGGGCGCGGCTTGCCGGGGACGTGCGCGTGTGCGCTTCGGAGGCGAGGGCGGAAATTCTGAAGAAGGGAATTTTCCCGAAGGCGGAGACCGACGGCGAGGCGGGGCTGGGCGTCAGTGTGGACGTGGGAACGACGACGCTGGCGGCGTATCTCGTGGAGCGGAGCACCGGGCGCGTGCTTGCGTCCGACGCACGGCTGAACCCGCAGCGTTCACATGGCGCGGACGTGATTTCGCGCCTGTCCTTTGCACTGGAGGGCGCGGAAAACGCGGCGCTTCTGCAGCGGGAGGCGCTGGCGGCCATCGATGACATGACGCAAAGCATGCGTAGGGAGGCAGGGCGCGAAGGGGAGGAAATCCTCTGTCGGGCGCTGGTGGGCAACACGGTTATGCTGCATCTGCTGGCAGGCTATCCGGTGCGCGCTTTGGCGTTTGCGCCGTTTACGCCGAGCTATACCGCCCTGCACGAAAGGATGCTGGGCGGCGTTCGGACGATTCTCGGCGGCTGCGTTTCCGGCTATGTGGGTGCGGATACGCTGTCTGCGGCGCTGGCGTGCGGGCTGGACGAGCGCGGCGAAAACGCCATGCTGATCGACATCGGCACGAACGGCGAGATCATGCTGAAAAAGGACGGACGCTATTTTGCGTGCTCCTGCGCGGCGGGCCCGGCGTTTGAAGGCGCGCATATCGCCTGCGGAACCGGCGCGGTTGCGGGCGCGATCGACCATGCGCACATCGAGGACGGAAAAATCGTCTATACGACCATTGGCGGCGGGGAAGCGACGGGCATCTGCGGAAGCGGGCTGATCGATCTGACGGCCGCGCTGCTGGAGAGGGGAGACGTTACGCCCATGGGTCGTATGGCGGAGAACGTGCGCCTTTCCGAGCGCGTGTATCTGGCGCGGAGCGACATTCGCGAGGTTCAGTTGGCGAAGGCGGCGATTGCCTCCGGAATTCGCATTCTGACGGAGCAGGCAGGCACCGCGCTTGCGGACGTGGACAGGGTATATCTGGCGGGAGGCTTCGGCAGCTTCATTGATCTGGACAGTGCCTGCCGCATCGGGCTTCTTCCTGCGGCGCTGCGGGAGAAAATCGTTCCCGTGGGCAATGCTGCCGGCAGTGGAAGCGTGAAGCTGCTGGTCAGCAAGCGGGCAAGGCGGCGCGCGGAGGCGCTCAGGCAGGCGACGCGCTGCGTAGAGCTGGCAGCGCTGCCGCATTTCAACGACGTATACACCGACGAGCTGCCGTTTGCGGATGAGGATGATGAATAAAAGAAATAAATCTGTAATATTTTTCAAGAAAATGAAATAAAGCTATTGACAGACCGTGTTCGGTTTCGTATAATAAAAACAGACTTTGGTAGGGAAGCATTCTACGAAATCGGGGCGTGAGCATTTCATGAAAAAGGGAGACGCGCGCAGAGCGGCAATCATCGAGACCGCAGAGCGACTGTTCTACCTGAAGGGCTACGAAAATACGTCCGTGCAGGACGTATTGGACGAGCTGAAGCTGTCAAAGGGCGGTTTCTACCACCACTTTGAGAGTAAGCTGTCCCTTTTAGAGGCCATTTGCGAAAGGCGCACGGAGAGCGCGTTTGAAGCCAGCGAGCGCGCGGTACGCGATCCCAGCCTGAATGCCGTGGAAAAGCTCAACCTGATTTTCGGCATGAGCAGCATTTTTCATCAGGACAGCATGGATTTTATTGCCCTGATGCTGCGCGTGGCATATCACGACGGCGCGGTCATGCTTCGTGAGCAGATGAAGCTCACGTCCATGCGCCTGATGCAGCCGCTGGTGGACGAGGTCATTCAGGAAGGACTGAAGGAAAACCTGTTTTTCGTGAAGTATCCGGAATCGATCGGCTCTCTGCTGCTTCTGCTGGGGCACAACATGACCGACAAGATTTCCTTCACGCTGGCGCGCGCCGACGATGATCCGGAATGCATGAATCAGATTGCGAAGGATTTGAAGGTATATCGCTACGCCATCGAGACGCTGCTCAACGCGCCGTACGGCTCCATCACGCTTTTCGACGAGACGCGCCTTTCCGAGGTGCTTCGGGCGATTTCCGACCAGAACCGAAAGGAACGCTGGGAGGCCATCACAAAGAGCGAAAATGTTGGATAGGCTTCAGAAAAACTCCTTGAAAATTGAACCAGATTCCGCCGCCCTGCGTCTAATCCTTGAAATACGAAGGAGTGACGACAATGCGGCGTTTTTTGATGGGCGTTCTTTCCATGCTTCTGGCGCTTGGAATGGCGGCTCCGGCGGCAGCCGAGTCGGTGCGCGGGGCGGTACGGTTTTCGGACGAGGAACAGGAGCGGCTTGGTCAGCCGTTGGCGGGGCTGAAAATCGGCATTGATCCCGGGCATCAGACGCACGCGAACACCGAGCGAGAGGCGATTGCACCCGATTCGAAGGAGACGAAGGCGAAGGTTGCGAGCGGCACGACGGGCGTCAATACGCGCACGCCGGAGTATGCGGTGAATTTGCAGGTTTCGCTGATTCTGCGCGACATCCTCACGGCGATGGGCGCCGAGGTGAAAATGACGCGCGAGGAAAACGACGTGGACATTTCCAACATCGAGCGCGCCGTAATGATGAACGAGTGGGGCGCGGACATGGTTCTGCGCATTCATTGCAACGGCTCCGTGAATCGTTCCGTGAAGGGCGCGGGCATGTATGTACGCAAAACCGGCGCGAGAGCCGAGGAAAGCGCGCTTCTGGCGCGCTGCCTGCTGACCGCCGTGGGCGAGGATGCCGGAGCGCAGACGCAGGGCGTATACAAACGCGACACCTATACGGGCCTGAACTGGTCCGAGGTGCCGTGCGTGCTGGTAGAGCTTGGGTATCTGAGCAACGCCGAGGAGGACGTGCTTTTGAATGACGCCGCGTATCAGGAGAAGCTGGCGCTGGCACTCGTGCGCGGCATGATCGACTATGTGAACACGCCGGAATTTTCAATAACGCGCCAGCAGACCGCCGGCGACGATGCGGACGTCGGCTGAGTCCATTCGGCGCAGCTCTCCGTCCAGCTGGAAGGTCATGCCCTCGGAATGAATTCGGATATGGCGGCAGCGGCAGGTCTCGACGAGGGACAGATGCGTGTGCTTTCCCAGAATGAACAGCGGGAGAAGAAACGGAATCTGCCATTTGCGGATGGCGCGAATCTGCACGACATCCAGCAGGCCGTCGTTGGGTATGCCGTCCGGCACGGCCTTCATGCCGCCGCCGATATACTGACCGTTGCCGATGGACAGGATGCACAAACGCTTGCTTTCGAAGGGCCTTCCGTCCACCGAAATTTCGCAGTCGATGGGATGATAGGAGCCGAGCGCGTCCTTCAGTGCCATCAGATAGGCCTTGATGCCCTGAAAGCGTTTTTTGTAGGCAGCGAGTCTGCGCAGTACGTCCACGTCAAAGCCGGTGCCGCATACGTTCATAAACGGCGTTTTGTTGACCAGCGCGTAATCGAGCGCGCGCACCTTGGCGGCGAGCTGCTGGCGGACGGCCTTGGCGGCGTCCAGCGGCAGACGAAGCGCCTTCACGAAATCGTTTCCGGTTCCGGTGGGGGCGTAGATGAGCTGCGTCTGGCTTCCGGCCATGCCGCCCAGCGTTTCAAATACGGTGCCGTCTCCGCCGATGACGACGATGCCGTCCTCCTTGTTTTGAACGGCTCTTTCGGCGATTGCGGCGGCGTCGCCGGGCTCCTTGGTATATTCCACATGGTAATCAAGGGAAAAGTCCTTCATGGCGCGCTCAATTTCCGGAAGCGCACGCAGAGAACGACCGTTTCCCGAGACCGGATTGGCAAGCAGGGTAAACAAGCATATCACCTGATATTCATTCGTAAATGCATAGATTCTTTATAAAAATACACGGCTTCGCGCTCTTTGTCAAGCACGGAACCGTGACTTTTTCGGGCTTTCTATTTACAAAATATGACTGCGCAGGCTTCAGCCGGAGAGCTCCACGTGCACGCGTGTCTCGGCTTGGCTGAACGTCTCCGGCCAGCGCGCTCCGTCCCATGAATCGAGGGTGAGCTGGGAGGCTGCGGCGTGGTCGGCAAAGCCGAACGGCTCCACCTCCCATGCGGCGCATTTTTCCAGCACCGCCTGCAGGGAGGCCTCCAGCGTGGAGGCCAACGCGTTCAGATCGGGCATTTCCATCAAGGGAACCACGCGCAGGCAAAGCGTGACGTCGATGCGCAGACGACCGTCCTCGGATGAAAAAGCCAGCTGCGGAGAACGCTGCTGGGACAGACGAACGGAGCTGTCCGGCAGGATGAAGCCGATTTCCGTGTTCTCGCCCGAAAGCAGCTGCATCAGCTGCGTTTCATGCCCATTCAGAAGGCCCACCATCCGGCTGCGGTTAAACAGTGCGCAGCCCATGAATTCATCCCGGTTGTCTCCCTGTCGGTCGAGCGCGCCGGGCAGATAGCTGCCCTCCTGCGGCGTGTCGGAGCCTTCCAGCCCGCACAGCGCCGCCTTGCCCGTGGAATATACGCTGTTCAGTCCGGCGTAAAGCAGCGACAGACTGGTCTGGGGAATGTATCCGTTTACGCGATAGTATTCCAGCATGGCGGGCATGCTGATGGAAAGGTGCGTGCCGATGTAGGCCTCCTGATTTTCCAGAATCTCCCGTGCCGGCGTGCGGGAAACAAGCACAACGGCGTTGCTGGAGAGAGAAACGATGTGCATGGCGCTGCGCAGAATGTTGGAGAACTGCTCACTGCGCGCCAGCGTTTCGGAAAAGATGATGCTCTTGAGCTGCGTGAGGTTCAGCCGCTGGGGCACCGTCGCAAGCAGAAGGTCGTAGGCAAGCGGAAAATCGTTTGCGGTGGCGGAATAAATCGAATATTCGGTCGCGGAGGTATGTCCGTTCCCTTCGCCGCCCGCCGCGCCGATCGTCGGCACCTGCACGGACATGCAGATTTTATCGTCCGTCAGGTCGAGTCCCATGGAGATGGCATGCGCCTGATTTTCAATCTGCCGCGAGGGCGAGCAGCCGCCGAGCAGCAGCGCGAGAAGCGTCAGAAGGGCGCAGAGCTTCGTTTTCATGCGAGCCTCCGTTTCTTCCTCCGGAGCGCAAGCAGCAGGGACAGGAGGAAAAATGCCGTGAACGGGTACAGTCCCCACTGCGCGAGAAGCAGTGCGTGCTCACGCTTTGCAAAGCCGAGCAGCATCTGAGCAAAGGCAATCACGCCATAGGCAATCACGATTGGTGTGAACGGCTTTTCCAGTGCGTCTGCCGTAAGGCGGCCTGCGCAGAACAGCGTGAACACCAGCGCCGCCGCGAGCGTGCCGTTCCAGAGAATCGGCATTGGCAGCTGAATGGCCTGATTGGACTTTCCGTTGGAAAGCACCAGATCCAGCCGCAGCGCGCGCGTATCCATCAGGTTTGCCACCGCGGGATACATGGCACCGTGAACGGCGCAGAGCGCGGAGATCGTCATGGCGATGGCAAGGCACAGAAGCAGGAAGCCGTTCGGCTTTACGGGACACGCACGGCTGCGGCCGACGGTGTTTTCTCCGTCGTCCAGCAGCAGGCCGATGGGAAGCATGCAATAGTAGGTTGCACACAACCGCGCGGCGTGAACAAGCGTGTGCGTGCCGCTGCCGAACAACGGCGTGAGCCAGGCAAGGTTGATGGAACGAAGGTGGAAGAGAACCACCAGCAGGTATAAAACCGGCGCTGCGCGCAGGAAAACCGCGCCCAGTCCGCCGACGGAATTGCCGCCACGGGCCGCGACGATCACGGGCACGAAAAAGGTGGGGACGGCCAGAATCCAGTCCGGCGTCATATACAGCGTGGTGTAGGCGGCGGAGTTGAGCAACGCTTCAAACAGGGATGCCGCATCGTAGGTCATGGCCAGCGAGAACACGATCAGCGCCGTGCGCCACACGGGCGCGCCGAGCGTTTCGCGCAGAAACGGGGACAGGCGCATGTCTCCCTTGCGCAGCAGCGCATAGGTACACAGAAGCGTGGGCGCTGCGAACACAAGCCCCAGCAGCGGCGCCATCCATAGGCAGACGGACAGCTCCGGCAGGTCGATAACCAGCAGAAAGAAGATGCGGATTGATAGGCTGATGTACAGCATTTGCATCAGCTGCCGGTGGGAAATCGAGCGGTTCCGTTCGTTTTGGGCAAACAGCGTCATGGGCGGCGCTCCCTTCGGGCGGAGTGCGCCGCGTAGAACATGGGCAGGCGCTGAAGCCACAGCGGCAGACGCAGAAACAGGTCTGGGTTATGCGGCCGCCACGGTGCGAATGGGGCGACATACGGCGCGCCGAAGGAGCGAAGGTGGCAGACCGAGGAAATGAGCAGAATGGCACCCATTACGATGCCGTACAGCCCGAACAGTGCGCCCATTGTCAGCAGCAGAAGCCGATAAAGCTCCATGGCGAGCGAGAAATTATAGCTGGGAACGACAAAGTTGCCCAGTCCCGTCAGGGCGACGATGATGATCAGCATCGGGCTGATGATCGACGCGCTGACGGCTGCCTGTCCGAGAATCAGCGCGCCCACGATGCCGAGCGCCGAGCCGATCTGCGACGGGATGCGCGTGCCGGCCTCGTTGATTAGGAAGAACGAAAACTCCATGACGAGAATTTCGCCGATCACCGGAAAGGGTACGTTCGAGCGCGCTTCCGCGATGGACGTAAGCAGGTTCATGGGCAGAAGATGCGTGTGAAACTGCGTGAGCGCGATATACAGTCCGGGCAGAAACAGGGACAGCAGAATGCCCAGAAAGCGAATGGTGCGAATGAACGTGCCGTACTGCCAGCGCATGAAGGTGTCGTCCGAGGCGTGGATGAAATGAAACAGCGTCGACGGCGCGAGCAGGGCGTAGGGAGAGTTGTCGGCCAGAATGGCAAACTGTCCCTCCGCGAGTCCCGCGGCGGCGCGGTCGGGGCGCTCCGTCTGCAAAAGCTGCGGAAACAGCGAAAACGGGTAATCCTCAATCAGCTGCTGAATCTGCCCCGTGCCGGATACGTTTGCCAGCGAAACCGAGCGCAGACGGCGGCGCGCCTCTGCCACGATTTGGGGGTCGGTTACGCCGTCCACATACAGAAGCGCGGCGTTCAGCCGGTTTTCCGAGCCGACGGGAATCATTTCGGTAATCAGCGCGGGCGAATGCAGATGCTTGCGCACGAGGGAGATATTTGTGCGCAGGCTCTCGACAAAGCCCTCCTGTGAGCCAAGAACGACGGATTCGTTGTTGGTGTGGCTTACGGCGCGGTGGGGCAGGTCGCGCGTGTCAATCAGAAGTGCGCCCGCGCAGCCGTCGGCAAACAGTGCGCACAGGCCGTTCAGCATCTCGCGCGCAACGTCGGAGAAGGTGTCCGCTTCATCGGTCTGACAGGCGTACAGGATGCTTTCACTGATGTGGCGCAGACGATCCTCGCTTTTCAGGCTTTCGTCGGGCGTCCTTTCCATTACGCACGGACGAATGATGGAGTCGGCAATCTCGTCGGACGAGCTGATGCCGTCAACGAATGCCACGCAGGCACCGAAGCCGCATACGGGGAACCGATGCAGCACAATATCCTTGTTCCGAGGCATGCGGAACAGGGTGCGCAGGCAAGCGAGGTTCTCCTCCAGCGATGCGCACGGCGAACAGCGCAGAATTTCCTCCGGGTCTTTGTTGATGCCGTCCATAAGCACACCTCCCTCCGCAGTAGTCTGTCCGCGGAGGGAGGGGAATATACACGCTTATTCCATGGCAATCAGCCTTGTTTGCTCTACGCCCGGAATCGAAATGGCGCGGGTCATCAGCTCGCTGACGTCGCAGGCCAGCCGATCGACGTCGGCGGTGACGGTGACCGACGCCCTTTCGTGAATCGGCGGGGACTGAGAAATGGTCAGAATGTTCGCGCCCGACGACGAAAACAGCGAAAGCAGATTGGACAGCACGCCGGGCTCGTGATTGAGCAGCATCAGGAATACGGCCTTGCGGCCGGAGGTCGTTTCGCCCGGCTCGAAGATAAAGTCCTTATATTTATAGTAGGTGCTGCGGGAAATACCGGTTATGCGCACGGCGGCGCTGACCTCCTTCACCTGACCGGAGGAAAGCAGGCGGCGCGTCTCGACGACCTTTTGGTAGTAGTCGGGCAGGATGCTCTTGTCCACAATCAGAAACGAGTTCAGGCTCATTCGGGCACCTCCATTCGCGCGCCCTCACGGTCAATCTCCAGCGGAAGCACGCGCCAGTCGTTGCGCAGTCCCGCAATCAGCTTTTCGATGCGCGCAGGAACCGTCTCATCCAGATGCACGCACATCAGCGTCGGCCCTGCGCCGGACAGGTAAATGCCTGCCGCGCCCGCAGCCAGCGCGTTCAGGCGCACGGTTTTGTAATCGTCGATCATGTGCTCGCGGTAGGGCTGATGCAGCCGGTCGCTCATTGCGACGGGAAACAGCTGCGCATCGGCGGTCTCAAACGCCTTAATCAGCAGCGCAATGCGGGAAAGGTTATACGCTGCGTCCTTGTGGCTGACGGTTGCAGGCAGAGCCATGCGCGCCGCGGAGGTGGACAGCTCAAAGGAGGGAATCAGCGCGCACAGGTGCACGCGTTCATTGACCGGGAACCGCGCCATGCAGGGCTCGCCTCCGTGCATGGCCGTGGCGGTAAAGCCGCCGTACAGCGCGGGGGTTACGTTGTCCGGATGTCCCTCGAAGGCACTGAGAATCTGCAGAAGCGCCTGCTTGGAAAACGGGTTTCCCAGAAACGCGTTCGCCGCCAGCGCGCCGGCGGTGAGAAACGCCGAGGAGGAGCCCATGCCGCGCGCGATGGGTATGTCGGAGGAAATCCTCAGGCGCAGACCCGGAGCGCGCCGTCCCTGCCGCCAGTAAATGCCGCGAAACGCGGTGACGGCAAGGTTGTTTTCGTTTTTGTATTCATCCGGGCAGCCCTCGATTTCAAGGCCTTCGTCCATGAGGGTGAACTCGAACGTTGCGTACAGATTGAGCGCCAGACCCAGCGAGTCAAAGCCGGGCCCGAGGTTGGCGCTGGTTGCCGGAACGATAATTCTTATGCTCTGCATAATGTCGCCGCCTTTTCGAAAATGTATTCGGGAATGTCGTGCACGGCGGTTTCATCCGTGTGCACGGGCTTGAGACTGCGCAGGGGCGCGAGAGCGAGGGGGACGGGCACGCGGATGGCGGCCGAAAGCGCATCCTGCATGTCGAAGGCGCTTCCGTCCTCGGGCAGATTCAGCGCCCGCAGGCCGCTCTGGGGGAACTTGAACGGCGAGGCCGTTGCCAGACACACGCACGGAATGCCGGGGTTTTCCCTTCGGTAGGCCTCCGCAGCCGCGAACGCGATGGCCGTGTGCGGGTCGGGCAGATAGCCTGTATCCCGGAAGGCGCGGCCCATGCTTTCCAGCGTATCGGCATCCGTATATGCGTACGCGCGGAACACGCGCTGAATTCGCTGAAGCGCGGCGTCCGACACGCGGTAAACGCCGTCCTCCGCAAGCGCCTGCATGGATTTGCGCACGGCGCGGGCGTTTCCTTCCTCCGCGTGAAACAGAAGCCGCTCCAGATTGCTGGAAACGAGAATGTCCATCGAGGGAGAAAGGGTGCGCGCAAGCGGTCGCCGCGCGTCGTACACGCCGGTGGCAAGGAAATCCGTGAGCACGCGGTTGGCATTCGAGGCACACACAAGATGCGCGACGGGCAAGCCCATTTCCCGCGCATACAGGCCGGCGAGGATGTCGCCAAAGTTGCCCGTGGGCACGACAAAGGTGACGGGCGTGCCGTTCGGAAGACCATGCTCGCGCACGAGGGCATGGTACGCCGCATAGTAGTATGCGATTTGGGGCGTGAGCCGGGCGATATTGATGGAATTCGCGCTGGAAAAGCGAACGCCCGCAGGCGGCGCAAGGTGCAGAAACGCCTGCTTGACGGCGCGCTGGCAGTCGTCGAAGCTGCCGTCCACGGCGCATGCGGCGACGTTTGAGCCGGGCATGGCGGTCATCTGCCGCTTCTGAATTTCGCTCACGCCGTCCCGCGGATACAGAACCAGCGCCGCCGTGCCGGGCAGGCCGCGAAAGCCGTTCATGGCGGCGGAGCCGGTGTCGCCGGACGTCGCCGTCAGAATCAGCGCGGTATCCCGAACGCCGAGCGCCGTGCGCGAAAAGGCGAGCAGGGACGGCATGACCGAAAGCGCCATATCCTTAAAGGCGGCGGTTTCGCCGTGAAACAGCTCCAGCACATAAAGGTCTCCCGCCCTTACGAGCGGACAGACGGCGGGCGTATCAAAGCGTGCGGGATATGCGGCTTCACAGGAGGCGCGGATGTGCGCCTGCGAAACGCCCGGAAGAAGAAGCGACAGAATGCGAGCCGTCAGCGCTGCATAGGAAAGGTCGCTCGTTTCGTTCGGCGAAAGCGCAGGGAGCATCGTCGGTACGTACAGACCGCCGTCCGGCGCGATGCCGCGAAAGATTGCCTCATAGCCGCCGCAGCGCAGTTGGCCGCTGCGCGTGCTGGTCAGTTCCATATTCACCATCTCCGATATTTTGTGCTTGCTTTTTTCTAAGCAGTATGATACAATGTTCCCCATTCTAAAAACAAGTGTTTTTATATCACGGACATATTAAATTGCTGTTGCGGAGGCTTGTATGAGAATTGCACTTCTGGGCATGGGCACGATCGGCGGCGGCGTTTACGAGCTGGCGGCGAAAAAGGGAATCGAAGTGGTGCGCGTGCTGGACAGGAACGTGTGTACGGAGAACATGACGACGGACATTGCCGACATTGCGGACGATTCGCGCATAGAGGCCGTGGCCGAGATGCTGGGCGGTCTTGAGCCGGCGCGGGAATACGCGCTGCGGTGTATACGCGCGGGCAAGCACTTTGTGACCGCGAACAAGCTTTTGATCAGCCGCTGCGGCGTTGAGCTGGCGCGGGAGGCGCGAAGGGCCGGCGTGCGGCTGATGTTCTCGGCGGCGTGCGGCGGAGGGATTCCGTTTCTGTCGTCGCTCGTGCGGGCGCGGGAAAGCGATCGAATTGTCCGCGCAGGCGGAATTCTGAACGGCACCACCAACTATATTCTCGATCGTATGCAGCGCGAGGGCGTGGATTTCGCATCCGCGCTGGCGGATGCGCAGGTGCTGGGCTATGCCGAGCGCGATCCATCCGGCGATATTGACGGATGGGATACGGCTCGCAAGGTGACGCTGATTGCCGCCGCTGCGTTTGGTGCGCTTCCGTCCGAGGACGAAATGCCGGTCATGGGTATTGGGAATATCCGCGCGGAGGACATTCGGGCATTTAAGAGGGAAGGACTCGTCTGCCGCCTGATCGGTGAGACCTCGCGGGGGGAGAGAGGTATTGCGGCCTGCGTCCGTCCGGTGCTGTTCCGAGAGGGCGATGCGGAGAGCGCCGTGCATAGAAACGACAACCTTTGCTGGTATCAGGGCGAGCAGAGCGGGCTTTTCCGGCTGATGGGACAGGGGGCGGGACGGTATCCCACGGCGGCGAACGTGCTGGCCGATATTCTGTCACTGAATGCGGAGCAGCCGCCGATGCTGGAAGATGGGCTTGCGTCTGCATCGCTCATTCGCGCGGCGGAGGAGCCATATTATATCAGGGTGCCGGGATATGCGGCGGAGACGCTGAAAACGCTGCTGATTGACGTTTCCGATTCCGGCGAATGGTGCGTGGGCAAAACGATTCCCATGGAGCCTGCGGAAATTCGAAAAATCATATCCGCTTTGCCGGGCGCATTCTGCGCCGCGACCGTGCGGGAAGGAGGAAAATTATGAAGAATTACAAGGTAGCGGTGCTGGGCGCAACCGGCGCGGTCGGGCAGGAAATGCTGAAGCTTCTCGCCGAGCGGCGGTTTCCGGTTTCAGAGGTGAAGGCGCTGGCGAGCGCCCGCAGCGTGGGAAAGCGCGTATGCTTTGCGGGCGAGACGCTTTCGATTGAGGAGGCGACGGCTGAATCATTTAAGGGCGTGGATTTTGTGCTGGGCGCGGTGGGCGCAGGCGCGGCGCGCGCGTTTCGTCCGGCGATTGCGGAGGCGGGCGCGGTGTTCGTGGACAATTCGTCGGCGTTCCGCATGGATGAGGACGTGCCGCTGGTCGTCCCGGAGATCAATCCGGAGGATGCGCTCAGGCACCATGGCGTAATCGCAAATCCGAACTGCTCCACGATTATCACGATGGTGGCGGTGAACGGCATTCAGCGCGTGACGCCGATTGAGGCGATGGTGGCAAGCACCTATCAGGCGGTTTCCGGCGCGGGTCGGGAGGGAATCGACGAGCTGGAGGCGCAGATTGCTGCGGACACGCGGGGCGAGGAGGCGGAAAGCCGCATCTTTCCGTGTCAAATTCACAAAAACGTGATTCCCATGATCGGTGAACGGCTGGCGAACGGCTACACGACTGAGGAAATGAAAATGCAGAACGAGGGGCGCAAAATTCTGCACAACGACGGGATGAACGTATGCTGCACGTGCGTGCGCGTGCCGGTGATTCGTTCGCATTCCATCAGCGTGCAGCTGCGCACGCGGGATGCGATTTCGGTCGAGCAGGCCATGGAGGCCATTCGCCTTGCGCCCGGATGCGTGCTTACGGAAAACCTTGACGGACGCGACTATCCGACGCCGCTGGATACCAGCGATCAGGATCAGGTGTATGTTGGCCGCGTGCGGCGCGACCTTATCCTTGGCGAGCGCGGGCTTTCGCTCTGGTGCTGCGGCGATCAGATTCGAAAGGGCGCGGCGACGAACGCCGTGCAGATTGCGGAGCTTCTCACGAAATAGCGCGTCTGCACGGGAGGCCTACAGGCCGTTCACGTCGTCGTACACGAGGATCCACAGCGTGCCGTTCTTTACCGATACGGCTGCATTCTCCGAGGTGAATTCGTTGCTGACGCCGACGGGAAAGCTGTCGGTCAGCATGGCGTCCGAAAGCGGATATTTCGCGTTTTCAATGGACACGCCCGTAGCCGTGCCGCCGGCGCTGAAAACGGAGAAGACCGTTCCGGCTGGGCGGGAAAGCGTGACGGCGGTATTGTGCAGCGCAAATACCGTAAAGCCGGGGCAGACCAGCGCGACGTCCAGCCCGTCCCGCGCAGCGGCGGCAAGCATCTGAAGGTTTGCGAGAAAATGGTCGGGGCGCGAACCGCTGCCGCCGTAGAGGCGAAAGCGGCGATAGCCGTTTTCGCGTCCATAGCGCAGGGAGATGCCCATGTCGGTATCGTCCTTTTCGTGCGGGAAGCGCAGAATGGGGATGCCGCCGGGCACATATCCGAGCGAGTCAAAATCCCCGGCAAGAAGGTCGGGCACAATGCCGAGGCTCGAAAGATAACGATAGCCGCCGTCCGCGGCGATTACAAGGTCGCCGGGGCGTTTGCTCAGTCCCGACGGTGTGAAGTCTCCGGAGCCGACGATATAGCAGGTGCCGTTCATATGCAGCCTCCGTTTTCGTAGTTATCGATATTTTATCAGAGAATCGCGCCGTTGTCACCCGTCAGTTTTCATAAATGCGGGAAAAACGTGCAAACAAGGAATTTACTTGACAGAATGCGGACGGAGGCATACAATACAATCCGAACAGAATATACCGCTGGGGGCGCCAGATGGCTGAGATGGACGCGCGTGTGTCCGGTCCCTTTGAACCTGAAGTGGATAATCCCACCGTAGGGAAGCGAACGCAAGTAGATCCGCAAGGAGAAGAAAACGTATTCTCCGGTGGAGTGAACACATCCGTTTCCCGCATGCCGCGCAAGGGCATGCGGGTTTCCTTATACGGCAGATCGGTTTCCCCATGCGGCAGCAAGGAAGGGAAGAGACACGATGAAAAAGGTATTGGCTCTGCTGACTGTATTGGCACTGCTGCTTGCGGCGATTCCCGCGCTCGCCGAGAGCGAGGCAACGCTGACCGAGGCGACCGTGACGGAAGCGACCGTGACGGAGGCACCTGCGGAGGAGGACGACACGGGCAAGCTCTCGACGACCAGCAAGCTTGTGGTGGCTGTACTGCTGGCTCTGATGCTGGTGGGCCTGTATTTCTCCGCGAAGCGCGTAAAATGGAACGCGTTCATGCTTGCCAAGGCGGCGCTGTGCATTGCGCTTGCCTACCTGCTGGGAATGATTCGCATGTACCGCGCGCCGATGGGCGGCTCCGCGACGCTGGCGAGCCTGCTGCCCCTGATTCTGTTTGCGATGGCGTTTGGGCCGCTTGAGGGATTGCTTGCGGGCTTCACCTTCGGGCTTCTGAACCTGCTGCTTGATCCCTATGTTATTCATCCGGTTCAGATGCTGGTGGACTATCCGATGGCATACGGCGCGGTGGCGCTGTGCTGCGCGGCGAAGCTTGTTCCGGTTCCCGACCGCTGGAGGCTTCCAATCGCGGTCGTGTTGGGCTATCTGGGAAAGTTCTGCATGGCGGTGATTTCCGGCGTGGTGTTCTTTGCGAACAACGCCGCCGAGGAGGGCGCGCTGGTCTACTCGCTGGTGTATAACTTCAGCTACATCTGGCCGGAGCTGCTGATCAGCCTTGCAATTTCGCTCGTTCCGGGCATGAACCGCCTCGTGCAGCTGATGCGCAGAGATTCGGTGCGGTGACGGGAGAAAAAGTTTGCGCGCGGGCGTTTTCCGGCTGGAAAGCGTCCGCGTTTTCGTGTATAATGGAAATACGCGCGGGGCACGTCTCTGCGCGGTACAACGGAAAGCGGAGGGGAGACCTTGCAGAGTCATTTTTACGCATATATGGCCCGCATGAAGCTGATTAAGCGCTGGGGGCTTCGGCGCAGCACGATTCAGGAAAACGATCAGGAGCATTCGCATCTGGTTTCGATGATTGCGCACGCGCTGGCGGTAATCAAAAATACGCGCTACGGCGGAAACGTGGATCCAGGGCGCGTGACGATGCTGGCGGTGTATCACGAGGCGCCGGAGGTGATTACCGGCGACTTGGCCACGCCCATCAAATATTTTAACCCCGGAATTAAGACGGCCTATAAGGAAATTGAGCACATTGCCGCCGAAAAGCTGTTTGATTACCTGCCGGAGGACATTCGGGAGGAGTATCGCTGGCTGCTGTTCCCGAACGAGGAGAGCGAGGAATGGAAGCTGGTTAAGGCAGCCGACCGAATCAGCGCCTACGTGAAATGCGTGGAGGAGTCGGGCTTCGGAAACGGAGAGTTTGTTGCGGCGCGGGAGACCATTCGCATGAGCATCCGGGAAATGAACATGCCGGAGGCGGAGGACTTCATGCGTGAATTTGCGCCCAGCTTCAGCCTGTCGCTTGATGCGCTGAACTGAAGGAGGGAGAAAACCGATGTTTGAGGAGCTGAAGGAGAGAGCCTTTCGCGCCAACATGGAGCTGTGGCGGCGCGGCGTGGTGATTTATACGTGGGGCAACGTGTCCGAGGCTGACCGCGCGGCGGGCGTGTTTGCCATCAAGCCGAGCGGCGTGCCGTATGAAAGCATGAAGGCAGAGGATCTTGTAATCGTATCCATCGCGGACGGAAGCCGGGTGGAGGGGGAGCTGAATCCCTCCAGCGACACGCCCACGCATGCGGCGCTGTATCGCGCGTTCCCGGAGATCGGCGGCATCACGCACACGCATTCGCCGTTCGCGACGGCGTGGGCGCAGGCCGGCCGGAGCATCCCGTGCCTTGGAACCACGCATGCCGACGCGTTCCGGGGCGATATACCGGTCACGAGGTATGTTTCAAGGGAGGAGGCCGAGCGCGCCTATGAGGCGGAGACGGCTGCCGTGATAGAGGAGGCGTTTTCGGGTCGAAATCCCATGCATACGCCGGGCGTGCTGGTGCGCGGCCACGGGCCGTTCGCGTGGGGAGAGAATGCGGAGAAGTCGGTATACAACGCGGTTGTTTTAGAGGAAATTGCCAAAATCGCGCAGGCGACCTATACCATAAATCCGCAGGCGCGCGTGCTTCCGGGCGCGCTTCAGGATAAGCATTTCTTTCGAAAGCACGGCCCGGACGCCTATTATGGGCAGCGAAAGCGCTAACATTGCGCCGCGCCGGAGCCGGTGAAGATGGAGGGGGAGTCTGTGTTATTGCGACAAATCCTCTTTTACATCTTTGTTATTTTCGACAGTGGCTTTTTATTTTCAATTATGATATAATTCTTGCATGAGGCGGGCAATACCGCAACATTTGCGCCCTTATTATAAAGGAGGTTACATTCATGGCAAGCGTATCTCTGAAAAACATCTACAAGGTCTATACCGGCGGCGTTACGGCTGTAAGCGACTTCTGCCTGGACATCGAGGACAAGGAATTTATCGTTCTGGTTGGTCCGTCCGGCTGCGGCAAGTCCACCACGCTGCGCATGGTTGCTGGTCTGGAAGAAATTTCTGACGGTGAGCTTTATATTGGCGACAAGCTTGTCAATGACGTTGCGCCCAAGGATCGCGACATCGCCATGGTTTTCCAGAACTACGCTCTGTATCCGCACATGACCGTGTACGATAACATGGCGTTCGGCCTGAAGCTTCGCAAGACCCCCAAGGCTCAGATCGACAAGCGCGTCAAGGAAGCCGCCCGCATCCTTGATATTGAACACCTCCTTAACCGTAAGCCGAAGGCTCTGTCCGGCGGTCAGCGCCAGCGCGTTGCTCTGGGTCGTGCCATCGTTCGTGAGCCCAAGGTCTTCCTGATGGACGAGCCTCTGTCCAACCTGGATGCCAAGCTGCGCGTTCAGATGAGAACCGAAATCACCAAGCTGCATCAGAAGCTGCAGACCACCTTCATCTATGTTACCCACGACCAGACCGAGGCCATGACGATGGGCTCCCGCATCGTGGTTATGAAGGACGGCTTCATCCAGCAGGTCGATACGCCCCAGAATCTGTACGACTATCCGACGAACCTGTTCGTCGCCGGATTCATCGGCTCCCCGCAGATGAACTTCTTCAATGCCAAGCTTGAGAAGATCGACGGCAAGGTGTATGCGACCTTCGGCGAGAACAAGATCCTCGTGCCCGCCGAGAAGCTGCAGAAGTTTGTATCCGACGAGTGCATCGGCAAGGAAGTCTATCTGGGCATCCGTCCCGAGAACATCAACGATGCGGCTGAGTTCGTGGCCAAGAATCCCGACTCTGCGATCAAGGTGCACGTTGAGGTTGTCGAGCTGATGGGCTCCGAAACCTATCTGTATCTCTCCACCTCCGGCAAGGAAGGCAACATCGTTGCCCGCGTTGACCCGCGCAGCACGAGCCGCACGAACGACGACATCACCGTCGCCTTCGATACCAGCCGCCTGCACTTCTTTGACAGAGATACCGAGACCACGTTGCTCACCCGCTAATTCGTTCGAAATTTCGCGCGCAGCGTAAGATATTCGTTAAAAACCGCCGCAAACGTGATTCGGCATATTGCCAAATCCGTTTGCGGCGGTTATAATTTGTTCGTGTTAAACAGAAACGGCGACGAAATTGAAATGCAATCGAAAATTGCCGTTTTTACAGCAGCTTGAACAAACAAATTCGGACGCGACAGCGTCGGGGGAGGATGAAGGCATGTATCTTGACCATCGTGTGTTGGCGAAAATCTCACAAATTCTTTCTCAAATGACAATGCAGGTGATCCTATTTGATTCCAACGGTCAGGTTTTGTGGCCGGAGGATAATCACAAGGAGCTGACGCTGCCTGAGGCGCTGCTCAAGAATCCGACGGAGCCGCTTGTATACGGCGGCTTTACGCTGGTTGGTACCGAGGACGAGCAGCCGCTGTTTATCTGCCTGTCCGGCGACAATGGCGACGTGAAGAGCTGTGCGGTTTTGTGCGCCGAGCTGATCAACACGCTGATGCGCATGGACATGGGGCAGGCGTCCGTCGAGCAGAGCATGCGCAGCATTCTGCGCGGCGAGGCCGAGGCTGCCGAGCTGGAGGCGATTGCGTCCGAGCACAACCTGCCGATGGAGCAGGAGCGCTGCGTGATGTATTTCCACTTTGCCGAGCTGGATTCCGAAGCGGCGCTGAGCATTTTGAAGAATGTCGTGGACGAAAACGGCTCCGACATTCTTACGGAGGTAGGACGTCATGCCGTCGCGCTGGTTAAGACGGTGGATGAGCGCTTTGAATTTGCCGATATGGAGCAGCTTGCCGCCGCGATTGAAAACACGTTTGTGAGCGAGACCAGCCATCCGGCGCTGATCGGCATTGGAGACGTACGCTCGAAGCTGTCGCAGCTGAGCGAATCCTATGAGGAGGCGCGCGCAGCCATTAATGTCGGCCGCATGTATCATCCGAAGCAGCAGGTCTTCGTCTATCGCAAGATGCTGATTGAACGTTTCCTCGCCAAGGTACCGGAGGATACCAGCCATGAGTTCCATCAGATGATGTTCAACCGCAAGACGGCGCGGCTGTTCAACGACGAAATGATTCACACCATCGAGAAGTTCTTCGAGAACAGCCTGAACCTTTCCGAAACGGCAAGACAGCTGTACATTCACAGAAACACGCTGGTGTACCGTTTGGATAAGGTGCAGCGAATCATTGGACTTGACCTGCGCGCCTTTGATGACGCCGTAACCTTCAAGCTGATGATGCTGCTGGGCAAGAACAATGCCGATCGAAAAGGCAAGGTGTAAGCGTAGGAGAAACGAAATGACGAAAATAACCCGGAAAGCTTTGGCAATTCTTTCGGCTGTGTGCGCCGTGATTGTGGTGGCGTCAACCACCGTCATGATAACCATGGCGCTTCAGAATGCCAATGCCGCCGTGGAAGCGCCTTGGCGCGTGATCACGCAGGAGGAATACGAGACGGCGCAGCGCTATTCACGGCTGGAAGAGGTTTACCAGCGTCTGATGGATGAGTATTATCAGGAGCTGGATTCGGAAACGCTGCTGCAGGGTGCGATTGACGGCATGCTGGAAAGCGTCGGCGATCCGTACACGTTCTATTATACGCCCGAGGATCTTGCCGAGATGTATGCAGATCATAACGGCCTGTACTGCGGCGTGGGCATGCTGGTATCCTCCGACAAGCAGGGACGGCTGGTTGTGCTGCGCGTGTTCAAAAACAGTCCGGCGCAGGCGGCGGGACTTCTGCCCGGAGACGTGATTCTGTCCGCAGACGGCGAGGCGGTTTCCGCCGAAACGACGGAAGCGATGAATTTGGCCACCGCGCGCATTAAGGGCGAGGCGGGTACGTACGTGCAGCTGGACGTTCTGCGCAAGGAGCAGACGCTGGAGCTGAATATCGAGCGCCAAAACGTCACCGTCAATCGCGTGGAATTCCAGATTCTCGACGGCAACGTGGGCTACCTTGTGCTGTATGAGTTCTTTGGCGATGCGGTATCCGGCGTGCGTGAGGCGCTGGATGCATTCGAGGAAGCGGGCGTATGCGGGATTATTTTCGATGTGCGCTCCAACACCGGCGGCCAGCTGGACATTTGCCTGGACATTTGCGATATGGTGCTGCCGGAGGGTTTGATCGTCTATACGGAGGATCGCAATGGCCGGCGCGAGAACTACTATTCCGATGCCGAATGCTGCGAGATTCCCATGGTGGTGCTGGTAAATGAGCTGTCCGCCAGCGCGTCCGAAATTTTTGCGGCGTCGATTCAGGATTATGGCGTGGCGAAGATCGTTGGCACGCAGACGTTCGGAAAGGGTATCGTGCAGACGCAGTATGAATTTCCGTCCGACGGCGCAGGCATGCAGCTGACAACCTCCCGCTATTTCACGCCCAAGGGGCGCTCCATCCATGGGGAAGGCGTGACCCCGGATGTGGTTGTGGAGATGAATGAAAGCTATGACGCGTCGATTTACACGCCGGATATGGATAACGACAACCAGCTGAAGGCCGCGTATGATGCGCTTTTGAAGGAAATCGAAGGCTGACATCCGGTTGATGCAACAAAGGCCGCCGTCTTTTCGTTGAGGAGAAGACGGCGGCCTTTTGGATGAAACCGAAGGTCGGCTGTTTCGGGAATTTTGGTTGCTTTATCCGTCGAGAACCGCTCTCCGGTGCTTCGCTCGGTTACTCTTTTCGTCTAACCACAGCGGCGCTTGCCCTTCCATTGCAGCTCATGCGTTTGGCAATTCTGTAATCAGAACTTCTCGCACGATGCCGCCGTCCTTCGAAACGAACCATGTTTTCATATCGAACGGCGAAAGATGATAGGGAATGTCCGCGTTCAAAAGCGGCATGTGCAGCGTGCCGTGCGCGGTGCGGCCGACGGGCTCGCGCAGACGCACGATATACCCCGTGCCGTCCTCGGAGAGCTTCAGGCATTCGAGGGCAGCCTCGTCGCCCTGCGGGCGGATGCCGGCATATGCACGTGGGAGCGCGCCTTCATGATAGGTTTCGGCTACGCTGAAGCCGGGCTGGTTGAGGATTTCGGCTCGACGGTTTAGTCCTGCATCCGTCCAGCTGTCCGTGAACGGGCACAGCGCGTAGGTGAAGCGCTGCACGCCCTGATCGAGGAATTCCTGCGTGTCATCGCGCTCACTTTGGCCATAGTGATCGGCGCTCAGGGAGCCGTTGGCCAGCGTCAGGCGCAGCGCGCCGTCCTTGGCCGAATAGCTGAATTTGCCCGTGTTTAGAATGGCAAGGCCGTTTTCACTTCCGGAAAGCGCACACCAGCGCTGGCACGGCTCCTCGCTGCCGGTCATTCCGCGTGCCTGTACGCCAAGCGGAATCTCGGCGACCTCGGCGGGGGACGCGCATGCGACGGGCACCTCAAGCTTCAGCATGGCATACTGCTCGCGGAAGTCCAGCCGCACGTCCACCTCCAGTTGGTCTCCGTCCCGGTACAGCCGATAGATTTCCGAAACCGTGGTGCGCCCGTTCGTGCGAACCACGCGCAGCGACGCGCGCACGGGGCCATCCTCCAGCACGGTGAAGGTCGGGCGCTCAATCACGTCGATTTCCTTGTCAAAGGGGAACACATTGTGTGCCCACGTGTCGGCGTGGGAAATATCCACCAGAAGCAGCCGTGTGGGCGCGGAAAGGAACTCGCGTCCGTCCAGAATGAGGCTTGAGAGATTGCCGGTCGCCTCGTCGAAGCGCGCGCACAGGCGGTCGTTTTCAAGCGTCGTCGGCGTAACGCGCAGCGGGCAATCCTCTGCGGGCGCAGGCTCGCCCTCGTGCAGCATCACGGTGGTGTAGCCCATCGCGGGCACGCGGGTGTATACGAGCGTATCGTATTTATCCGTGCCGTTTGTCCGCTCGGCGCGGATCTTCTGAAGGAAGACGGCATCGCTGGTTTCGTTTTCGGCGCTGGCGATCGTCGCATGCACGGTCGCCTTCTGGGTGCAGTCGAACGGGTGCGGATTAAACAGGACGAGGGGCGTGCCGTAGGGCGCATGTCCCCATATCATCAGCCCGCTTACCCTGTCCGGTGCGTGCGCTTCGTCGGGTATCGAGGTATCAATGGAGAAGGAAATGCGCTGAAGCACACGGTTTTCCTCGCGTGCGGCAATGGTTTCCGCCTCGCCGAAGCGCTTGAGGGAATCCTCCAGCGCCGAGTAGATGCAGCAGCCGCACTGAATGTCGTGGAACTGGTTGAACAGAACGTCCTCCCATGCCTGACCGAGCGTTTTCGTGTCTGCATGCGTGCCCAGCAGACGGTCGGCCAGCACCTGTCCCTTTTCGGCGCGCAGGAGCGCGTTTTCCACGCGCCTTCCCGCCAGCTTTCCAAGGGAAAACGTGCTGTAGCAGCCGCTGGCATGATGCTGCATTTCGCCCTCCCATACGGGCAGACGATCCCGAAGGGGTGCGATCGCATCGAAATAGGCATCGGGCGTGCCGTAGCATACGCCGTCCTGCGCGGGAAGCAGAGCCTCGATTTCGTTCAGAAGCTTCTTCGTCGGCCCGCCGCCGTGGTTGCCCACGCCGTAGAAGACCATCTGCGGGACGCCTGTCCGCGCCGCGCGCTCGCGGAGAAAGTCGATTTTGGCGGCGAGATTTTCGGTGCAGGTGTATCCGCCGTGCTCATAGGGAATGCGGAAGGAAAGCACCTCGCTGCCGTCCGCGCTCTTCAGGCGGAACGCCCCCTGCGGGATATTCGGGTTTTCGCTGTCGCCGGGACGCATCCAGACGTAGTTTTTCATGCCGGCCTTGCTAAAGAGCATGGCCAGCATGCCGCTCTGTCCAAAGGAATCTACATTGTAGCCGGTTACTGCGATGTGTCCGAAACGAGAGAGGAAATAACGCTGGCTGACCAGCAGCTGGCGCACAAGCGATTCGCCGGAGGGGAGGTTGAGATCCGGCTGAATCCACATGCCGCCGACAATGCAGACGCGCCCGCGTGCGACCTCCTTCTTCAAACGCCGGAAGAGCTGCGGCGCATCCTGCTCCAGCCACGCGTAATACTGCGCGCAGGCACAGGTGAAGAGAAAGCCGTCGTATTCGTCCAGACGGTCGAGCGCCGAGAGGAAGGTGGCCTTCACCTCGTGGTAGCCCTCCTGCCAAGACCAGAGCCATACGGGGTCGATGTGGGCGTTTCCGATCAGATAGATGTCCTTCATAAGCCAAGCCTCCGCATCTTCGTTTGATGATTGCACGTCCATTATAACGTGACGGAGGCGAAAAATCGGGCTTGACGCGAAATTTAACGCAACGGCGGGAACGGTCGCCGCGTCAGAACAATTTAATATCTTGCCGCGCGCAAAGCCGTGAAAACACGGCTTTTTCGGGGTGGGGGTACGAATGTATGAAATTTTCAAAACAAATTCGCGCGCGGAATTTAAAAACTGCTTATGATTGCCCCCTTGATTTCGTGTGTTAAGTCACCTATAATGGACTCCGTTCCCGGGCGAGAGCGAACGGGGGAGACGCCTTCGGCGCGCCCCGAGAGCGCAAGGCGCAACGCACGCGGATTCGATATGTTGTATTGATGTCAGCGCGACACACAATATGATGTATGCTGCGCGGTTGCGTTTTGGTTTGCTTTAAAACGCGCACACGTTGGAAATTCAGTGAAAAGGACGATTCAACATGATCGATACCATCATCAAGCGAGACGGCAGAAAGGTCGAATTCGATAAGGCCAAGATTACGGACGCAATCCAGAAGGCGTTTGCTGCCTCCGGCAGCGCAAAGACCGTGGAGACGGCTGCGGAGCTGGCCGATCAGGTCGTTGCGCACCTGTCGGCGGACGAAAATATCGGAGTTCCCACGGTAGAGGAGGTTCAGGACGTCGTCGAGCGCGTGCTGATTGACAACGGCTTTGTGAACACCGCCAAGAGCTATATTGTGTACCGCGCCGAGCGCTCCCGCGTGCGTCAGATGAACACGCGCCTGATGCGCATTTATGACGATATTACCTTCAAGGCCGCGCGCGACAGCGATATCAAGCGCGAAAATGCAAATATCAATGGAGATACCGCTATGGGCGCCATGCTGAAGTATGGCAGCGAGGGCGCAAAGCAGTTCAACAGCATGTTCGTGCTCAAGCCCGAGCATGCCGCCGCGCACAACGAAGGCGATATTCATATCCACGATATGGATTTTTACACGCTTACCACCACATGCACGCAGATTGATCTTCTGTCGCTGTTCCACAACGGCTTCTCAACCGGTCACGGCGTGCTTCGCGAGCCGAACGACATTGCCAGCTATTCCGCGCTGGCGTGCATCGCCATTCAGGCCAACCAGAACGATCAGCACGGCGGCCAATCCATCGTGAATTTTGATTACTCGATGGCGGAGGGCGTGAAAAAGACGTTCGTTAAGCGCTATCGCGCGAACATGGCGCGCGCGCTGGAGCTGAAAATGGATATGGACAGTGCCGACAAGCTGGTTCTCAGCTATACGGATGAGCTGAAGGCTGAGGGCAAGCGCCCCACGCTGGAGGAGAACGCCGAATATAAGCAGGCAGAGCGCGAGAAGCTGTTGGCGCTGAATGTGCCGGAGAATTGCATTGAAACGCTTCAGGCGTTTGCCCAGCGCAAGGCGACCGAGGAGACCGACCGCGCTTCCTATCAGGCAATGGAGGCGCTGGTGCACAACCTGAATACCATGAACTCCCGCGCGGGCGCGCAGGTGCCGTTTTCGTCCATCAATTACGGCATGGATACCGAGCCGGAGGCGCGCATGGTCATTCGCAATCTGCTGCTGGCCACGGAGGCCGGTCTGGGCGGCGGCGAGACGCCGATTTTCCCCATTCAGATTTTCCGCGTGAAGGAAGGCGTCAATTACAATCCCGGTGATCCGAACTATGATCTGTTCAAGCTGGCGATGCGCGTGAGCGCGAAGCGCCTGTTCCCGAACTTCTCGTTCCAGGATGCGCCGTTTAACCTGAAGTATTACAAGCCCGGTCATCCGGAAACCGAAATCGCATACATGGGCTGCCGTACCCGCGTTATTGGCAATGTGTACGATCCGACCCGTGAAATCTCCAATGGCCGCGGCAACCTTTCGTTCACGTCCATCAACCTGCCGAGGCTGGCAATCAAGGCCAACCACAACATCGACATGTTCTTTAACGAGCTGTCCCGCATGCTGGATCTGGCCGTAGACCAGCTGACGGAGCGCTTCGAGATTCAGTGCAGGAAATGCGTGCGCAATTTCCCGTTCCTGATGGGGCAGGGTGTGTGGATCGACTCCGAGAAGCTGGATTGGAATGAAGAGGTGCGGGAGGTGCTCAAGCACGGCACGCTCTCTGTTGGCTTTATCGGTCTGGCCGAAACGCTCAAGTGCCTGATCGGCGAGCATCACGGTGAGAGCGAACGCGCGCAGAATCTGGGTCTTGAAATCATCACCTACATGCGCCGCCGCATGGACGAGCTGAGCGCGGAGCGTCATCTGAACTATACGCTGCTTGCCACCCCGGCCGAGGGATTGTCCGGCCGCTTCGTGCGGCTTGACCGCGAGCGCTATGGCGTGATTGAGGGCGTGACCGATCGCGAATACTACACCAACTCGTTCCATGTTCCGGTCTACTTCCCGATTTCGGCGGTGAAGAAGATTCGTCTGGAGGCGCCGTATCACGAGCTGACCAATGCCGGTCATATCTCCTATGTGGAGCTGGACGGCGATACCACGCAGAATCTGGAGGCGTTTGAAAAGATCGTACGCCTGATGAAGGAAAGCGGCATCGGCTACGGCTCGATCAACCATCCGGTGGATCGCGACCCCGTGTGCGGCTACAACGGCATCATCGGCGACCATTGCCCCAGCTGCGGCCGTGCGGAGGGCGAGGTACATTTTGAACGCATCCGCCGCATCACCGGGTATCTTGTCGGCACGATGGACAAGTGGAACAACGCCAAACGTGCGGAGGAGCACGACCGAGTGAAGCATCAGGTGCAGTAGGAATGGAGATTCGAATTGCGGGAATCGTCAATGATTCCATTGTGGACGGGCCGGGCTTTCGTCTAGCCGTGTTCACACAGGGTTGTCCGCATGATTGTCCCGGCTGCCATAATCCCAAAACGCACGCCTTTGACGGTGGAAGACTGGAAAGCACGGACAGAATCGTGGAAATGATGGCGGATAATCCGCTGCTGGACGGAATTACGCTTACCGGCGGGGAGCCGTTCTGTCAGCCGGAGGCGTGCGCGCGGCTGGCGCACGAGGCAAAGAGGCTGGGCTTGAACGTGTGGGCATACAGCGGCTGGACGTATGAGCAGCTGATGAAGAAGGCGGAGGATGAGCCGCAGATTCACAGCCTGCTCTCGGCGGTGGACGTGCTGGTGGACGGGCCGTTCCTGCTTGCACAGCGCACGCTGGAGCTGCGCTTTCGCGGAAGCAAAAACCAGCGGCTGATTGACGTTCCGGCCTCGCTTGCGGCAGGACATGCCGTAGAGAAGGCACAGATGTAAGGAAGCATCGCAAAAACGCTTTCGTCGTTTTTGCGATGTGCTGTATATATCTGCGCGGCGGCTTTGCCCGTTGACGACCGGCGAAAGGATATTTATAGGCAAGAAGCATGAAGGGGATCGTCTTTCCGGCGTATTGAGGATGGAAGCGCCCCGGGCACGATGTGGAAGGAATGGGAAAAAGGAGCGTAATTGCGATGGAGGACAACAGGCCGAGCGCGATTGAAGGCCTGCGCCGTGCGGCAGACGGGCACGGCGTGTCGGCACGTGTTTTGAAAGTGAAGGGTTCGCGGGTTGCAAGGCGGCAGGTGAACGCCCTATGATCTTACGCAGCGATTCGCCCGGAGCGGTGGCACTGGGCACGTTTGACGGCATGCATCCGGGGCATCTGACCGTCATTGATCGAACGGTGGCGGAGGCACGCGCCCGCAGCCTTGCCGCGCGGGTGTTCACGTTCTATGAAAATCCGCGCAGCGTATTTTCTACGGCGCCGCTTTCGCTGATGACGGCAGAGGAAAAAGAAGCCGCCATGCGTGCCCGAGGCATTGACGAGGTGATTTTCGTTCACTTCACGCCGGAATTTGCCGCAAAATCGCCGGAGGATTTTCTGCGCATGCTTGTGAACGAATACGGCGCGCGGGTGCTGGTGGCGGGAGAGGATTATACCTTTGGAAGCCACGCCGCCGGAAATACGCGGCTGCTTCGCAAAATGGGCGCGCTTCTGGGGTATGAAGCCGTCGTTGTGCCGCTGGTGACGGTTGAGGAGGACGGCAGGCGCGTGAAAATTTCCTCCAGCGCAATTCGAGAGGCCGTTCAGGCAAAGCGGGAGGATCTTGTTCGGATGTATATGATGGGGGATGAAGGGCATGAACAAGCAGGCAGGGATGACTGAAAAGGAAAGAACGCGGAGGCTGACCGTGACGGGGCTTCTGTGCGCGGTGGCGTATGTGATTGTGGCGGTGTGCCGCATTCCGATTGTGAGCTTTCTGAAATACGAACCGAAGGATGTCGTGATCGTGATTGGCGGCTTTTTGTATGGGCCGCTGGCGTCGTTTGCAATCAGCGCGATTGTGTCGCTGGTGGAGATGTTTACCGTCAGCGATACAGGCTTTTACGGGCTGCTTATGAACATCCTGTCCAGCTGCGCCTTCGCGTGCACGGCGGCATTTGTGTATACCCGTCGGCATACGCTGAGGGGCGCGATCTGCGGCCTGCTCACGGGCACGGTGCTGATGACGCTTTTTATGCTTCTGTGGAACTATATCATTACGCCGGCATATATGGGAGTGCCGCGGGAGGCGGTTGTAAAAATGCTGCCGACGGTGTTCCTGCCGTTCAACGCGTTTAAGGGCGGCTTGAATGCCGCGCTGACGCTGCTTTTGTATAAGCCGCTGATGCGCGCGCTGCGCGCCGCGCACTTGGTTCCCGAAAGCGGTGCGGCGAGGAAGGATGTCTCCCTGTGGAACGCCGGAACGCTGCTGGCTGCCGCCGTGCTTGTGGTCACCTGCGTGCTGATTTTGCTGGCCGTGAAAAGGGTGATTTGATGCACGGAGAGGAAGGGTATCTGACCGGAACAATCGTTCATGGCAAGGGGCTTGGGCGTACCGTGGGCATGCCGACGGCAAACCTGCAATGGGATGCCGGCAGCGTTTTGCCGGAAACGGGCGTATACGCTTCGCTTTTGGAGGTGGACGGGCAGATGTATCTCGGCGTGACCAATGTAGGCGCGCGTCCAAGCGTGGACGGTGACCCGACGCCGACGGTAGAGACGTTTTTGCTTGACTTTAACGGAGACCTGTACAACCGCCGCGTGCGCCTGTGGCTGAAGGCGTATCTGCGCCCGGTGCGCAAAATGGCATCGTTGGACGAGGTGCGCATGCAGGTACAGGCGGACGGTCGCAGGGCGGAGAAGCTTCTGTCTGAGGAGGCCGAGCGCGGTCGGGCGCACCCTGTGAAGGCGGAGGACGTGCATCGATGACGGCGAGGCATGCATTGGCGCGTTTGGTGATCGTCGACGGCGAGGGCTGCACACTTTCCGAATGCCTGCACTCGCGGTTCAGCGCGTCGAGAAGGGCGAAAATCGAGCGGCTCAAGACAGAGACGGGGCGCATACAGTCGGCATGCGCCGAGCTTGCGCTGTTGCTCTTGACGGGCGGCGTGCCATATCGGTATGGCGAAAACGACAAGCCCGAGTTTGCGCGCGCGGAGGATGGGTATCTGTCGTTTTCCCATGCCGGGAATGCGGGCGCGTGCGCGTGGGTGAGCCTACCCATAGGGATGGATCTGGAGGCGGAGACGCGCGACCTTTCCGCCATTCGCCGGAGGATCCTTTCGCCGGAGGAGTCGGACGAAAGTCTCACCGAAAAATGGTGCGTGAAGGAAGCGTACGTCAAGAAAACCGGTGAGGGACTGCTTGTGCCGTTTCCGTCGCTGACGGCAAGGAACGGCGAGCTGCATTCGCCGAAGAATACGGCGTTTTACAAAACCGGTGTGCTGGCTGGATACCGATACGCACTCTGCGCGGACGTGCCGTTTGAGCGAAGCGTGCTGCGCGTGAGTGCGCGTACGGCGGTTCGCGCCATCGACGAAGCCGGCGGACGAAGCGCGTTCGAGGCCGTGACCGTGACTGTCGATCGTCCGCTGGGCACGGTGCATCCGTCGCATTCCGACCTGCGTTATCCGGTGAATTACGGCTATATCAAAGGCCTGACCGCGGGTGACGGAGAGGAGCAGGACGCGTATATTCTGGGGGTTCACGAGCCGCTGCACTCGTTTACCGGCAAACGAATTGCCGTGATACACCGTCGGGATGATGAAGAGGATAAATGGGTGACTGCGCCCGACGGAATGACGTTTTCGGAGGAGGAAATCCGCGGACAGACGGCGTTTCAGGAACGGTATTTCGATACGTGGATTGAAATGAAGCACTAAAAAGCCGCCCCGGAGGGCGGGAAAGGCTTAGAGGGTGATTCGCGACATTTCATTGCTGAGAAGGCATTCGCAGTCGAGGATTTTCATTTTGTCATCATAGGTCACTCTGTAGGCGCTTTTGAAGCAGCCATAGATTCCATGGATGCGGCAGGAATCGTCAGCGGGAATCAGCAAAAGGGTGCGGCAGGTTCGTTTACCGGCTTCAACCGAATCATACATTTCTATGTTTATATGCCCGACTCTGCTTGCGCTGTCAAACAGCGAGGTCTGAACCATGGCTTCAAGCAAGCCGGTATCGGCATATTTTGCCAGCGTGATATCGACGATTTCATTGGAACCGCCGCGATGCATCTCATAAGTCAAATATGCCTTCGTGTTGCCGATTGGCTCACAGAATGTTTTTGTTGCGCAGCGCGGAAACGAGATTACGGCAACCTCTCCGCTCGGGTAGAAGTCATATGTATACAGGGATTTACTGCTATTTTTGGACAGCCTGCCCCTGCTTGCGTTATCCGCAATGACGCTGAGCATTTCGGATGGGTGAAAATAACCGAATGGCCCCAGCAATTCGGCTCCTTTGCCATAGCGTCGAGCGCGTAATGCGAGGCTTTTACGAATCTGCGCTTCACATTCGTCGACCCTGACGTCTCGGAGGGAGTCGACGAGGGATTGAACAAGGTCGCCAAGCC
>CAZMGO010000001.1:0-17056 GCA_964565845.1 uncultured Oscillospiraceae bacterium | reverse complement strand
AGCTATGAATTAATAGCGGCTCTGACGGTTTGCCTCGAAGCACTCACGGCAATAGACCGGACGGTCTCCGCGGGGCTGGAAGGGAACCTGAGTGGGACGACCGCAGCCATCGCAGATCACGTCATACATCTGACGCTCGCCGCGGTTGCTGTTGCCGCCGTTCTGCTGACGACGAGCGGCACGGCAGGCCGGGCAACGGCCGGGCTCATTCTGGAAGCCCTTATCGGCGTAGAACTGCTGCTCGGAAGCGGTGAACACGAACTCATTGCCACACTCGCGGCAAACCAGGGTCTTGTCTTCGTACATGGGAAAATCCTCCTCTTCTGATGGCCTCTGTCTGATGATTGATCGCCTTGTTGATTCGTTCCTTTCATCGGCAGGGGTAACCACCGGGAGGGATACGGCAAACCAGGGTTCTTTCATTACAGGGCTTACCTATATTATAGCACGTTGCGCGCGCATTGTACAGCGTATTTTGGACGATTAACGAAATTTTGATTCGGTTTTCTCGTGTTAATTTTTGATTATTCCCTTCGTACTTCGCCCTTGGGGTGTTTTTTCTGCGCCTGAAGATGGCATACAAATGCGGGAAAGAGGTTGCAAGAGAGGTGCCGATGTGCTATGATAAAATAGCGGTTGTCTTCTTCAACCGATTGAACGAATTTGCCCTGCGTGCTCGAAGCATTGAGCGGGATGTCGGCATCATTACCACAAAAGGGAGGAATTTTTATGCCCGAAGAAACGAATATGGCAAGGACTCCTCTGGTTTGTGGGCTTGTGGCGCATGTGGACGCGGGGAAGACCACGCTGTCCGAGGCGCTTTTGTATGTGAGCGGCCGCCTGCGAAGGCAGGGACGCGTGGATCATCGGGACGCGTTTCTGGATACTGATCAGCAGGAGCGCGAACGGGGCATTACCATTTTTTCCAAGCAGGCGCGGCTCTCGTGGAGAAATCGGGAGATTACGCTGATGGATACGCCGGGGCATGTGGATTTCTCGGCGGAGGCGGAGCGCGTGCTTGACGTGCTGGATTGCGCCGTACTGGTAATCAGCGGCGCGGACGGCGTGCAGGGGCACACGCTGACGCTGTGGAAGCTGTTGGAGGCGCATGGTCTGCCGGTGCTTTTGTTCATCAACAAGATGGATCAGCCGGGCGTGGACAGGAACGCGCGCATGCGTGAGCTGCGCGAACGCTTCGGGGACGGCTGCGTGGAGCTTTCTGCGCCGGACGGCTATGAGCGCGCCGCCGTCGCGGACGAGGAAGCATTGGATGAATATCTGGAAACGGGAAAAATCGGAACGGAAAGACTGAGCCGGCTTGTAGCCGAGCGCAGACTGTTTCCGTGCATTTTTGGTGCGGCGCTTCGCGGAGAAGGCGCGGAGGCGCTGCTGGATACGCTTGTGAAGCTCGTACCGGAACGGCGCTATTCGGAGGCCTTCGGCGCGCGGGTGTTTAAAATTGCCCGCGATTCGCAGGACGTACGGCTGACCTATCTGCGCGTAACGGGCGGTACGCTGCGCGTGCGTGCGCTTTTATCGGGTGCGAAAAGAAGCGGGGATACGTGGCAGGAAAAGGTGAGTCAGATTCGCCTGTATTCCGGCGCAAAATATGTGAGCGCGGATGAAGCGGAAGCGGGCAGCATATGCGCGGTCACGGGGCTGAGCGCTACCTATGCCGGCGAGGGACTGGGTGCGGAGGCGGATTCGGAGGCGCCTGCGCTGGAGCCGGTGTTTGTGTATCGCGTGTATCCTGCGCCGGATGTGGATCCGCACAGGCTGCTTTCGTGCATGCGCGTGCTGGAGGAGGAGGATCCGCTGCTGAGCGTTCAGTGGAACGAGACGCTGCGCGAAATTCACGTGTCGCTGATGGGCGAGGTGCAGCTGGAAATTCTGAAGCGCGCGCTCGCCGATCGATTTGGGATGAATGTGCGCTTTGACGAGGGCGGCATTTTATATAAGGAAACCATTTTAAACGCCGTGGAGGGCGTGGGGCACTATGAGCCGCTTCGGCACTATGCCGAGGTACATCTTTTGCTGGAGCCGGGGCCGCGCGGAAGCGGCGTAGAGCTGGGCGCGCGCTGCCCGGAGGATGAGCTGGAGCGCAATTGGCAGCGGCTGATTCTGAAGCATTTGGCGGAAAGGCAGCCGGTGGGCGTGCTTGCGGGCATGCCGGTGACGGATATTCGCATCACGCTCATAGCGGGGCGCGCGCATCTGAAGCATACCGAGGGCGGCGACTTCGGGCAGGCGACGCATCGCGCCGTGCGGCAGGGACTGATGCAGGCGCAAAGCCAACTGCTGGAGCCGTGGTATGACATACGGCTGGAAATTCCAGCCGACTGTCTGGGGCGTGCGATGAGCGACCTTACGCAGATGGGAGGCTCGTTTGGCGAGCCTGCGCGGGTGGGCGACGAGGTGCTGCTTCTGGGGCGCGCGCCGGTTGCCGAGGCGCGCGGCTATGCCCGCGACGTGGCTGCCTATACGCGCGGCTGCGGCAGGGTGAGCCTGACACCCGGCGGCTATGAGCCCTGCCGGAACGCCGAGTCGGTGCTTGCGCGCATTGGGTATGACCCGGAGCGGGATACGTGGAATCCCGCCGATTCCGTGTTCTGCCAGCATGGCGCGGGCGTAATCGTAAAATGGAACGAGGCGCCTGCCCGCATGCATATACAGACGGAGGTATTTGGCCGGTCGGCACAGAACGAGACGGATGCGGCGCTGCGCGCCGGACGCGTGGACATTCATGCCGAGGACGAAGAGCTGATGCGAATTTTCGAACGCACCTATGGGCAGGTGCGGCGCAGGGATTTTGAGGCGCGTCCGACGGCGGTGCCGGAGCCAAAGCCGCCGACGGTATCGGTCACTGAGCAGCCGCCGGCAGTGGAATATCTGCTGGTGGACGGCTACAACATCGTGAATGCGTGGCCGGAGCTGAAGGCGCGGGCACAGAGCAATCTGGAGGATGCGCGGCTTCTGCTGATGGATATTTTGAGCAATTATCAGGGCTATACGTCGCAGCGCGTCATTCTGGTTTTTGATGCCTATCGCGTTCCGAACAACCCCGGGCGCGTGGTACGGCATCACAATATTGACGTCGTATATACGGCGGAGGCGGAAACGGCAGACAGCTATATCGAAAAGGCAACCTACGAAATCAGCAAGCATGCCCGCGTGCGCGTGGCGACCAGCGACGGGCTGGAGCAGCTGATTATTCTGGGAAACGGCGCGCTGCGCGTACCGGCGACGGAGCTGCGGCGCGAGGTGGAAGCCGTGAATGCGGATATTCGACGCATGCTGGACGGCGGCAGCGCAGGGAAGAATGGACGCGCGGTGGAGCGTGCGCTCAGGAAAGCGATGGAGGAACGAAAGAAATGAAGCTGAATCAACAAATCTGGGCGTGCTTTCCGCGGGAGCAGGCCATGAAGGGCTATAATTTGTTCCGGCGGGGAAGCGTGAAGTTAGATTATGTGTTGGAGGATGATCCCGTTGAGATGGCCGGCAGTGTGACGGACAACGGTGTGTATAAGGTCGGCGTGATGATCTTTTCGGATATAGAAGAGCTCTGCTGCCGATGCGATTGTCATGCGTCGGACTTATGCGCGCATGTCGCCGCGCTGCTGTTTGCGTATCGAGGTGAGGATACGCTGCCGGTGGGAATGACAAGAAATACGGTGGGCGCACAGCTGCTTCTGCGAAAATACAACGAATCGGTGTCTGTAAACGCGCAGGGCAGTGTGAAGGTCTATCCAAAGCTGAAGATTTCGGGAAAAAGCTATAATAATGAGTGGGTTTCCTTCCTCGTGGGCGCGACAAGAATGTATGTCATAAAGGACGTGCGCGCGTTTGTGAATGCTTTTACTGCGAAGGACACGGTTGTCTACGGAAAGCAGCTCACGCTGAAGCACGATTACGAGGCACTGGACGAGCGCTCCGCACGGCTTGTGCGCTGCTTGACCGCGCTTGTGTATGCGCAGGACGGATACGGCAAAATTGCGGAGGTGAGGCTTGAAGGACATCTGCTGGACGAAATCTTTGCGATGTTTCTGCCGGATGGGCAGGTGGACGGATACACCTTGAGCGAAAGCGAGCCTCGGCTTGATCTGAAAATCGAGAAGAGCGAGTATGACGGCCAGATGGGCATGCGCATTGCGCAGACATTCAAGCTGCTGCAGGGTGAGCATTACAGGTATTTATATTTGGATAGATGTCTTTATCGCCTGACGGAAGATTATGAGCGGAATGTGATTCCGCTGCTGGAGGCATTCGGAACGACGGATATTTCGTTCGAGGAAAAGGGCATCGAGGCCTTCTGCGGAATGGTGTATCCGCGAATTCGAGATCGATTGCAAATTGAGGGCAGTGAGCTGCTGGACGATTATCTGCCGGAAAGCATGACGGTGCGGTTTTACATCGACGCGCCCGATCGAAGCTGCCTGACGGCACGGGCGGCGTTTGTGTATGGCGAACGGGAAATTGCGGCAAATGCAAGGACGCGCTCCCTTCGGCGCGATACCATCGGGGAGACGCGCGCGCTGAACGCGCTGGCGCAGCACTTTGACCGCAAGGATGACGGGCAATACGCGCTTGAGGACGAAAAGCGAATTTACGATTTTCTTACCGGCGGAAGCGAGCGGCTGTCCGAGGCAGGCGAGGTGCTGATTTCCGATCGGGTGCGGAGCCTGCGCGTGAAGCGGCGGCAGACGGCTGTGATCGGCGTATCGGTGGGCGAAAGCGTGCTTCGGCTGCACGTGGATACGGGGGAATTCCCGCCGGAGGAGCTGGAGGGTCTGCTGGAGGCCGTGCGCGAAAGGCGCAGCTATTATCGCCTGAAGGATGGACGCTTCCTTTCGGCGCAGGATGACGATCTCAGCGGCATTGCGCGCGTGGCGCATGGACTGGGCTTAAGCGCGAAGGAGCTGAAGCAGGCGGAAATTTCGCTGCCGCTGTCGCGCGCCATGTATCTGGATGGGGCGCTGAAGCAGGAAAAGAAGCTGGAATTCGAGCGCGACGACGGCTTCCGGCGGCTGATTCGAGATTTCCGCACGGTGGAGGACAGCGATTTCCATGTGCCGGATTCCCTGACGGGGGTGCTGCGCGGCTATCAAAAGGCGGGCTATCGCTGGCTGCGAACGCTGGACGCATATCGCTTCGGCGGGATTCTGGCCGACGATATGGGCTTGGGCAAGACGCTGCAGGTGCTGGCGTATCTGCTGGCGCTGAAGCAGGAGGGGCGCGCGGATCGTCCGTCGCTGATTGTGTGTCCGGCGTCACTGGTGCTGAACTGGGGCGCGGAGTCCGAAAAATGGACGCCGGAGCTGCGCGTATGTCTTCTGGGCGGCACGGCGGCGGAACGCAGGGCGCAGATTCAGCGTGCCAATGAATTTGACCTTGTGGTGACATCCTACGATTTGCTTCGCCGGGATGGGGAAGCGCACGCCGAAAATGAGTATTATGCCTGCGTGCTGGACGAGGCGCAGTTTATCAAAAATCATCAAACGAAGGGAGCACGTACGGCACGGGAGCTTCGGGCGAACGTGCGCCTTGCGCTGACCGGTACGCCGATTGAGAATCGCCTAAGCGAGCTGTGGAGCATTTTCGATTTTCTGATGCCGGGGTATCTTTACAAATATGAAGAATTCCGTCGGCGCATCGAAACGCCCGTGGCGAAAAACGGAGATGACGAGGCGGCTGCGCTTCTGAAAAAGCTGATTGCGCCGTTCATCCTCCGGCGAACCAAGCAGGAGGTTTTGACCGAGCTTCCGCCCAAAACGGAAACGGTGCGCGTGATTCCTATGGGGGAGGCGCAGCGAAAGCTGTATATGGCCTATGCGTGGGATGTAAAAAAGCAGGTGGAGGAGTCGGACGGTCAGGAGGGAAGAATGCGAATTCTGGCCATGCTTACGCGCTTGCGCCGCCTGTGCTGCGATCCGAGCTTGTGCGTGGAAAACTACGAGGGCGGCAGCTGCAAGCTGGAGGAATGCGTGCGCATGGTGACGGAATTGACGGAGGGAGGGCATACCGCGCTGGTGTTCAGCCAGTTTACGAGCATGCTGGCCCGTATTCGCGCGGCGCTGACCGCGGCAGGCATTGCTTCCTTTACCCTGCAGGGCGATACGCCGCTGAAGGAGCGCGCCGAGCTGGTGCGTCGCTTCAACGATGGCGAAGTACCGGTATTCCTGATTTCGCTGAAGGCGGGCGGCACGGGGCTGAACCTGACCGCAGCGGATACGGTGATTCACTACGACCCGTGGTGGAATCTGGCTGCGCAGAATCAGGCCTCCGATCGCTGCTACCGCATTGGCCAAACGCGCAGGGTACAGGTGTATCGGCTGATTGCAAAGGATACCATTGAAGAAAACATCCTGAAGCTTCAGGAGAAGAAAAGTCTGCTGGCGGAGCTGGCAGCGGGAGACATGAACGGCGGTCTTCTTACGATGTCCCGCGAGGATTTGATGGAGCTGCTGGAATAATTAACCGGGTAAAGCCGAACTTTTCCAGTGGTTTGTTCGTCTAAAAAGCGGGCTGAATTGTCGGAAAGACGCTTTCGGAGGAAAACGAATCGATGAGAATCAGAAGCTTTTGCATTCGCGCCGCGCTGACGGCGCTGTTTGTGCTGCTGTGCGTCGGCACTGCGCAAGCACGGACGCTGGAAACGGTACAGGCGCGAGCCTTTTATGGGAACGCGGCAATAACCGAGGTGACGCTGCCGGACACGGTGCGCAGCATAGACGCGCAGGCGTTTGCCGACTGCACTGCGCTTAAAAAGCTCGTCTGCTATTCGCGCGAGGTGACGGTGGACGACTCCGCGTTTGAGGGCTGTGAGGGCTTGACGGTTTATTGCTATATGGATAGCGGCATGGATGCGTACGCGCAGGCGCACGGCCTGGCCGTGAAGTATTTTGATGCGTTTACCATTGTCTGCGATACGGAGAAAAACGGCTGTGCCGGACTGCCGATTACGTGGAGCGTGGACAGCGCGATGGAGGAGGGCAGCCGCTATACCTGCCGGATTTACGATGGGGACGAGCTGAAGGATTCCTTTGAAAACACAACCGACACGCAGTTTTCCTATACGCCGTCCGAGGCAGGCACATATCGGGCAAAGATTACCATTCAAAATGAGCGGACAACGACGACCCTTGGCCAGCTGAATCCCGTGCCGGTGCGTGAGAAGCTTTTGATGGGCATTTATGAGCAGGATGGCGACGAGGAAACGGAGGACGCACTCGAATGGCGGGTGCTTACCGCAAAGGACGGGAAGGCGCTCCTGCTTACCGACCGCGTGATTCGCTCCGAATCCTATTTCAACCCGGCATGGATTCAGTATAAGAACTGCAGCTGGGAGAAATCCCTCATTGGAACGACGCGCGCCACGAACAATCTGGGCAGCGGCGGAAACTGGAAGAAGTTTACCGTGGATCCCAATAAAATTCCGCTGAACCGGAAGGGTACCGAAACGGGTACCGATGACGATCTTTACTATGTGCACGCGCGCTACTGGTGCAATCAGGTGTTTTATGAAACCGCATTCACCGAGGAGGAGCGCAGCCGCATTCTGCTTACGCACAACATAAACGCCGATAATCCGGATTCCGGAATTGACGGCGGAGCCGATACCGACGATTACGTGTTCTTCCTGAGCCTTGATGAGGTGCGGGAGTACCTGCCCACAAACGAATCGCGCAAGGCGCTGCGCACAAAGGTGGCCGACCGCGAGGCGGTTCATCCGCTGAATGGCACCTATTGCCTCTGGTGGCTGCGTACGCCCGGTCAGTTTTTGTGCAATGCGGTTTATGTGCTGCAAAGCGGCGTGATCAGCACCTATGGCTCGGATGTGGGACATCATAACCTTGGTTACCGGCCTGCAATGTGGATTACCATTGGCGGCTGATGAAGGAATGAGGGACTGAAGTACCTTTGAACAGGCAAGCGGAAGGAGGAAGTCATGAAAAAGCGAGCGTTTGCATGGATAATGATTTTCATGATGGTGATAACCGGAGTTCCGGTCTTTGGTGAGGATGAAATAGCGCTGGAGGTCGTGTCCTCGGAAACGGAAGCAGCGGCAAATGTGGAAACGCCGTCTGCCAGTCCATCGGAATCCTCTGAATCGGCAGACGAGTCGGAGGCGTCCAAGGCGACAAGGTCGGCAGGCGAAGAGGAAGCGTCTGACCTGTCTGCCTCACCGGACGAATCCGAAGCGGCGACGGCAGGCGAGGCTTTGCCGGAGGCCGATGCGGAGGAAGCCGCAGAGGAAGAGAATCCGTCGGACATCGACTATGAAAAGACGGTTGATGAAAATCCGAGCTTTCAGGAGGGCTATGTCAGGCTGACGGGAAGCACGAGGGTTTATGCGAGCGCCCGTGCGGCGGATGCGTATGGAGAACTGTCAAAGGGCGTTGTGTATGTGATTCGCCGGGTAAATGAGCGTATTGAAATTGCATTTGCAACGGAAAATGGCATGGAAACGGCGTTTGCTTCGGCAAAGGCGGCAAGGCCGATGAGCGACGATGCGATTGCTTCCTTCCGAAGCAGTATGTCGGGTGTGAGCACGGCACATACATATGTGAATGCGAACGGAAGCTACGAGGTTTCCATCCTGACGCTGACGGTCTACGAGGCCAATACGGAGAATGCAACTTCCGCGGAGGCGGAAAAGACTGCGGAGATCGCGACAATTGCGGAGGCAGGGAAGGCGGCGGAGACTGCGGAGTTTACGATGCCCGCGGAGGTGGACAGGACGGAAGATACCGCGACACCCGCAGAGACCACGCCGTCCGAAGCGGAAACGGAAGCTGCGGCGGGGGAAACACGCTCGGAGAGTGCGGCGGAAATCGTTTTGATACTGGAAAAGAAGGAAAATCGAAACGACAACGAGCTTGGCGTGGGAGAAAGACTGCGCCTGTCCGCAAGGGTTTTCAATGAAGCGGGAGAAGACATCAGCGAAGCGGTTACGGTGAAATTCGAAAGCGCCAACACGAAAACGCTTGCGCTTACGGACGAGGCTGCATTTGGAACGGAGACGTGGATTCAGGGAGTCGCGGTCGGCTCCTGCGATGTACGCGCCAGCGCAGGCAGCGTTACGGAATCGGTGAGGGTGACGGTAAAGCCTGCGCCGACGTCGCTTACGTTTGCGCAGGAAAGCCTTATGGTCGGCGTGGACGAGGAATTCGAGCTGCAATACGAGGTGGATGCCGGAAGCTTGGGCGAGGTGGACGCGGACGGCTGGTACAGCAGCGATGAGGCGGTTGCCACCGTGAGCGGCGGCGTCGTAAAAACGCATGCGCCGGGTACGGCGGTCATTCGCGCGGTTATCACCAATGCGATTACGGGAACGAGCGTGGAGGGCTATTGCACGATTTCCGTGCTCGGGCAGCCGGAGACGTTTTCACTGAACTATACGAGTCTGACGCTGAACGAGGGTCAGAAAATCGAGCTGAAGGCAACCTTTGAAGGAAAGGACGTGTATGCGCAGGTAGATTATTCGGTTCCTGCCGATCAGGACGAGGTGGTTCTTTCCGACAAGGGCGAAAATACCGTCGAGGTGTATGCGGTAAAGGCGGGTAAAACGGTCGTCACGGCATATATCAACGAAGAGCTGTCTGCGACGTGCGAAATTGAGGTGCTTGAGGCCGCATCGCAAATTGAGCTTGCAACGGAGCGTACAGAGCTTGGCGTGGGCGAAATCATCAGCCTTGAGCCCGTGGTGAAAACAGGACGGGGAAAGGTGCTTGAAACGGCGCAGGTCACCGTGAAATCGTCCAATCAGGCGCAAGTGGACGTGGAAGGAACACGCATTAAGGGTGTTAAGGCCGGGACTGCCGTGATTACGCTTACGACGGACAGCGGATACGAGAAGCAGGTTTCCTATACGGTGCGCAAAGCGCCTGCAAAGGTGACGCTGGCAAAGACAACGGAAAGTCTGCCCGTAGGGGAGATCTGCACGCTTACGGCCGTGCTGCCCTCCGGCACGGCCGGAGCCATTCATTGGACAAGCGCCGACGAGCGAATTGCGGTAGTGGAGGAGGACACGGAAACTGGTACCGCGACGGTTCGCGCGCTCAAGGAAGGCACGGTGAAGCTGACCGCGAAGACCTATAACGGATATACGGCGGTCTGCACGGTAAAGGTAACACCCACTGCGGAGAAGATTTCCTTCGAAAAGAGCAGCTATGTGCTGTCAAAGGGAATGACGCTTTCACCGAAGCTCCTATTCGAGCCGGAGAATGCGACCGGCTTTGCGTGCTTCACGATTGTGGACGAAAGCGCGGAGGGCATTGCAACGATTGACGAGCACACGGGCGAGGTCTGCGCACTGGGCGAGGGCAGCATTCAGATTGACGCGACGGTTCAGACAGCCGATGGCGAGCGCCTGACGGCAAAGGCCTATGTGCAGCTGAGACCCGCGATCGCGGAGATTCGTCTTGAGAACGAACGGCTGAACGCGGCAGACGAAATGAAGCTGGGTGTCGGCGAGGTTTACACGCTGGATCCGGCTGCCTGTGATGCGAGCGGGGAGGAAAACCCGGACGCTGAAATTGTGCTTTCCACAAGCAACAGCAAGGTTGTGGCGGTGAGCGGTCATCAGATCAAGGGTGTGAAGACCGGGACGGCGACGATCACGCTTCGCGTGGCGGATGTTTCGAGGAAAATAAAGATTACCGTCGTGAAGGCACCGACGAGCGTGAAGCTGAACAAGACAAGCCTGACGGTTTCCGCGGGCGAGACCGTGGAGCTGCTGGCGACGCTTCCGAGTGCGGTTGGCACGGTTACGTGGAAAACGGGGGACGCGGGCATTGCCGCGATCGAAAAAACGGAGGCCGTGGACGCGAACACGACGAGGGTTACGCTGCGCACGCAGAAGGCCGGAACGGTGACGATTACCGCAGTTTCCTATGATGGAAAGAAAAAGGCGACCTGTAAGCTGCGCGTGACGGAGGCGCCGACGGGGCTTGTGTTTGCGGAGGAGAGTTATTCCGTATCCGAGGGCGCGACGCTGCAAACGTCGGTTGTCGTGCTTCCCACGGGCGCAAGCTGCGACGTATGCTATGAGATAGAGGATGAAACGGTTGCAAGCGTGAGCGAAGCCGGAAAGCTGATCGCCAATCGCGAGGGCGAAACCACGATCATTGCGAGCACCGTTGATTACAGAACGGGCGCAATCATCGAGGCCAGAGCGGAGGTTTTCGTAACGCCCGGCTTCGAAAGACTGGAAATCCGCAGTGACCGAATGGCGGATGGCGTGCTTCGCATTGGAGTGGGAGAGACGGTGACGCTGGCCTGCGATGTGTTTGACCGCACGGGCATCAAGCGCGAGGATGCGAAGCTTTCTCTTACTACCGGAAATGCCAAGCTTGCGTCTGTATCCGGCATGAAGGTGAAGGGCGTAAAAACCGGGAAAACGAAGCTTACGATTCAAACCGAGAACGGTGTGACGCAGGAAATCGACGTTCAGGTTTCAGCTGCGCCGACGGCAGTGAAGCTGAGCAAGGCCAGCGCAAAGCTGAGCGTCGGTGAAACGCTGCAGCTTGAGGCGACGCTCACGAAGGGCGTTGGCGCGGTCAGCTGGAGCACGAGCAATGCAAAGGCTGCTTCCGTGGAAAACGGCCTTGTGACGGCAAAGGGCACGGGAACGGCGACAATTACCGTGCGCACATACAATGGAAAAACGGCGACGTGCAAGGTAACGGTGGTCGCGGCACCGACCGGGCTTGTGTTCGATAAGGCGGTATACGAGCTGCTGGAAGGCCAGACCGTGAAGGCAAAGGGCGTTTTTGTACCCACAGGCAGCTATGGAAGCGTAGCATTCGAAATCGTTGGAAGCGATATTGCTACGGTGGATGAGCAGGGAACGGTGAAGGCGCTGCGCGCGGGCGAGGCCGTGCTTCGCGCAACGACATACAACTATGAAGAGGGCTGCGAGGTTGTTGCCGAAAGCCGTCTCGTTGTACGCACTGCGCCGGTTGAGCTTGTGATTGGCAATGCGGTCACGCAGCTTGGAAAGGGGGAAATCGTCAATCTGGACGTGCACGCATACGATGGCTACGGGGAGGACATCACCGAAAGCACGACGTTCACGGTGAAAACAAGCCAAAAGACGGTTGTGGCCGTGCAGAAGGACGAAACCGGAATCCGCGTGAAGGGTACGGGCACCGGTAAGGCGACAATCACCATACAGGCGGAAAACGGCGCGAAGGCTACCTTGACAATCAATGCAAAGAAAGCGCCGGGCAAGCTGACGTTTGACACGAAGAAACAGAAAAATGCGCTTGCCGTCGGCGAATCCATGAAGCTTGCGGTAAAGGACAGTGCAGGCGGCGGGTGCAGCGGCTATACCTTTGAATGCGAGCCTGCCGGGATTGTGCGGATTGATGAAAACGGCTGTCTGACGGCTCTTGATATGGGAACGGTTACGGTGAAGGCGAGCGCATACAATGGAAAAAGCTGTGAATGCGTCCTTACGGTAAACGAGGCCTTGCAGTCGCTTGCATTCGCGCAGGATTCCCTGACGGTCGGCGAGCAGCGGGAGCAAAAGCTGGAGCTGCTCGTGGCACCGGCGAATGAATATGCCTACGAAATCCAATATGCGCTTGAGGACATGCGGAATCCGGACGGTACTCCGGCGGAAAAGGCGATTGCCGCGGTGAGCGAGGACGGCACCGTGAAGGGGCTGTATGCCGGGAGCGCGACGCTGCGTGCGAGCTATACAGCTGGAGAAATGAAAAGAGAAGCGACGATTTCAATCGTCGTCGAGCGCGCCGCGTGCAAAATTGAATTTCCGAAAAGTCAGATTACCAGCCTTGGACTGGGCAGCGAGTGCACGCTGAGTCCGATAGCCTATGATGCGCGCGGGGAACGGCTGGAGGAGGGCTTTGCCTATCGACTGATTTCCGCGCAGGCAAAAACCATTTCCGTGACGGATGGGCAGACGCTCCATGCATTGAAAACGGGGCGGGTGAAGATTACCTGCGTCAGCACGGACAATGAAAAGGTAAAGAAGGAGATCTGGCTCACGGTTGTAAAGGCACCGACGAAGGTTTCTGTAAGGGATAGCGTGGATATGCCCGTGGGTGCGGCGCTGCAGCTTACGGCCACGGTGACGCCGAAGGTGCTTGACGGCGTTTGCTTTGAAAGTGAAAACACGGAAATTGCGAGGGTGGATGCGCAGACAGGCTTGATTACGGCGGTGGCCGTAGGCGAAACGAGGATTATCGCGAAGACCTACAATGGCAAGACGGATGCATGCCGCGTGGTTGTTCATCCGCTGATCGAAACGGTTTCGTTTGAACGGGAGACGTATGTCCTTGGAAAAGGGTCTGCGTTTACGTTGGCGTATGCCTCTGCGCCCGAGAACGCACTTGGAACGCTCGTATTTACCTCGGATGATGCCAGGATTGCCGCAGTTGACGAAGAGACGGGCCTTGTGACTGGTGTCAGTCTCGGCGAAACGACCATTCGCGTGCGCACGGCGGAGAACGAAGCGGAAGTGGGCGCGGCGCGCGTGGTGGTAAAGGAAGCACCGGAAAGGCTGGAAATTGAAGAGCTGCGTTCTATCGGCGTTGGAGAAACGGTTCAGCTAAGCGTGAAGGCGATGGATGAGGCGAACGAGGAGCTTCTGGCGACGCTCACGTTCAAGTCCTCGAATGCGAAAATCGCGAAGGTGAGCGCGAAGGGCGAGGTAAAGGGAATCGCCAAAGGAACGGCGAAGATTACCGTCACGGCGACCGGCGGCGCATCGCAGACGATCACCGTAAGCGTGGGAGCGGCACCGACAAAGGTGACGCTGAATTGCACGCAGGTGAAGCTGCAGCTCGGCGAAACGGCGCAGCTTTCGGCAAAGCTGCCCAGCGGTCAGGCCGGCGAATACACATTTGAAAGCAGTGACAGAGCCGTGGCGGTCGTTGACGCGGATACCGGTTTTGTTACGGGTACCGGCGTGGGCGCTGCAACGATTACCGCAAAAACGTACAATGGCAAGAAGGCAAAGTGTACGGTTACGGTAGCGGAAGCGCCGGAGCGCATAGCCTTTGCCGAAGACGTATACAGCGTAGAGGAGGGCGGAACGCTGCAGGTGAAGCTGGTAATGGAACCGGCGGACAGCTATGGCACGCCTGTTTATGAAATTACAAGCGACGATCCTGAGTATGAGCTTGCGTCGGTGGATGCGAACGGCGTGGTAAGCGGACAGGTTTCCGGACGGGCCGTGCTGACTGCGACGGTGAAGCGCTGCAGCACGGGCGATGAGCTGAAGACAAGCTGCGAGATTCAGATACTCCCCGCGCCCAGCCGGATTGAGCTGGAAAGCAGCACTGTTTCCATTGGCGTAAAGGAGAGCGTGACGATTGAACCGGTGGCCTATGATGCGCGCGGCAATCTCGTGGAGACCGATTTTACGCTGAAAAGCGCCAAGACGGCATATGTAACGGTCTCCGGTCTGAAGGCAACGGGCAAGAAGGTCGGCTCCTCCGTGGTTACGGTGAAGGCAAGCAACGGCATAACAACCCAAATGACGGTAAAGGTGCTGGCGGCTCCGACCCGGGTAGGCATCAGCCGTACAAAGGCGGTAATTTCCGAATGCGAGAAGCTGAGGCTTGCGGCGGCGCTGCCGAACGGAACGGCAGGACGCATAACCTGGAGCAGCAGCGACGAGACGCTTGCAACGGTAGAGGACGGTCTCGTTACGGTTTATGGGGTAGGAACGGTGACGATTACGGCAGAAGCCTTTAATCACAAGAAGGCGACGTGCGTCGTTACCATTAAAAGCGAGCCGTCGGGAATCTGGTTTGACGATACGGACGGCGCAGTGCTGGGCGAAGGCTCGAAGGATACGCGAAAGGCTGTCATTCGCGAGGAGGAGACCGGACGGGTTACCTACAGCTCGAAAAATCCGTATGTGGCATACGTGAATTCCTCCACGGGAGAGGTGATTGCAAAGCGGGAGGGCGAAACGGAAATTGTGGCTACGGTAATGAATCGGAAAACGGGAGAGGCCTTTGCGGCTTCCTATCCGGTGAAGGTGACGCCGGCGCCTGTGAAGATACGCGTTGACAGCACTCAGACGCGCATCGGCGTGGGCGAATCCATCAACCTTTGCGCGATTGCGATAGACGGTATGGAGCGCGAGCTGCCAATCGAGCTGACGTATGCGTCGAGCAATAAGGCGTATATGACGGTAAGCGCGGACGGCACGGTGAAGGGAATCAAGAAGGGCAGCGTCACAATTACGATTAAGGCCTATAACGGCGTGAGCAAAACGGTTGCGCTTACGGTTGTGGACGCGCCGACCTCCGTCAAGCTGAGCGCGCAGGAGATTGACGTGGTAAAGACGAATGCAGCCGGATACGAGTGCAAGCTTCTTGCGTGGATTGGAACGGAAGCGGCTGCCAATATCCGCTGGACGAGCAGCGACGAAGCGGTTGTTGCGGTGAAGGAGGGCGTGCTGACGGGCGTGAGCCGCGGCGATGCGACGGTGACGGCGACGACCTACAACGGAAAAACCGCAAGCTGCACGGTACATGTGTATAATGAGCCCACGAGCATTCGTCTGTCCTCGAACGAGCTGACAATCTACGAGGATATGATGGCAACGCTCAAGACGAGCTTCGCGGACGATGAATGGAGCCCGGTGGAATTCACATCGGACGACGAGACCATTGCCGTGGTTTCGTCCGAAGGACGCGTAATCGGCATGGAGGCCGGAACGACAGAAATTCGGGTGAGGACGGTAAACGGCGTTTCCGATGTCTGTACGCTGACGGTAAAGCGTTCGCCGGTTCGAATTGCCTGCGATACGCAGGAAAACGGCTGCGTCGGCCTTCCGATTACCTGGACAATAAAGAGCTTGGCGGAGGAGTATCAGTCAAATGAGCGCTTTACCTATCGAGTGTATGCCGACGGCCAGCTTGTGGAGACGGTCGAGGGAACGACGGAACGCACGCTGATCTATACGCCGGAGATCGCGGGCGCATATTCTGTTGAGGTAGCTCTGGACGACTTTGAGGTTTCCATTATCGGCGGAAAGGTTACGGTGGCGGCAAAGCTGGTCATGGGCAGCTTCCAGGGAGAAGAGATCGCATGGCGCGTGCTGACCGTGGAGGATGGAAAGGCGCTGGTGCTTACCGAGAAAATTCTGACAGCAAGAGGATACTTTAATCCTTCATGGATCAAGTTTAAGTATTGCACGTGGGACGGCTCGAACATTGGGAAAATCGGTACGAACGTGATTTACAACACCGGGCGCAGATTCTCCTGTTCGACGAGCAAGATTCCCAAGAATCGGTCGATGACGGAGTTTTGCACCGAGGAGTATTTGAACGAAACGTATCACGCGCGCTGGTGGTGCAACGGAACATTCCTGAATGGTTCGTTTACGGAGGAGGAGCGCACCCGCATCGCAAGCGTGGGCAGTGACCGCGTATTCTTCCTGAGCGCAGACGAGGTTCGCGAATATCTGCCGGAGAAGGCAGATCGAAAGGCAACGCCAACCGCATACGCCATAAGCCAAGACAGCCGAATCAAGGACACAAAGTGCTGGTGGCTGCGCGACAGCGGAAAGTATACGGACAGCGCAAGGTATGTCGTTAATGCCATGTATGTGAGCGGAAGCGGCGCGATCTGGACGGACGGCTCGGATGTGGGGCATTCGGATGTCGGCTACCGGCCAGCCATGTGGATTACAATTGGCGGCTGACGGATGTTTCTGTCCCCATTCAAGCGAATGGGGACAGAAAAAGAAGAATGATTGAAAAGACCTGCGGATAAATGAAACGCTTTCGAAACATCTTGCGGAAATATGAAAGATGTGGTATAATCAGCGTGAATCGATAGAGCTATGATTCTTTGGGTAAATCGGTCATATATATCTATGGAGGAAAACGATGAAAAAGCGCGTATTCTCGTGGCTGATGATTCTGATGATGGTGACGACCATCGTTCCAGTCTACGGCGACGGAGAGCTTGAGCTTGATTCGGAGCCGACGATTGTTGTAACGTCCACGGCGGAGTCGACGGAGACACCGAAGACGGAGATGCCGAAAATGGCGAAGACGATGATTCGGAA